>CAYOUE010000128.1:0-9530 GCA_964407075.1 uncultured Hyphomicrobiaceae bacterium
TATCGGACCGCCGCGCCGAAACGGTCGCGCGCATCCTGACGGACGAGTTCGACGTACCGCCGGAGAACCTCGTGACGCAAGGGTATGGGGAGTCCGATCTGCTCATCGACACGCAGAGCGCGGAAGCTGCGAACCGCCGCGTGGAGTTCATGCGGATCACCGCGGCGCTGGCCCAGTACGACGAAGAGGATTAGCCAGCGGCGCGAAGCGTAATAGCGAAAAGCCGCCGGAGCATTTTCCGGCGGCTTTTTTGTTATAAGAGTTTCCTGGCCGGCGTTACTTCAGCAGAAGCCCAAGCAGCCGGGACATCTCTTCCGCTTCGGCTTCGTTCAGCTTTTCGCCGATCGCCGATTGCAGCGCGCCGGCATAGACCGGCCACATGCGCCGCCTGACGCCGCGCCCCTCATCAGTTATGGAGACGACCTGTCCGCGGCCGTCCTCCTCGCAGCGCCAGCGCTTGATATAGCCGGCGGCTTCGAGCCGCGCGAGCAGGCGGGACAGGCCGTATTGCGGCAGAAGCAGGCGCTGTTCGAGCTCGAACGGCCGTAATCCGCAATCGCCCGCGCGGTCGAGTTCCAGCATTGCGTCGTACCAGCCGAGCGGCGGCAGGTCTGCATGGCGGAGCGCAGACTCCACTGCAGTCAGGGTCTTGTGGTGCGCGCGCACAAGCCTCGCCCAGACCTGTTCGACCGTTCTCGATGGTTCGCTCGTCATGCTCCTAGACAACCATATCCATGCAACTGCATCAAGCTTGACACTACATGCATTTGCATTTATATAGATGCAATCGCATTCAAATTCCATCGAACCACATTCAGAAACAACATGAGCGTACGGAAATGACACAACATCAACTCTCCGAAACGGCAGTCTTCATCCTGCGGGTCTCGCTGGGGATCATGTTCATAGCCCATAGCATCGTCCTGAAATGGATGGTCTTCACGCTGCCCGGCACGGCGCAATATTTCGTCTCCATAGGCCTGCCCGCGTGGTCCGCTTATGCGGTCTTCGCCGCGGAAGCGATCGGCGGCGTCATGCTCGTCCTTGGCGTACAGGCGCGCTGGGCCGCGCTGCTGCTCGCGCCGATCCTAGCCGGAGCAACCTGGGCGCACTGGGGGAACGGCTGGATGTTCGGCTACGAAAATGGCGGCTGGGAATATCCGCTCTATCTGACTGTGCTCGCCATTGTGCAGTTCATGCTCGGTGACGGGCGTTTCGCACTGGTGAAATCGTCGGCGCTGCCCGAACCGCAGCCGGTCACGGCATAGCGCGGCGCACAAGAGGTGGAAGGAGGGCCGGTCTGTCCACGCTGACCGGCCCTTGCCGTTGAAGGCAGTGCGGTCCCGTGAAATGATTGCGCAATCGGCCACGAAAGAGCAAAGGCGGCGAAATGCGGACAGCTTCTGAAATCATTGAACGGCTTGGCTTGCAGCCTCACCCCGAAGGCGGATATTTCCTGGAAACATATCGCGACAAGCGTCAGGTGGAGGGGCGCGCCGTCTCCACGGCTATCTATTACCTGCTTTCGGAGGGCGAGCGGTCACACTGGCACCGCGTCGATGCCGCCGAAGTCTGGCATTTCTATGCGGGTGCGCCATTGACGCTTGTCATGGCGGGTTCGAACGGCGCCGATACGATCCGCCTGGGCCCCGATATTTTGGCGGGTGAGCGGCCACAGGCGGTTGTTCCGCCGAATGTATGGCAAAGCGCGCAAAGTCTCGGCGCCTGGACGCTGGTCGGCTGCACGGTCTCGCCTGGCTTCGATTTTTCGGGGTTCGAACTGGCCCCGGAGGATTGGTCGCCGCTGGCTTGAGACCGGGGCGCACAGGGAGATGGACATGGAAAAGCTGACAGTCGGAGCCGGGGAATGGGTTGTCGTCTGTGATGGCCGCAAGGCGCTGATCCTGGAAAATCAGGGCGATGGGAAATTTCCTGATCTGCGGGTGCGCGAGACCCATGAGCACGAGGATTCGAAAACCGGGGAGCAGGGAACGGATCGTCCCGGCCGCGTTCATGAATCGGCCTCTCCCGCCCGTAGCGCTGTTGAACAGACCGACTGGCACGATCTGGCCGAGCAGTCGTTTCTGAGTATGCTGGCCGGACTTCTGGAGGAAGCGTTGAATGCCGGCAAGACCAAGGCCGTCACGATTGTCGCCGCGCCGCGCGCGCTCGGCATGATACGCCCGCTTTACGGCCCGGCTCTGCGAAAGGCCGTCCGGGCGGAGATCGCCAAGGATCTGGTGAACATGCCTGCTCATGAAATCGAGCGGCAGCTTTTACACAAGGGGTGAGACTTCTCGGCACCAGCGTCAGCAAAATAAAAAAAGCTTAAAAAGACTTGCTTGACAGTGCCTTTTTGATGTTCAGGCGAAGCGAATCAGTTAGCCTATCTCAAGAAGGTAAACACCTTCTTAATAGTATCAGTAAAGTGGAGCGTAACGTGAAGCACGAGTACGAGTCCGATTGGAAACAATTGGGTAGTCTGGCAAACGGCGTATTGCGTTCGGTCGAAGAGAAGCGAAGGAAGCAGGCGGAGTTTTTCGAAACGGTCTCCGCCGCCCCGCAGCACCCCCCTGCGGACGGCAAGGCCCAGCTTGATCTTCCGCTTTTCCGGAATGGCCGCCCGGATGCCGCGTATGCAAGGGGCCGCTTTGCGGCCTGACGATGCAGCCGCGCCTGTGCGTTCAGGTGATGCGTATTCATCAGGCGCGTGTCAGTGTGTTGCGTTGAGTTGAGTCGTGTTGGTTTGAGTTGAGTTACGGGCGGCTGTCACGTCTGCGTCCTGCCGAGGAAATTCCGTAAGCCGCTCTTTCATGCGTTTCGCCTGCCCGGTCTGGTCCGAATCAGGCGTTTGCGATCCGCGAAATCGCTGCGGGCGCTCCATGAAGATGGGGCGCCCGTTTTTTTGCCGCCAAGGCGAGCCGATCAAGGCTCCAGTTCGCTGTCCCAATACAGATAGTCGAGCCAGCTCTGGTGCAGATAATTCGGCGGAAAGAGCCGTCCGTTGCGGTGCAACTCGTGAACCGTCGGCCTGTAGGGCGTCTGAGTCGGGAACATTTTCGCTTTTTTGGGCATCATGTTGCCCTTGCGAAGGTTGCACGGTGCGCAGGCGGCGACGACGTTGTCCCACCGCGTCATTCCTCCGCGTGAGCGCGGAATGAGGTGGTCGAAGGTCAGATCTTCCTTCGCCCCGCAATACTGGCAGGTGAATTTGTCGCGCAGGAACACGTTGAACCGCGTGAAGGCCGGATAGAGCGCAGGCTTCACATAGACTTTCAGCGAGACGACGCTCGGCAGCCTCATCTCGAATGTGGGGCTGTGCACGCGCTTTTCATATTCGGACACGATGTTCACGCGGTCGAGGAAGACCGCCTTGACCGTATCCTGCCAGTTCCAGAGTGAGAGCGGGTAGTAGCTGAGGGGGCGATAATCAGCGTTAAGAACGAGAGCCGGAAAGGCCTCGGGTGATGATCTCACGGCTGTTATTGCGTTCACGTCTGCCTTTCCCGACGGTTACCCGTTAGCTTCGCAGAGACGCTCGCACAACGTCGCGTAAACCGGATACTACAGTTCTGTTTCACTTCTGTGAAGACACACATCCTCCTCTATCGCAACGCCCGGAAATTCCGTGCGCAAGATCATGGTTTACATATGATATTTTCAAGTCGCCGGTCCTGCCGGGACCACCTTCCATAAATAATGCGCGCAGACGCGCTCGAAAAGCCCTCTGCTTCGCACGGCCTCGGCGCGAGTCGTTTTGAAAGCTTGTCTCGGTGTGCGCAAAGTCTGTACATAGAAGGATCTGTATCAGGGGGATGTGCGCCGATGAGTATGGAAGAATCCCAGCGCAGGCACGAGCAGTTCATGCGCCAGACGCATGAGCGCCGGCTGACAGAAATGTCCAACGAAGCGAACGCCGCCGCGGCGGAATTGATCGCGGAAAGGATCGCCGCCAAGCTGGCCGAACAGAACGACATCATCTACAAGATCGGCCAGAAACAGGGCAGGACCAGCTTTGTCGCCTATCTGTCGCTGGCGGTCGGCGGACTTGCGGCGATTGCCGAGTTGCTTGGCCCGGTCTGGGAATGGCCGATCTTCAGGGCGGTTCTGGGCTAGGCGCACCCGCCACGCAGCCGGGGCGACGCGCAGCGCAATGGCGAGGCGCGGCTGATCCGCGCGCATAAAAAAATTAGTTCGCGGCGCGCACCGCTAAAATATATAATTATAGCTTAAGAGCATGAAATCGACGCCGCCTCGCATTTGGCGGTCTTCACTGCGGCGCCGCAGCCGCATTAAACGACATCTGTTTGTGCCATGCGTTACCCGTCTTGAATCCGGGCCGCGTGCCGGAGAATGGGAGCGCTCAATGCGAGGCGGCTTAAGCCTGATCCTGATAGCGATTCTTGCTGCCCCAGCGGCGGCGCAACAGGGCGGGCCTCCGCAAGTGCCCGTCGAGACCGCCCCTGTGACGAGTTCGGCACTGACCGAACGCGTGTCCGCCGTGGGGTCCCTCATATCAAACGAGTCCGTCACTGTGCGCCCGGAAGTGTCTGGCCGCATCATCGAAATCGGTTTCGAGGAAGGCAAGCCGGTCGCCCGCGGCGACGTCCTCATCAAGCTGGACGACGCTCTGCCGCGCGCCGAACTGGCGGACGCCGAGGCCCGCCTCGAACTCGCCCAGCGGAATTTCAACCGTACGCAGGAATTGTTCAGCAACGAGATTGCAACAGCGCGTTCGCGCGACGAGGCCCGTTCGGCTCTCGACGTGAGCACTGCAACCGTCGAACTGGCGCGGGTCAGGCTTGCGCAATATACGATCACCGCGCCTTTCGAAGGCATCGCCGGGTTGAGGAAGGTCAGTGTTGGGGACTATGTCGCGACCGGACAGGACCTTTTCAATCTTGAGGACATCGACCCGATCAAGGTGGACTTCCGCATCGCAGAACGTTTCCTGCCCGCCGTGCGTGTAGGCCAGTCCATCGAAATCGCGGTCGACGCCTATGCGGGCCGCACCTTTCAGGGAGAGGTTTACGCCATCGACCCGCGCATCGACGCTGCGGGCCGCAGCATCGTAATTCGTGCGCGCATCGAGAACCGCGAGCAGCTTCTCCGCCCCGGTCTCTTCGCCCGGGTCAATCTGATCCTTGAGCTGAAGCCGAATGCGCTCACGGTGCCTGAGCAGGCCATCGTGCCGCAGGGCCAGGGCCAGTTCGTCTACCGCGTAGTTGACGGCAAGGCGCAATGGGTGCAGGTCCGGCTCGGTACCCGGCGGGACGGGCGGGTCGAGATCATAGAAGGGCTGTCCGGCGGCGACGTGGTCGTGACGGCAGGCCAGCAGAAGATCCGTGACGGCGCCGGCATCAGGCCGGTCGGAGACGCCGCGCAGGCCGGAGAGGACGGCGATCCGGAAAGCGCCGCCGCTCAAGGCGGGGGGGCCTGAGGCATGGGCATTTCCGACCTCTCCATCCGCCGCCCGGTTCTGGCAACCGTGATGAGCCTCGTCGTGCTTCTCGTCGGGCTTGTATCCTACCAGCGCCTGACTGTCAGGGAATATCCGAATATCGATCCGCCGGTCGTCACTGTCCAGACCGACTATCGCGGCGCAAGCGCAACCATCATCGAAACGCAGGTCACGCAGGTTCTGGAAGACTCCCTCTCAGGGATCGAGGGGATCGACTATATTACGTCTGTGAACAGGGCCGAGCGGAGCCAGATCACCCTGCGCTTCAAGCTGGACCGCGAACCGGACTCCGCCGCGGCCGATGTGCGGGACCGGGTCGGCCGCGTACGCGGGAGGCTCCCGGCTGAAATCGACGAGCCCATTATCCAGAAGGTCGAGGCTGACGCACAGCCGATCCTGTATCTGTCCTTCTTCAGCGACCGCCATAATCCGCTCGAACTCACCGACTACGCCGACCGCTTCGTGAAGGACCGCCTGCAGACGCTCACAGGCATTGCCGAAGTGCGGATCTTTGGCGAGCGCCGCTACGCCATGCGGATCTGGCTCGATCCGGAGCGGCTTGCCGCATACAATCTCACACCCCAGGATGTCGAATCCGCGCTGAGGCGGCAGAACATAGAAGTTCCGGCGGGCCGAATCGAAAGCAGCCAGCGCGAATTCACAGTGCTCTCGGAGACCGATATCCGCTCCGAGGAGCAGTTCAACAATCTCGTTTTGTCCGAAGCCAATGGTTATTTCGTCAGGCTCTCCGATATCGGACGCGCCGAAATCGGCTCCCAGGACGAGCGCCGGGCTGTGCGCTTCCGCGGCGAGACCGCCGTCGCGATGGGTGTCGTCAAGCAGGCGACGGCGAACCCGCTCGACGTCTCGCGTGCCGTGCGCGAGGAACTGCCGCAGATTCTGGCGCAGATGCCGGAAGGGATGCAGCTTGAAGTCGCCTACGACAAGTCGCTGTTCATCGAGGAATCGGTCAAGAACGTCTATATCACCATTGCTGAAGCGGTGGCGCTGGTGATTCTCATCATCTTCTTCTTCCTGCGCTCCTTCCGCGCCACGCTCATCCCGCTGGTCACGATCCCGGTTTCGCTGATCGGCGCCTTCGCGCTGATGTATGCGCTCAGCTTTTCGGTCAACACGCTGACGCTGCTTTCGCTCGTTCTGGCGATCGGGCTGGTGGTGGATGACGCTATTATCATGCTCGAAAACATCTACCGCCATGTCGAGAACGGGATGCAGCCGAGACAGGCGGCGTTCGTGGGCAGCCGCGAGATCGGCTTTGCCGTTGTCGCCATGACGCTGACGCTCGCCGCGGTCTACGTGCCCATCGGCTTCATGGCCGGATCGACCGGACGGCTGTTCACCGAATTCGCATGGACGCTCGCCGGCGCGGTGCTGGTTTCCGGCTTCGTCGCGCTGACACTTTCGCCGATGATGTGCTCCAAGCTGCTGCGAACCGGGGAAAAGCACGGCGCGGTCTACAATGCGATCGAATGGTTCCTGCGCCGGATGACCTCCGGCTACCGCGCCCTGCTCGGTGTTGCAATGAACGCGCGCCCGGTCGTCATTCTGATCGGGCTGGCTGTTGCAGGGTCGAGCTACTTCATCTTCAACAACCTCAAATCCGAACTGGCGCCCTACGAAGACCAGGGCACGATCGTCAGCGTCTTCATCGCCCCTGAAGGCGCCACGATCGACTATACCGACCGCTACGCCCGCGAGATCGAGGCAATCTTCGCGGAAACCGACGATGTCGGGCGTTATTTCGTGGTCTCCGGGGTTCCCACGGTTTCGCAAGGGATCGCCTTTCTCGGCCTGAAGCAGTGGAGCGAGCGAGAGCGCACTCAGTTTGAAATCTCGGAAGAGTTGCGGCCCAAACTGTTCGGCATTCCCGGCGTCCTCGCATTTCCCGGCAATCCGCCGCCGCTCGGCCAGAGCGTTCGCGACAAGCCGATCTCCTTCGTGATCCAGACCTCTCAGTCCTATGAACGGCTGCAGGAACTCGTCGACGGCGTCATGGAGAAGGCGCGGGAGTATCCCGGTTTCGCCAATCTCGACAGCGATCTCAAGCTGAACACGCCGCAGATCAATATCGAGGTGGACCGTGAAAAGGCCGCCGATCTGGGCATCGAGATCGACACGCTCGGCCGCACGCTGGAAACATTGCTCGGCGGGCGACAGGTCACGCGCTTCAAGCGGGACGGTGAGCAGTACGACGTCATCGTCCAGGTCGCCGGCATCGACCGGCGCAATCCGGAAGACCTGCGCCGTATCTATGTGCGCGGCGGCGGCGAGGGCGCGCCGATGATCCCGCTGTCGAATCTCATCGAGATCCGGGAAAGCGTCGCGCCGAAGGAACTCAACCATTTCAACCAGCTCCGCGCTGCGACGATCTCGTCCTTCCTCGCGCCCGGCTACACGGTCGGCGACGGCCTCGCCTTCCTCGAACAGGCTGCCGAGGAGGTGCTCCAGGGGCAGGGCCAGATCGACTATTCGGGCCAGTCGCGCGAGTTCAAGGAATCCAGCGCGGGTATCGTCGTCACATTTCTGTTGGCTCTCGTTTTCATCTATCTGGTGCTCTCGGCGCAATTCGAGAGTTTCCGCGATCCGATCATCATCATGCTGACGGTCCCGCTCTCCATGACCGGCGCGCTACTTGCGCTCTGGTATAGCGGGGGCACGCTGAACATCTACAGTCAGGTCGGTCTCGTTACGCTCATCGGCCTCATCACCAAGCACGGCATTCTGATCGTGGAGTTCTCCAACCAGATCCGCGCGGCCGGCAAGGAGATGCGCGAGGCGGTGATCGAGGCGTCCACGCTCCGCCTGCGGCCCATCCTGATGACCACGGGCGCGATGGTGCTCGGCGCAGTTCCGCTTGCGATCGCGACCGGCGCGGGAGCGGAAAGCCGCCAGGACATCGGCTGGGTCATCGTCGGCGGACTGCTTGTCGGCACGCTGTTTACCCTCTTCGTCATTCCGGTTGTCTACAGCTACATCGCAGGGCCGGTGAACAAGGAAGCGCAGGCCGCGAAAATGGCCACGGCGGAAGAGATCGGGGCCGAAGCGGCCGCCGCGAAGGCGTAATGCGCGCTTGAGATTTTTTGCAGCCGCGGCGGCGTGTGGCTTCAGGCCGGCGCGGCTTCGCTCAGCGGGCGCCAGCCTCCGGTTTCCCCGTCATAGGCGAGGAGCTCGCCATGCTCCATGTCGTACAGCCATTCATGGATGTTGAGCGCGCGCGTCTCGACGCGCTCTCGCACCGGCGCATAGGTCAGCAGATTGTCGCGCTGGGCGAGGATGTTGTGCTTGACCGCATCGAGCGGCGTCAGCCCGGCCGGGATCGAGGCCAGCCCGACCCAGCGATGAAGATGGCTTTCCTCGCCCGGAACGCCCTCCTGCATCGCCTCCACGCCGCCGCAGCCCGTATGTCCGCAGATCACGATGTCGTCGATGCCCAGATGCAATATGGCGTATTCGACCGCCGCCCCGACCGAAGCCTCTCCCGAGCCGGCGGGCGGCACGATATTGGCGATGTTGCGCACCACGAACAAGCTGCCCGGATCGGCGCTGGTGATGATATCCGGGACCACGCGGCTGTCCGAACAGCCTATCCAGAGCAGCCTCGGCTCCTGGCGTCCGGCGAGTTTACTGTAGAAGGCCTTGTCCTCTTCGAATTGCCGGCGGAAACGCCTGTAGCCTGCGAGGGCCTCGCGGACATCTGCGTCGGCAAGCTCGTCAGCGAGAGCGCCTGATTGCGGAACGGCCGCGGGGGCCGGCTTTTTCGACTTCCAGAACCATCCCATGAAGCTTCACCTTGCATGTGCGCGGCGTATCTTGCCGCCAGGCGTCAATGATAATGCCCTATACGCAATTCGTCGCCATGATTATGCGTGGGAGAAATCCGGCAGGCCCTGCAGGCTGCCGAGCAATAAGAGAAGGCCTTCGCACAAAAGATCATATGCTTAGAGTGCGGGCAGGACGGCCCGGATATGGTCGCCTAACGCCTTGACAGCCAGGGATGGGCGCGGATCAGCGAATTCCAATGCGATGCCGATCGTCGGAAGCGCCGGTA
>CAYOUE010000129.1:0-9481 GCA_964407075.1 uncultured Hyphomicrobiaceae bacterium
TCTGCGCGCTGACCTGCGCGACGGCCGGGCCTTCATGACCGCACAGCGGCCCGACAAGAAGCTGAACGCCGTCATTGGATACGAGACGCCGCGCGGCATTGATGGCGTTATCGGGGTTACAGCCCGTATCGGCGACGATGACTTCGATGTCACGGCCGCCGGCCTTGTTTCCAACCTTGTCCCAATAAAGATTGAAGCCGTTCAGCGCATCCTCGCCGGATTTGGCGAGACCGCCTGTCGTCGGCAGAAGCACGCCGATCTTTATCGCATCCTGCGCGTGAGCGCTGGTCATCATCAGGCCGAGCGCGCCGACGGCGACGGCTGCAAAATTCACTTTCAGCATCTGCATTCCTCCCAATTTGCTGCACCCGGTCTTTTTGCATTGCGATGCAGCGTTCTGCCTGGAGCCGCGGCATCGCAGAGTTTACAGCGTACTGTTTACAGTATACTGTTTAGATCGGGCGATCAAGACCGTGTTGAGAGGTGACGTCGCGTGCCGGCCTCGAGCCGGACGCAGTTCAGGATGGCTGCGAATGGCAGGGAATTTGGTAATTACGGGATCAAGCCGCGGTATCGGCGCGGCGACGGCGCAACTCGCTGCGGCGCAGGGCTATGGCGTTTGCGTGACCTATCATGACGACCGCGACCGGGCTGAGGGTGTTGCGCACGGCATCCGCGACCGGGGCGGACGGGCGACGACGGCAGGTGTTGACGTTACCGACGCCGGGCAGGTCGCCGCGCTGTTCGAGAAAGCCGAACGCGATCTCGGTCCGCTGACCGGGCTCGTCAACAACGCCGGCATCCTCGGCCCCTGCACCAGGCTCGACGAACTCGCCGCTGACGATCTCCGCGCCGTCTTCGAGACCAATGTCTTCGGGTATTTCATCTGCGCCCGCGAGGCTGTGCGCCGTTTCTCGACGCGGCATGGAGGCAAGGGCGGCGCGATCGTGAACGTCTCATCCGTCGTGGCGAAATTCGGCGCTCCGGGCGAATATGTGCATTACGCCGCAAGCAAGGGCGCAATCGACGTGCTGACTTCGGGACTTGCGCGCGAGGTTGCGGAGGAAGGCGTCCGCGTCAACGCCGTCCGCCCAGGCCTGACCGACACCGAGATGTTCATCGTCAATGGCGACCGGGACCGGATTGCGCGCGTCGCCCCGAGCATTCCGATGAAGCGGGTCGCCCAACCGGAGGAAATCGCCCGTGCCATTCTCTGGCTGCTTTCCGACGAGGCGAGCTACGTGACCGGGGCGATATTGGATGTCGGCGGCGGACGATAAGACAATGGCCGAAGCGCAGCGTTTACTTTTCCGCCTTTGCAAGGGGCAGCCCGGCGTCTTCGATCTGGAGCGGCGCACGGCTGAAGCGGTTGTTGACCCTGACGACGCGTGTCATCATCTCCATGAAGAGTTCCTGCTCGGCTTTCGACAGCGGCGAGAGCATCCGCGCCTGCGCCCGCCGGTTCGACGCGGCCATCCTGTCGAGCGCCTCCGCGCCTTCGTTGGTGATGTAAAGAACCTTGCGGCGGCGGTCTTTCGGGTCGGCCTCCCGGCGGATGAGATTGCGCTTTTCAAGCCGGATGATGACGTCCTGAATCGTGCTGCGGTCGAAGGCGATGCGGCGCGACAGCTCCATCTGGTCCATGCCCGGGAACGCGCGGATCGCCGTCATCGACGCAAATTGCACCGGACGGATTTCGCTTGCCGCCGTCTCCTCCAGATATATCGAAACGGCGATCTGGTGCAGGCGCCGGATCAGGTGGCCCGGCATGTCATAGAGCGGAAACGGCTTTTCTGCGGAAACCAACAGTCAGATCCTCCTATCGGAACGGGCATGATGATACAGTATACTGTAAAAAGACAGCAACACTGCCTTTTAGAGGGAAGACGCCATGCCGTCCAATGAAAGGCCAGAATATCCCAAAGTCATAAGCGCCGGGCAAGCGGCAGAGCTTATCGAGGATGGTGATGCGGTGTTTTTCAGCGGCTCCGGCGGCGGCCATCTGGTCCCCGAAGCCGTCATCGACGCGCTCGCCGCCCGCTTCGCCGCCGAAGGCGCGCCGCGCGATCTCACCTTGTGCAGCGTCGTCTCGCTCGGCGACTGGGAAACAACCGGCTTCAGCAAACTTGCCCTCCCCGGCCTGCCGCGCCGCGTCATCAGCGCCGGGTTCAACAATTGCCCGGCCATCGGCGCGATGGCGAACGAAAATCTCATCGAAGCCTACACGCTGCCCCAGGGCGTGCTGTCTCAGCTCACCCGCGACATGGCGGCGGGGCGGCCCGGCCTCGTCACCCGCACAGGCCTCGGCACCTTCGTCGATCCGCGCCAGCAGGGCGGGAAGCAGAGCGCGCGGACGCAGGAGGATCTCGTCCGCCTGATGACGATCGACGGCGAGGATTTCCTGTTCTACAAGGCACTGCCGATCGACGTAGCCGTGATCCGCGGCACGACGGCGGATGAGGTCGGCAACATCACGCTTGAGGACGAAGTGATCTTCGGCGAAGTGCTTTCGCTGGCGACCGCCGCCAAGCGCAATGGCGGCACCGTCATCGCGCAGGTCAAGCGCATGGCGCGCAAGCAAACGCTTCCGGCCAAGCAGGTGAAGGTACCCGGCGCGCTCGTCGATCATGTGGTCATCGCGCCGGACCAGATGCAGACCTATCAGACCGTCTTCCGCCCCGGCTATGCCGGACTGATCCGCGAACCGGCAACGCAGATCGGCTTCCTGCCGCTCGATGTCCGCAAGGTGATCGCCCGCCGCGCCGCAATGGAGCTGTTTCCCGGCGCGGTCGTCAATCTCGGCTATGGCGTGTCGATCGGCATCACGCCGGTCGCGGCCGAGGAAGGTTTCCTGGGCGACATCTGCCTGACGGTCGAACAGGGGCTGTTCGGCGGCGCGCCAGCCCTGGGGAAGGATTTCGGCACAGGCGTCAATTACGATGCGATGATCGACCAGCCCTATCAGTTCGATTTCTACGATGGCGGCGGCCTCGACATGGCGTTCCTGTCCTTCGCTCAAGTTGACCGCGAGGGCAATGTCAACGTCTCGCGCTACGGCCCGAACATCACCGGGCCGGGCGGCTTCATCAACATCTCGCAAGGCACGCGGAAAGTCGTTTTCTCCGGCACGCTGACGGCGGGCGGGCTGGACATCGCGCCTGACGGCCAAGGCGGCATGACGCTGAAGCGCGAGGGCAAGACGCGCAAATTCGTGCCCGAAGTCGAGCAGATCACATTCTCCGGGCGCGTCGCCATGGAGCGCGGACAGGAGATACTCTACGTCACCGACCGCGCAGTATTCGCGTTGACGCGGCATGGCCTCATGTTGACCGAAATAGCTGCGGGAATTGACATACAACGGGACCTTCTCGGCCATATCGGTTTTGAAATCGCGGTCTCGCCGGACCTCAAGCAGATGGACGCGAGATTGTTCAGGGAGGGCGCGATGGGGGTCAAGGCGGAGTTTTACGCGCGCAGGCGCGCCGGGGGCCGGGCCGAGGCGGATGGAGCCGCGTCATGAGCGAAGCGCCCGTCCTGCACCGGATCGAGGACGGTCTGGCGATCGTCACTCTCAACGCTCCGCCATTGAACCTCGTCACGGTCGGATTGACGCAGCGGCTCGATGCTCTGCTTGAAACTCTGGCGGAGGATCAATCCGTACGCGCTCTGCTGCTCCACGGCGCGGGGGAAAGGGCCTTCTGCGCAGGCTCCGACATCGGCGAGTTCGACCGCTATATGGCGCCGAACGCCGCCGTCACGGAAAAGATGTACGCCGAAAACGTCATGTATAATCGCCTCGCGCGCTTCCCCTGGCCGACGGTCGCCTATGTGCATGGCGCGGCGTTCGGCGGCGGGCTGGAGCTGGCGGTGTGCTGCGATCTGATCGTCGCGGGCGAAGCGGCGCGTTTCGCGCTGCCCGAGGTACGGCTCGGCGTCTTCCCGGGCAGCGGCGGCACGGTGCGCGTGACGCGGCGCATCGGTCCCGCCCGCGCGAACGAGATGGTCTTTCTCGGCGATCCGATCGACGCTGCGACGGCGCTTTCATGGGGGCTCGTCAACCGGATCGCGCCGAATGCCGAGGGTTTCAGCGTGGCATTGGATCTGGGCAAACGGCTTGCCAGGGGCCCGTCGAGCATGAAGCAGGCCAAGAAGGCGCTCGCAATGGCCTACGCCATGCCGGAAGAAGACGCCGTCGCGAGAACGCTGCCGCTGATCGGCGAAGCCTTCACCAGCGAGGACTGCTGCGAGGGCGTGCAGGCGTTCAGGGAAAAGAGGCCGCCCAAGTTCAGGGGTGAGTGAGCGTTCGTCTAAGGTTGTAGAGCGGATGGCGCACGGCGAAGCTGGCGCAGTGTGCGCTATGGACGGTCTTCGATGAGGGAGACGCGCAAGACGGAGACAAAAGTGGCCTTATTGCTCGATACCCAAAATAGTCACATCGACCCAGCATCGAGATTTAAACTGCTGTTGAATTCGGTCTGATCGTGGCTTATACGTATTACAAATAGTCAAAGTTAACCATGAATACTGGCGTAAATATAAACCATAAAGATACAGACAAGTTGAACGGAAGAGGCATATTAAAATATTCTTTGCCTCTAGCAGATAAGCTTGACTCAGTTTATGAAAATTATAGTTAAGTATTCATGGTCGTTAAAACTAAGCATAATTATTTAATACCGATTAAATTTATTTTTAGACTACAAAAATCTAATAAATATCTATTTTAACATTAATAACTGATTCCTGAATAAAAATTTAATAATCGAACTATCAAAAACTATTATTTAATCCATTTCAATATGCTAGAAGCGATACAGTATGAGGGACTCAAAACAATGACTTTCATGAACAAGGCTTATAGTACTATCGAGCGTAGGCTCTTTAAGCGTGATAGAGGACCTTTAGTCGATATACTTCGCAGCCGTGCTGTATATGTTTCAGCTCCAATTCTAAAACCGAAATCTTCGGCAAAGCTTTGGAAACGCCAGCATGTTGTAAATGCGCTTCCCAAAAATGGGTATGGTGCTGAAATCGGAGTACGGCATGGAGATTTCTCAAAAGTGCTGATTGAAGAATGCGAACCACAGACCGCGTATTTTATTGACCCATGGTTTGATGAAAAGGCGTTTGAGATTGCCAAGGAGAACTTATCTAAATATCCCAATGCTGTGATAATCAGAAAAAAATCTGAAGATGCCGTCAAAGATATCCAGGATGAGACTTTGGATTGGGTTTATATTGATGGCTCACACGAATATGAAGATGTATTATACGATCTTATTAATTGGAGCAAGAAAGTTAAGACCGGAGGTATAGTTTCTGGCGACGATTACTATTGGCGCGACGCAAATAAAAATTATTCGGTAAAACGTGCAGTAGACGAGTTCGCTAAAGATGGACCGATAAAGTCATGGTTTATGTCGGCGGGTCAGTTCATTATGATAAAAAAATAAATCAGATCTGGTGGTGCGCGCTGCAAACCTATGACTCAAAGCCCCAGCGTCCCAGTCCCCCCGCGCTCGTCCTCATCCTTCTCCCGCGCGTAATACGGCACCAGCTTGAACGCCGCATAGGGGCTGTATTGCTGGTTCTGGATCAGGCCCTGGAACATCTCTTGCCGCTCCAGGAACTCGTGCACCTCCTGCGCGTGGGCGCCGCTCGTCGCGCCTGTCACCGCGCGGACGACGGCCTTCTTGTGGTCGGGCTGCTGATTTTTCAGGAAGATGCGCGTCGCCAATGACCCCGCCAGATCGGGCGGCAGGTCGCCGGGATATTGCGTACCGATGGCGATGCCGACGCCGAAGGCGCGGCCTTCGCGCGCAAGGTTCTCCAGATGTTTCGACGACGCCACGCGCCACGCCTCGTCGAGCACCAGCAGGCGCGTCAGGCGGCGCGGCTGGTCCCCGCGCACGAGATGGCCGTGCAGGCGGATGACGATCAGCTCGGCGAGCGCGGCCTTGATCTCGTCGGTCGGCAGCTCGAACAGCGAGAGCACGAGGCGCTCGTCCAGCATGGTCTCGAACGGCACCTCCAGCTCGTGGCTCTTGGGAAACAGACCCAGTTCGAAAAGCGGCGACACGCGGTCGAGCAGGCTGATCGCGGTGGCGTTGCGCTGCTCTTTCTGCTCCTCCAGGATCGCCACCACATCGTCGAAGCTCGGCGCGCGGATCTTGTCGACCGTCGCCCAGCGCTGCGGATCGACGCCGTGCGCCTCGAAGGCGGTCTTCATCGCGTCGCGCAGGAGCGCGGCCTGCCGGTCCCCCAGGCCGAAGACCCGCTTGAGGACGCCGGTGATGGTGAAGATGTGCTCGATCGGCTGCGCCATGCCGTCATCGGCGGCGCTCGGGAAGAGGGGGTTGAACGGGATGCCGTGGCGGCGGACATCGTGGACGCGCAGGCCCTGCTCTGCGACGAAGCCACGGTCGGCATAGTCGTTCTTGAAGTCGAAGATACACACCGGCGCGCCGATATTGGTGACGCCATCGATCAGCACACGGAGCGTCTGGGTCTTGCCGGAGCCTGAATCGCCGGTGACAAGAACGCCGAAATTGAGCAACTTGACGTCGCTCTCGAACGGTGCCCAGAAGATCGGCTGGCTGTCCGCGATCTCGTGACCGAGGAAGACGGCGGGTTCGGCGGGAGCCTTGCGCATCGGGCGGGGCTTCAGATGCTCGACTGCGCCGCGCTTTGTCTCCGGCTCTTCCGGCAACTCCTCTGCAGGCGGACGGTACGGCCACTGAAGGATATCGGAGAGCGAAGCGGTCTGCGACAGCGGCCTCGCCCGCGCGCGCCAGGCGTCGAAGCCAGGCAGGTGCTCGTGGACGGCGAAGAAGTCCTTGAGCGTGCGCAGACGCTCCCAGCTCGTCGCCTCGAAGGCGCGGATGACGATCGCGCCCTTCTCGATGGCAGCGTCGAGCAGCGGCCCCGCCGTCCGCCCGCCCTTGGGGAAACGTCCGCCGCGCGGCCTCACGAGCACGGGCCGCGCGTCGCGGCACGCCGAGAGCACGGAGTGAATTTCCTCCGCAAGCTGATTGCCCTGGTTCGGCTCGTTGCACAGCGCAACGTCCCGCCGCTCAAGCACGCGGCCGTCGGCCTCCATCTCAAAGCAGATCATGTAGGTCTGCGCGCGGCCCCGGCATTCGCGCCGCGTCCGTATGAACGAGACGCCCTCGATCTCAGGCGCGGCGGCCTTGACCGCCCATTCGATCAGATCGGCCTGCTTTGCGCTTTCGGTGGGAACGCCGAAATGGGCGTGCTGGGCCAGATATTTGTCCCATTGAACGTCGAAGTCGATATTCGATGCTGCGGCTTGCGGCGCTCCGGCAGCGCCTTGCGCCATGGCGGCGGAGGCGGGAGCGGGCCGCTCCGGCGCGGGAAAATCGTCCATCTCCGGCCGCTCGCCCTTCGCAATCAGAAGCCGCTGAAAAAGCTGCACGAATTCAGTAACATAGCGCGACGTCTGGCCCGACAGCTCGTCGAGAAACCAGTCCTCGAAGGGAAACAGCGGTTCGGCGGCGTCGAACTCCGCGCCGCACAGTTCATAAAGCAGAGCGAGCCGCCGCTCCAGCAGCGCCTCGACCTCGGGGCGCGACAGCGGCTTGAGCACGACCGGCTGCGCGCCGAGCCGTTCGATGCGGTCGCGGATCGAGGCGTCAATATTCTCCGCTATGTGCTGGTAAAGAAAGGGCAGCACCGCGAACGCCACGGCCACATTCGGCAATGTCTCCGCGATCAGCGCGCCGCGGCTCACGGCGTGGGTCAGCCGCTCCTCCCAGCCGTCGAGCTTGCTCTGTTCGAGCTGGTCGAAGGCGATGAACACCGAGCCGCCGAGCGCCCCGATGATCTTGACCATCTCCTCCAGCCGCAGCCGCGCGCATTGCTCGCTGTCCTGGTTCTGGATGCGGATGCCGGCGAGCGACGCATCGACCTTGAGGCCGCGGAGGAAATCGAACGCCTCGTCCTCGCCGAACAGCACGCCGAGGATCGCCGCGATGGTCGCCTCGCCTGCGGGCGGGATGCGCGTCGCCCTGGCCAGCCGCGCGCGGATCGTGTTGACCAGCCCCTTGAACTCGGCCTCCGACACGGCGACGTCGCCCTCGGCGACCGCTTTCTTCAGCCTGTCGGCGAGCGGGCCGGGCGCGAGATCGAGCAGCGCCAACCCGAGCGCCACGAGCGGCACCGGCGCGCCTTCGGGCACGAGGTAAGGTTCGCTCAGGCGCGTCACGAAACTGCGCGTCAGCCAGGCGTCGAACTGCGCTTCCGTCACGAATTCGACCATCGGCAGCACCGCGGCGAACACGTCGCCCTGCCGGTGCAGCGCGCGCACGGAGGTCAGCAGCGTGTGGGTCTTGCCTGTGCCGGTCTGCCCCTTGATGAGCAGCAGCCGCGAAGCCGGGTCGGGGTTCTGGCTCCGCGCGTGATGGACGATGCTGGCTATGCCTTCATCAGCGGTCGGACCGATATCGGACACGTCCAGCAACTCTTCCTCGGCCGCGCCGGCAAGCGAGGCCACCGCGCCGAAAACGCGAAAGAATTCCGGACTCTTGAAAGCCTCAAGACGCGGATCCATGAAAAAAATCCTTAAAATCAAATCCATTCGTTGACGATGAAATGCCGCTCGTCACGCCCGAAGGCGGTGCGCGAACGGTCGCGCAGAACGCTGTCCATCGGGCCGGCGATGTCGTAGCGTTCGAGATCGAGCAGCCCGGCGCGCCCCGCCGCCGCGACGCGGCTCTTGAAATCCTCCAGCGAACCGAACTCCAGCCCGCTCATGACGCCGGAATCATAAACCTGGGCGATGGCGACGCGGCCGGTGAACGGCGCGGTCTGCAGGGTCTTCGCCAGATCGCGCACCGTCGCCGCGAAGGCGGCGAGATCGTCCTTGCCCGCGCTCGGCGGAGGCGGCAGGGCCGCAGCCTTAGCCGCCGGAGCCGCGCCTGCGCCTTTCGCCAGCGCCGCCCGCACGAGCGCTGCGGCGATGTCGGCCTTGCCGTCCCCGCCGAGCCGGAGGGCCTGGCGCAGCAGCGCGCTTTCGGCGTCCCGCAAGGAACCGCGTTTGAGCCCCGCCGCGCCGAGCAGGATCGCCCGGCTGATCGCGTCGCGAGAGGTGTTCTGCATGGTGATCTCCGTGAGAGCGGGTTCACACTCCGGCATCCGCGCCAGCAGGAAGGCGCGCAGCAACGCAAAACGCAACGCGGCGCGGGACGGCATCGCGCCCACGCCCTTCAGGCCGAAAAGCCGCGCCAGAGCGGCGCTTTCGAGATTTTCGCGGCGGGCGAGGAAGGCGCGGACCTTCTGCGCGCGCATGTCCAGGCCGAGGGCGAGGCCGGGGAGCAGTCGCGACGCGACGCCCGGCCAGGCGCGGCCTGCGAGCGGGCCGGTCTCGGCCTCGATGCGCGCGCGTCCGGCTTCGGCGATCCGGAATGCGCCCTTTCCTGCCGCAGCGGCAAGACCGCTCCTGCGCAGCTCTTCAAGCGCCGCA
>CAYOUE010000130.1:0-9460 GCA_964407075.1 uncultured Hyphomicrobiaceae bacterium
ATCAAGCCGCAGGTGGACATGATCGAGTTCCCGGACGGCAAGCGCCTGCTGCTGCTCTCGGAGGGCCGCCTGCTCAATCTGGGCAACGCCACCGGCCATCCCAGCTTCGTCATGAGCGCCAGCTTCACCAACCAGGTGCTCGCCCAGATCGAACTCTGGAAATATCACGACAAGTACGAAAACAAGGTCTACACGCTGCCCAAGCATCTCGACGAGAAGGTCGCCCGGCTGCATCTCGACAAGCTGGGCGTGCAGCTCACGAAGCTCAGCGAGGAGCAGGCCGCCTATATCGGCGTGGAGCCGGCCGGCCCGTTCAAGCCGGAGCAGTACCGGTACTAGCGGCAATCCACACGCCGCCCTTCCCGGATGCGGCGCAGCGCTCTGCCTGTGCGCCGCTTCCGGCATGAGGTCCGACAATCAACAGCCGGGCCGCAATTTCTGGTTCACTCGGCATGTAGACACCGGCTCGTTCTTGTCTGCTTGCCGCGGCTTCCGCCGAAAACCCACCGCTTCAACCGGCCGAAAGCTCTTCTGAACGCCAGCGATCGTTGAACATGCGCCTGCGCGATGATGCGCTGGGTCAGAGTGCGCCATTCCTCCCCGCTCAATGAGGTGGGGTCGACTGGCAGGAAATCATGATCTTCATCATCCATGCTCATATGCGGCTCCGTTAGTTCCCGACGCCGCCAGCAAACTGGCTGGTGTGAAGCATCTTTACCAAGCCCGAAACATCATATAAAATGAATAAATGTGATGAAATAGTTCTTATTGAGAGATCAATGGATCTGTCTGATCTACGTATCTTCCGGGCGGTCGTGCTCGAAGGCGGGATCACGCGGGCAGCCGAGCGGCTCCATCGCGTGCAATCGAATGTGACGACACGCGTGCGGCAGCTTGAGGAGGATTTAGGGGTTACGCTCTTTCTGCGGGAGGGAAAGAGACTGCATCTGTCGCCGTCCGGCCAGATCCTGCTGGATTATACGGAGCGGCTTCTGACCCTTGCCGAGGAAGCGCGCGCCGCCGTGCAAGGAACGCGGCCTCAAGGCGTTTTTCGCTTAGGCTCGACGGAGAGCATCGCCGCGGTTCATCTGCCAGCCCTTTTCAGCGAATATCATCGGACTTATCCGGAAGTGAGTCTGGAATTGCGTATTGGAAATTCCGAATCGCTGTCGCGCGCGATTCTCGCCGGCGATATCGATGCCGCACTTGTCGAGCCGATAGGAGATGCACAGTTCGAGATGCTGCCGGCATTCAGGGAAGAACTGGTCATCGTGTCGGCCATTGGCGGCTCACTGTCTGGCGCGGATGAAGAGAGACAGCACTCGATAATCGCTTTTGAGCATGGCTGCCGCTATCGACAACGCCTGGAGCGCTGGCATGAGAAGAGAGGCGAAATCGCGGTGCGCACGATCGAACTCGCGTCCTATCATGCGATGCTGGGCTGTGTCGTTGCCGGCATGGGAATCGCCCTGCTGCCCCGAAGTGTGCTTGATACGTTTCCTCAAAGGGAGTTGCTTGAAATTCATGAGCTTCCGGCAGAAGAAAACCAGGCGGAAATCAAGCTGATCTGGAAAAAAGGCGCCGGCTCGCCGAAAATCGAGGCCATGGGGCGGATTATACATGAGCTTGCGTCAGAAGTTGCGAATACGGCCCGGCGCTGAGTCTTGAAGTACGGATACTTGTATCGAGACATTACGATCTGCGGCGACCGGGTCTGCGGAACGCCGCTGCGCGCCGCATCGCGCACGGTATGACTTCACCGTGCTGGAAAAAAACTCCGTGCGTTCGCTCACACCCCCCGCCGCGCCATCTCCCCATCATCAGGTTGGGATATCTCTGGAATACACGCTAAAGCATTGGGCGCAGGATTCCGTTAACGCTACAGTTACCGGTGATTCGTCTACTTAGGGGTCAGCAGGGACCATCGTCCCGCCGCCCCGCGCGGAGACTTTCATGCCGGCCCATACACAGAGACAGCTCATCGAGAGGCTTGCCGCCGCTATCGGTGCGGCGCTGTGCGTGTGCGCCGCGGCGCCCGCCCATGCGCTGACCGGAGCGCTGCGGGAACTGAACGCCGGCGCCGTGAGCGATCTGCTGATCCTGTCCATTGCGGGCGGCGTCATTCTCGGCGCGGCCGGCGCGATCATCTTCTTCCAGCGCCGGGCCAGCCGGGCGATGCGCGCCGAGGCCCGGTCCGCGGAGGCGGTCAAGGCGCTGCGGAACGAACTCGACGTCGCCCAGTCCATCGCCCTCGCCGAGCCGCAGGTGCTGATCGCCTTCGAAGCCGGAGGAGCGCCGCGCCTCGTCAATCACATCCTCGACGTGAAATTCGGCGTGCCGCTGAAGCTGCGCAATCTCATGCGCTTCGCATCCTGGCTGGAGCGCAACGCCGCAATCGCCCTGGAGACCCGCCTTCAGGCGTTGCAGCAGACCGGCGAACCCTTCGAGATCACGCTCAAGACCCTGTCCGGCGCGCTCGTCGAGGCGGAAGGCCGGCCCTCTGGCGGGGGCTGCTATCTCAAGTTGCGCGACCTGGCCGGGAGGCGGATCGAGATGGCGAACCTGCTGCGCAAGCAGCGCGCCATGAACGAGGAACTGGCTTCGCAGCGCGCCGTGCTCGACGCCCTGCCGATGCCGGTCTGGTTCCGCGATCCCGTAGGCCGGCTGACTTGGGTGAACCGCGCCTATGCGAGCGCTGTCGAGGCCGCCAGGGCGGAGGAAGTCGTCGAGGAGCAGCGCGAGCTGCTCGAAACCCGCCAGCGCCGCGCCGCCGAGGCCGCGCTCGCCTCCGGCGAAACCTTCCGCAAGCGTCTGCAGACCGTGGTCGCGGGCGAGCGGCGCAGCTTCGACACCATCGTCGTGCCCGTGGGCCGGGCGAGTGCGGGCGCGGTGATCGACGTGGCCCCGCTCGAAGACGTGCAGGAGCGCCTGTCGCAGCAGATGGCCGCCCATGAGCAGACGCTCAACAAGGTCTCGACGGCGGTCGCCATCTTCACGGGCGACCAGCGGCTCAATTTCTGCAACGACGCCTTCCGCAAATTATGGAGAATCGGCCAGGGCTGGGCCGAGGCGCGGCCCGAACTGGGAGAGTTCTTCGACTATCTGCGCCAGTCGCGCCAGCTTCCCGAACAGTCCGATTACCGCTCATGGCGGGCGAACCAGCTCCGCCGCGCGGATCTGAAGGAGGCGGTCGAGGACTGGTGGTATCTGCCCGATGGGCGCACCGTGCATCTGTTCGGCGAAGGCCGCCCCGATGGCGGCGTGACCTATCTGTTCGACGACGTCACCGAGCATCTGGCGCTCGAAAGCCGCTACAACTCGCTCATCAAGGTGCAGCGCGAGACGCTGGAGAATCTCAAGGAGGGCGTCGCCCTGTTCAGCTCGGACGGACGCCTGCGGCTCTACAACGCCGCATTCGTCTCCATGTGGCGGCTGGAGGCCGAGTTCCTGGAAGGTGCGCCGCATATCGATGATGTGCGGGCGGAATGCGCTCATCTGCTCGACAGGCGCGAGCCTTGGGAGACGGCGGTTCGGGCTGTCACCGGCGTGTTCGAGACGCGCGAGAGCTTCGAGGGCAGCATCACCCGGCCCGACCAGATGAGCATCGCCTATGCCGGCGTGCCCCTGCCGGACGGCAGCACGGTCCTGACCTATATCGACATCAGCGACAGCAAGCGGGTGGAGACGGCGCTGATCGAGCGCAACGAGGCGCTGGAGGCGGCGGAGAAGCTGCAGAACACCTTCCTGAGCCACGTCTCGTACGAACTGCGCACGCCGCTCACCAACATCATCGGCTTTTCCGACATGCTCGCCCAGCCGCCCGTCGGCCCGCTCGCAGGCAAGCAGATGGAGTATCTGAACGACATCCGCACTTCCAGCTCCAAGCTTCTTGCCATCATCAACGACATTCTCGACCTGACAACCATCGACGCCGGCGGGCTGGAGCTCAAGCTCGCCATGACGCCGGTCAGGGAGATCGTCGAGGCGGCCGAACTCGGCGTGCGTGAACGGCTCGCCAAATCCGGCATCACGCTGATCGTGCAGATCGCGAGCGATCTCGACACCGTGTTCGCCGACCGCCAGCGCATGACGCAGGTGCTCTATCACCTGCTCTCCAACGCCATAGGCTTTTCCTCCGAAGGTTCCACGATCACCGTGACCTGCCGGAAAGCCGGGGCGATGGCCGCCTTCTCGATTCAGGATTCGGGCGTAGGCATCCCCGAGGAGTATCAGGCCAGCGTTTTCGGACGTTTCGAAAGCCGCTCGCAAGGCTCCAAGCATCGCGGCGCAGGATTGGGGCTGGCGGTCGTGAAAAGCATCGTCGAGCTGCATGGCGGCCAGATCACGCTGCGCTCCTCGCCCGGCAAGGGCACGACCGTCACGGTGCTGATCCCGCAGGACGGAAGCCGCAAGGCCTATGCAGAGGACCGCGCCCAGCCGAGCGCCGCCAACGACGCCGGCGCAGCGAAACTGCCGCCTCCTGCCTTCGGCTGACGCCTTGCCGCCGCCGCGGCGCAGGAACGGCTCCCGGCATGGCGGCCCGAAAGCGGTTGACCGCCGCCCCGCATTGGTCTTTCTGGGCGGGAACGGAGGGGGGCGGAAGTGCGTCGCAACGGAAGGGCGGCCATGAGGGACGGAGAAGGGCTGCAATTTCAGAGCCTTGACGAGCGGGACCTGGAGCGTCTTGCCGGTAGGCTTGCGCCGCGTCTGCGCTCCGGCGACTTCCTTGCGCTTCATGGCGACCTGGGCGCAGGCAAGACCGCTTTTGCGCGGTATCTGATCCGCGCGCTGACGGAAAACCCGGATGAAGAGGTTCCCAGTCCGACATTCACGCTGGTCCAGCTTTACGAGACGGCGCGCTTTCCCGTCCATCATTTCGACTTCTACCGGCTGTCCTCGCCTGAGGAAACCGGAGAACTCGGCCTGGACGACGCCTGCGCGTCCGGCCTCGTCATCGCTGAATGGCCGGAACGTCTCGGCCCGCGCCTGCCGGCCGACCGCCTGGAGATCCGTCTGGAGGATACGGGCGAGGCGGACCGCCGCCGGGTCACGCTGCGCGGCGCGGGAAGCTGGGGCGCGCGCGCCGAGCGCTTTGCGCAGACCGAGGCTTTCATCCGCGGGGCTGGCTGGGAAGAGGCTGCGGCACAATATGTCAACGGCGACGCCTCGGCGCGCAGCTATGCGCGGCTCACACTTGGCGGCCGCACGGCGCTCCTCATGGACGCGCCGGAACAGCCGGACGGCCCGCCCATCCGTGACGGCAAGCCCTACAGCCGGATCGCGCATCTCGCCGAAAACGTGAAGCCGTTCATCGCCGTGGCCGCCGCCCTGCGCGCCGCCGGGCTTGCCGCGCCCGAAATCCATGCGCAGGACGAAGAGGCCGGCCTGCTGCTGATCGAGGATTTCGGCGATCTGACCTTCACGCGGCTGGCCGAGGCTGGCGAGGATCTTGCGCCGCTTTACCGGCTCGCCGTTGACGCGCTTTTGCGGCTGCGCGTCCATCCGCCAGCCGCCGAACTAGCCGCCAGACGCGTGCTGCATCGCCTCCCGGATTATGACGCGGGCGCGCTTTCCATCGAGACCGAACTTCTGCCGGACTGGCTGCTCCCGGCGCTGACGGGGAAAGCGCCGTCTGCGGACAGCCGCGCCGCTTTTGCCGCGCTCTGGTCGGAGCAGTTCACATGGCTTGCTACGCAGCCCGCAGGCTGGGTGCTGCGCGACTTCCATTCTCCAAACCTTCTCCTGCGGCCAGCCCGCGAGGGCCTCGCCCGGCTCGGCGTCATCGACTTTCAGGACGCCATGCGCGGCCATCCGGCCTACGATCTCGTCTCGCTGCTTCAGGACGCCCGGCTCGACCTGCCGGAAGGCCTCGAAGACCATCTTCTGGGTTATTATCTGAGCCGCGCCGCCGCGCTTGAGGCCTCGCCCGGCGAGTCCGCCTTTCTGCGCGCCTACCGGCTGCTCGGCGCGCAGCGCGCAACGAAGATTCTCGGCATTTTCGCACGCCTGGCCCGGCGCGACGCCAAGCCCGGCTATCTCCGCCATCTGCCGCGCATTGCGAATTATCTCTGGGCAAATCTTGAGGACCCGCATCTTGCCGCATTGAAATCGTGGTATGAGCGCGAGACGCCGCGCGACATGAGCGCGCTGATGAAAAGCCTGTAGGCGCAAGGGGAAGGCATGACCGGTCAAGCGATAACGCACGCCCTCGTGCTAGCCGCAGGTTTCGGCAGCCGGATGAAGCCGCTTACCGATTCGCGCCCGAAACCGCTCATACGCCTGGGCGGGAAGGCGCTCATCGACCATGCGCTCGACCGGCTCGCGCAGGCGGGCGTCACCGATGCGATTGTCAATGTCCACTACCTGGCCGAGCAGATCTTGGAGCACCTGGCCGGCAGGACGGCGCCTCATATCGCCATTTCCGACGAACGCACACAGATTCTCGATACGGGCGGGGCGGTGTGCAAGGCGCGCGCGCTGCTGGGGGACGGCGCGTTCTTTGTCCACAATTCGGATTCGGTCTGGATCGAGTCGCGCGGATCGACGCTTGCGCGGATGATCGCGGCATGGGACGGGGACAGGATGGACGCCCTGCTGCTGCTCGCCCCGCGATTCGGATCGCTTGGCTATTCGGGACGCGGCGATTTTCATCTCGGGCGCAACGGCGCGGTGAGCCGCCGTGCGGACGGGGAGGAGGCGGACCATGTCTTTGCGGGCGTGTCGATCAATCATCCGCGCCTGTTCGCCACTTGTCCGGAAGGGCCGTTCTCGATCAACCGCGCATGGGACGAAGCGCTTGCCGGGGGGCGTCTGGTGGCGGTCGCGCATGAGGGCCTCTGGATGCATGTCGGAACGCCCGAGGCGCTTGCCGAAGCCGAGCGCCGTCTGGACGGCCAGAGCGCGGCCTGACCTGGCGCGGCGGACAGGAGCATCGCGATGCCCGATAGCGGCAGGATATACTCGATCCCGGCTACGGAGAGCTTTCTGGACAGCCTTGCCCGCGCCGTGCTCACCGGACGCCTGCCCGATATGGACGGCCGGCCTCCGGGTGCTTTCGACCTTGCGCGATACGAAATCTATCTGCCGAACCGCGCCGCGTGCCGCGCGCTGGCTGCGACTTTCCTGCGCCTCTCTCCGAACCGCGCCACGCTCCTGCCGCGCATCCGTCCGCTCGGCGGAGCCGAAGAGGACGAATTGCTGTTGATCCAGGCCGAAGAGCAGGACGCGCTCTTCGACGAGGCCGGCCTGCCTGTCGCTCCGGCCATCGGCGCGCTGGAGCGTCGGCTGGCGCTCGCTTCCCTGATTCTCGCCTGGACGCGGAAGCTGAAGGCGGGCGGCGTCCTTGGCGAGGCGGGCGCGCGGATTGCCGATACGCCCGCTGCCGCCTCCGACATGGCCCTCGAACTCATACGGCTCATGGACGAGGCCGAGACCGAGAAGGCCGATCTTTCGCGTCTCGCAGCGCTCATTCCGGATCGCTTTGCGGATTACGAGCAGCTCACGCTGAATTTCCTGAACATCGTCATCGGGGCCTGGCCCGCCTTTCTCGCCGAACGCGGCCTGCTTAATCCGGCGGATCGGCGCAACCGGCTGATGGCGCTGGAGACCGCCAGGCTCCGGCGCGCCAATCCGGACACGCCGGTTATCGTGGCGGGCTCGACGGGCAGCATCCCGGCGACCGCGGAGCTGATGAAAGCGGTCCTCGCCCTGCCGAAGGGCGCGATCGTGCTGCCGGGACTGGACCTTGCGCTGGACGAAACGGGATGGCGCGCGGTCGAGATGCATCCGGAACATCCGCAGGCGGGGCTGTTCAGCCTGTTGAAGGAACTCGGCGTGGATCGGGAAGGCGTCGCCGAACTTCCCGGAGCGGACGGCGCGCCTGCGCGCTCGGCCAGGATGAATACACTCAGCATGGCGATGCGCCCGGCCTCCACGTTCGGCGAATGGCCGGCTTACATGGCGCAGGCGCCGCGGGACGAGCTTCGCGCCGCGCTCGAAAACGTGTCGCTGATCGAAGCGCCGGACGAACAGGACGAGGCGGCGGCCATAGCGATGATCCTGCGCGATGTTCTGGAAACTCCCGGCAAAACCGCCCATCTCGTGACGCCCGATCCGGCCCTTGCACGCCGCGTCGCCGCGGAGCTGGCGCGCTGGGGCGTCGCGATCTCCGGCAGCGAGGGCGAGCCGCTCCGCACGTCTCCGGCCGGGCGCTTTTTCGAGCTGATCGCCGATTACGCCGTCGGCGGCGCGCAGATCGCGCTGCTTTCGGTGCTGAAACACCCGCTGACCCGGCTCGGGCTACCGGAGGGTGGATGCGGGGAAGCCGCCCGCCTTCTCGAAATCGCGGCGATGCGCCAGCCCTGGTGCGGCCCTGGGCTGGACAGGCTCGAACATAGTCTCGACCTTGCCCGGAAGAAACGGGCCGGCCTTCCGCCGCTGGACCGGTTCGACGATGAAGCCTGGGCGCGAGCGGGCGGCCTCCTCGTGCGCATCCGTGACTCCCTTGCACCGCTGTCGGCGCTTGCGGATGGGAAGACGCTTCGTCTCGACAGGATCGCCGCGGCGCATCTTGCGGCGGCGCACGCTTTCGCTGCGGATGAGTCCGGCGATCCCTCCGCTCTGGCTGGCCGTAAGGACGTGGAGGTGATTACGGCGTTCATGACCGCGCTCGCCTCGGACATGCCCGGACCGGAACTGGCGTTCAAGGACTACCCGGCGCTCTGGCGCAGCCTCGTCCGCCTCGAACGGGCGAGCGCGCCCGCACCGTCCCATCCGCGCCTGCGGATCCTGACGGCGATGCAGGCCCGGCTGGCTTCCGCGGACCTTGCCGTGATCGCCGGCCTCAACGAAGGCGTCTGGCCCGCAGCGCCTGATTCCGGCCCCTGGCTCAACCGCGCCATGCGCGAGGCGCTCGGCCTGCCGCCGCCCGAGCGCAGGACGCGCCTTGCCGCGCATGATTTCTGCCAACTCCTCGGCGCGCCCGAAGCGATCATGACGCGTGCGCTCAAGATGGATGGCGCGCCGGCCGTGCCAAGCCGCTGGCTGATGCGGCTTCGCACGCTGCTCGAAGGGCTGGGCCTGGCCGATGCGCTCGACCCGCCCCGCCCCTGGCTCGAATGGGCGCGCGCGCGCAACCGCGCCGGGCCGCCGCAGCCCGCCGGCCCGCCCTCGCCCTGTCCGCCGCCTGAGGCGCGCCCGCGCAGCCTGACGGTCTCGAACGTGGAAACGCTGATCGCCAACCCTTACGCCGTCTATGCAGCGAACATTCTCGGGTTGAGACCGTTCAACCCGCTCGAAGGCGAGCCGGGGGGCGCGGAGCGCGGCCAGATCATTCACGACGCTCTGCATTTCTTCACGCGCCGCTTCGAGGACGGTCTGCCCGGTGATTGCGCCGCTGAACTCATGGCCATATTCGACAGCCTGGCCGCGAGCTACGGCGATCAGGCGCATGTCGCTGCAT
>CAYOUE010000131.1:0-9329 GCA_964407075.1 uncultured Hyphomicrobiaceae bacterium
GATCGCCGACGCCGGGATCGTCGGCCTGCCGAATGCGGGCAAGTCGACATTTCTCGCCGCCGTCAGCGCCGCAAAGCCAAAGATTGCGGATTATCCGTTCACGACGCTTTATCCCGAGCTTGGCGTGGTCAGGATCGGCGACGCCGATTTCGTGCTCGCCGACATTCCCGGCCTGATCGAGGGCGCGCATGAAGGGGTCGGCATCGGCGACCGCTTTCTCGGCCACATCGAGCGCTGCCGCGTCATCCTGCATCTTGTCGATGTGAACGAACCCGATCCGGCCGCAGCCTACCGCACCATCCGGCGCGAATTACGTGCCTATGGCGGCGGTCTCGACAGGAAGCGCGAGGTCGTGGCGCTCTCGAAATGCGACAGCGTGACCGCAGAGCGCGCCGCAGCTCAGGCCGAAGCGCTGCGCGCGGCGTGCCGGAAAAAACCCTTCCTGATCTCCTCCGTCAGCGGAATGAACGTGGACGCCGTGCTTAGGCGGCTAGTTCAGATCATGAGGAACGCCGAAGACACGGAGCGCGAAGACGAGGCCGGCGGCGACGCTCCGCCGGCGAAATGGTCGCCGCTCGGCCAATGATTTCCATGACCTGTTCCGGAACGCTCATAGGCCAGATTGCCGCACCACGCGCCTGACGCCAGAGTCTTGCCGCAATTGGAGCGCTAATGCCCGCGCTGATTGCAACCACTAAAGGACTCTGAATGTTTCAGCGTAAATTTTACGGACTTCTTGCCGGCGCCGTTATCGGACTGTTCGCCATGAGCGGCGCGGCTCATGCGTCCTGCGGCACGGCTTCGTGGTATCAGGACGGCAAGCGGACCGCCAATGGCGAACGCTACAACCCGGACGGCATCACCGCGGCGCACCGCAAGCTGCCTTTCGGTACGCGCGTCCGCGTCACGCATAAACGCACCGGGCGCAGCGTCGTGGTGCGCATCAACGACCGCGGCCCCTTCATCCGCGGCCGGATCATCGACCTGTCCCGCGGCGCCAAGCGCGCACTCGGCATGGGCGGCCTAGCGCCGGTCTGCCTCACCGTTCTCGGACGCTGAGCCCGGTCTGCCGGAATAGCAGCAAAAAACGCAATCAGAAGAAGGGCGTGCCGGCTATCGGCGTCGATGGCGCGGCCATGTCGCGGCTCGGCATCAGTCCGGCCTCAAATCCGGCGCGCCCGGCTTCGATCGCCCGGGCAAAGGCGGCCGCCATTTTCGGCGGATCTCCAGCCTTGGCGACCGCGGTGTTCAGCAGCACCGCGTCATAGCCGAGTTCCATTGCATGGGCGGCGTGCGAGGGCGCGCCGATTCCGGCGTCGATCACCAGCGGCACGCCGGGGAAATAGGCGCGCAAGCTCCTGAGGCCCGCGAGGTTGTTCAGCCCCTGTCCCGAACCGATCGGCGCGGCCCAGGGCATGAGCACCTCGCACCCCGCGGCGAGCAGCTTGTCCGCCGCGCTCAGATCCTCGGTGGTGTAGGGAAAAACCCTGAACCCCTCGCGCGTGAGCGTCTCCGCCGCCTCGACGAGGCCGAACAGCTCCGGCTGAAGCGTATCGTCATTGGCGATCACCTCCAGCTTGATCCAGGGCGTCTCGAACAGCTCGCGCGCCATCATCGCAGTCGTGACCGCCTCGCGCGCGGTGCGGCATCCTGCGGTGTTCGGCAGGACGCGGACGCCTAGCGAACGCACCAGATCCCAGAATTTCTGGCCGGCCTTGTCATGCGCGCCTTCGCGGCGAAGCGACACCGTTACCATATCCGCCCCGGACGCCTCGACGGAGCGCCTGAAACTGTCGGGCGAGGGATAGAGCGCGCTGCCCAGTATCAGCCGCGAGGCAAGGCTTTCTCCGTAAAATTCGGGCATGGCTCAGCCCCCTTGCCGCGGGGCGACGATTTCGACGCTGTCGCCGGAGGCAAGGCGCGTATCGGCGCGGTGCGAGGCCGGGACAAACGCGCCGTTGAGCGCGGTTGCGACCTTCATCTCCGCATAGCCGAGCGCCGCGCAAAGCTCCTCAAGCGTTTCCGCGTCCGTCGCCTGCTGTGCGCCGTTCACCGTGATCTTCAATGAGGACATCCCGTCTGGTCTCCTTCCCCTCTATATAATCGGCGGCGAGCCTTGCGAGAACCGGGGCAAGCAGAAAACCGTGCCGGTAAAAACCGTTAACGAGAATATGGCGGCCACGTACGGTAATTTTTGGAACATTATCGGGAAATGAGGGGCGCAGTCCGGCGGAAAAGCTGACGATCCGCGCTTCGCCGAAAGCCGGGTGCAGCGCATAGGCCATCCCCAGAAGATCCAGCGCCGAACGCAGCGTGACGCCGTTCTCCGTTTCGCTTTCGATGACGGTTGCGCCCAGCATGAAGCGGTTCCCGGACCAGGGCACCACATAGAGCGGAAAGCGCGGATGCAGCAGACGCACCGGGCGCGACAGGGCAATCTCGGATGTCTCCACGACCGCCATCTCGCCGCGCACCGCACGCAGGCCGGGCAGCGCCGCGCGCGCGCCCATGCCTCGGCAGTCGATGGCGAAATCGCAACCGCTAGGGATGGCGCCGTCCCACTCCACGCCAGTTTCGACGATCGCGCCCAGCTCTTCGGCCCGCTTCAGCAGGGCGGGCATGGCGGCGCCGGGCTCGACATGGCCCTCATCCGGATAGAACAGGCCCTTGGCGTAGCGTCCTGCCAGCGCTGGCTCAAGCTCCGCGATCCTTTCGCCGCCGCATTGCTCGTAATGCGAGGTCATGCGGGCGAAGCGCGGCAGTTCGGCGTGATCGCGCGGCTGGGCGAGGACGAGGCTGCCGTTGCGTTGCGTGTCCGGGAGCGCCGCCTGCCAGAGCGCCACGCTGTCCGCGCCAAGTTCGGCGATGACCGGCTCCGCAGCCTCGCTTTCGCACCACGGCGCAAGCATTGCGCCGCCAAGGCGGCTGGACGCCTGCGTGAATGGCTCGGGCGAACGCTCGATCAGCCGGACGTCATGCCCCCGGCCGGCCAGCGTAACTGCCTGCCACAATCCGGCGATCCCTGCGCCCGCTATCAGAATCCGTGCAATAGTCAGTCTCCGCGGAAAAATCCCGCATATGACACTTCACGCGCTTGCCGCCGTCAAGGCGGATCGGATGCAGCTCTCCCGCACCGTCAGTTCATGTAATCCATTCGGAGCATGAGAAAAGGCAGGCAGGGTCGCGGGTGAAGCGCCTGTCATCGCGGGGGACGATGAGAGGCTTCAGCTTTGCACAGGACGCGGCACAAAAGCTGCGCAAGAAGCTGTTCGGGGCGGGCAAACCCTGCCTGCTTGACGACGGGCGGCATCGGACAAAGGGGAAATCCGTGACGCCCTCGGCGAACATCGACGAAGCGGGGGTAGCGCGTTGTCTCCGTTCTTGATCCGTTCTATTTCTTCGCCAGCGAGTCGTCAAGCAAAAAAGAACAAAAATAGAACATCGGTGTTTACGCGTATCGCACGCGCCGCTGACCGGAAGGGTAAAGGCCCGCCGTATGAACGACGGGCCTTCCGATCGGGGGGGGTGAAGCGGGCGTTCAGTCAGTATGCGAAGCCAATAGTGCCGACGACGCGCTCGTCCGCGAGCGGATTGCCTTCTACATCCGTATCCCAATAGCGGACATCAAGCGTGAATTTTTCTAGCACGGTCTTGGACAGTCCGACATTCCAGTAGGTGTAATCGCTGTCGCTGTCCTCGAAGATCTGGTGGCCCAGCGTGCCGCTCAGCGTTAGGTCCATGATCGGAAGCGGAGCGGACGCCGTGCCTTCAAAGGCCCAGGCCTCCTCTTCGACACCGTAGAAGTCCGGCGAATAAAACACCGTGCCCTTGAGCGAAACGGTCTCGGCGATCGTGGTTCCCGCCGAAGCCTTCAGTTCGAGATAGTCGAGCTCGTCCGGCGAATCGTCGCCCGGATAAGCGTAGTAAAGAATCCCGAAATCGAAATCGAAACCACTATAGGACTTCCTGATCCCGCCGTAGAAATCGACTTCGAGTTCGCCATCCGACGTGCCGTTGTCCACGCTCGCCGCCCAGACCCCGAAATAGAACATCTGGTAGGCGAACTCGGCCCCGGCATAGACGCCGGGATCGTTGTCGGTTTGCGAAAAGCCCCGGAACACATAGTCCGTCCAAAGCCCGCCGGTCACCGAATAGGTCAATCCTGGCGCGGCGTCCGCATATGCGCCGTCTTTCAGGCCGCCCTCATACATATCGGCTGCAACAGCCGCGCCCCCCGGCGCGAAGATCGCAGCGCCGCCGAGCAGGCCGGCGCAGGCCGTCCGCCGGAGTACACTGTTGAATGTCATACTCATAATATCCCCAATGATAGCCCCGGAGCATCTTTCGCAGCGCCTCTCTCCGATCCGGATCGAAGCTGCGTCACACTGGCCGGGCCGCCAAAGCTGACGGACTTCGATCCGTCAACTGAAAGAGATGATTCTCCGGAATGAAAAAAACCGCCAGCGCCAAGAAACGAAACGCTTTTCAAGTCGCGCGCTCGTGTCCGAGGTGGCACATATGACAGAAATATGACCAGGAAAGGCTCCGATTGGATAAAACCGATGCACACGGAAAGCCGCGAAAACGGCTCCGGAATGCGCAATTGACGCTTTTCCGTTCAGCGTTCGAGAAACTTGCGTCCCGGCCGCGCCCGTCACCGCATCAAAGGCCGATATGGCTTTCGCTCATGGTCCTGTTGGAGCCGGGCACATAAGCGTCGAAAGCCGCCCAGAACTGGTCGCGAAGCGGATCGCGCTCCATCAGCAGCTCATGTTTCGCGCCCGCGATGACCAGCAGCTTGCAGTTCTTCACCTGCGTCGTGAAGCGCTCCATCGCGCGCAAAGAAACGATGGTGTCGTTGCCGCCGGTCAGAATCAGCAGCGGCACGCGGACCGAGGGCGCGAAGCCGAAGCTGTTGAGTTGCACGATAGACCTGACGGCGGCCAGCAGCCATCCGATCGTCGGTGAGCCGACGCCCAGTTGCGGCGCTGTGCGGAGGACGTCGCAGAGCCGGTCGTAGCGGAGCCGGTCGCTGGTCGTTTCGCTGTTCTCGAAGGGGAGAAGGTCCGACGGAGTCTTTCCGCCGCCGGGTATGTAGAGATCGCCCAGCCCGAGAAGCACGAGCGCTTCGATAAACCCCCGGAGCATGGATTTCGAAGCCAGTTCGCGGTGAATGTCGATCATCGGCCCGCTGAGAATGATGCGGTCGAACCAGCAGACCTTGGTGCGCGCCGATCGGATCAGGATGTTCCCGCCCATCGAATGCGCCATGCCGTAGAACGGCGCGGGGCAGTCGGGCAGGACGATCTCGCTCATGAACTGGGCGAGGTCGCGGTCATAATCGCGGAAATCCTCCACATGCCCTTTGTGCGGATTCTTCAGCAGCCGCGCCGAGCCGCCCTGCCCCCGCCAGTCCATCGTCGCCACGGCGAAGCCGCGCCTGCGCAGATCGCTGATGGTTTCGAAATATTTCTCGATATATTCGCCCCGCCCTCCGAAAAGGCAGACCGTTCCGAGGCGGGTGTCGGCCGTACGCGGCCAGAGCGCGTAGCGGATCGTGACGCCGTCCCTGGCCGTAAAGCTGCCCGGAACCGCGCCGCTTGGCACCGGATTCCTTGCGATTCCAAACAGTTCCATCCGCGCCCGCGCTCTTGAGTGAAATGCTCGCCGCACCATATCCCCGGCGCGGATCGCGCTCAAGCGCCGCCGTAAAGTCCGGCTCGCTTTGCACAGCCCCGGCTAGCAGCCTGCTAGGCGTATTTTTTGCCTTGACGGGGACTTGAAAGCGGCGATCCCCGGATTAAATCAATGATGCACGCCGACAAGGGTGCAAAAATCGTTGAACGGCCCGGCCGAAAAGGCGGGCCAAAGCATATCGCTTCTGATGGAGGATGTGACATGAGACGTTTCGACTTTACCCCCCTTTACCGCCAGTCCGTCGGCTTCGATCATCTTGCGAACATGATCGAGCAGCTTGCCTCGAACGAGGGCGACAACGGCTTTCCGCCCTATAATATCGAGCGCCTTGGCGAAAACGAGTATCGCATCACCATGGCTGTCGCCGGCTTTGGAAATGCCGATCTCAACCTTGAAGTCAAGGAAGGCACGCTGACCGTTCGCGGTGAGAAGTCCGCCGACGACAAGCAGACCGAATATCTGCATCGTGGCATCGCCGGACGCAATTTCGAACGCCGCTTCCGTCTCGCCGACTATATCGAGGTGACGGGTGCTTCGCTCGAAAACGGGCTGCTGCACATCGATCTCAAGCGCGAAATCCCGGATGCCATGAAGCCGCGCAAGATCGAGATCGCACAGTCCAAGGCGGCCAACGCCAATGAGAAGCTGATCGAAGGCGAAACCGCCAAGACTGCTGTTTCAGTGTAACGGCGAAAACCGATAGTTCCCCCAATGACGGCCCTGCCTCCTGCCCGGAGGCAGGGTTTCATGTTTTCGAGAACACAGCGATCAGCTCGACATGAGCGGAAAAGACGAACTGGTCGATCGGCGTGACCTGCTTCAGCCTGTAACCGCCACCGATCAGCGTGCGCGCGTCCTTGGCGAAGGTCACGGGATTGCAGGAGACGGCGATCACTGTGGGCACGCGCGATTTCGCCAGTGCGCTGGCCTGCGGCAACGCCCCGGCGCGCGGGGGGTCGAACAGCACTGCGTCGTAAGCGTTCAGTTCCATGAAGGAAAGCGGCTCAAGCGCCAGATTGCGCGCCATCGTCTCGATCGGCTTGCGTCCCTTGGCGCGGCGGGCGGCGGCGGTGAGCGCGGTCAGCAGCGTCCTGTCGATTTCGACCGCCGTCACCCGCGCCTTGCGCGCGAGCGCATGAGTGAACGCGCCAAGACCGGCATACAGGTCGGCGATCTTCTTCGCCTTTCCGGCGGCTTTCACGGCGATCTCCGCCATTGCGGCTTCCGCTTCGGCCGAGGCTTGCAGGAAGGCTTGCGGAGGCAGGTCCACCTGAACGCCGCCGAGCGTGATCCTCGGGGCGTCGAGTGTCAGAAGCGGATCGTCGCCATCGGTGATGCGGATGATGCCATGCCGCTCCGCCATGCGGCCGAGCGCGGGCGAGACAGGTCCGGGCCGCTTGCCGGAACATTCGATATTGAAGTCCAGCCCATTGTCGCACATCGTCGCCTGAACGCGCGCCTCACCGTCCGGCAGGATCTCGCGCAGGGCTTCCGCGATGGCAGGCAAGGCGTATTCGAGAGACGGGAGCAGGACCGGGCATTCCTCCAGCGCAATCAGATCGCGGCTCGATGCGCGGCGGAAGCCGAGACGGACATTGCCGCCCGATTTTTCCGCAGCGAAGATCGCGCGGCGTCTCGTATGCGGGCCGAACATGCGCGGCGGCTCCGGCTGGAAATCGACGCCTTCGAGACTGAGCGCCTCGACGATCCGGCTCCTCTTCCAGTCGAGATAGGGCTGCAACGCCAGATGCTGAACTGAGCAGCCACCGCAAGCGCCGAAATGACGGCATATCGGGGGCTGACGATCCGGAGAGGCTTGCAGAAGTTCGACGATCCGGCCGCGGCCGCTTTCGATTTCGGCAAGGATGCGTTCGCCGGGCAGAGTGAACGGCGTATAGACCGCCCCGTCTTCGGTCTCCGCGACGCCGTCGCCGCGACTGCCGAGGCTGCTGATAGTGATCTCACGGCGCATGGCGCGCACCGATGAGATATTCGGCATTCCCAGATTGGCCTGTGATGGGAGACACGATCGAGCCGGTCACGCTCCAGCCGGGCCGGGAAGCGACGAAATCCGCGACAGCCTCAAGCGCACCGCGCCTGGCGGCTTCGTCCCTGACGATCCCGCCTCTGGACACATGCTCGCGCCCGGCCTCGAACTGCGGCTTGACGAGTGCCACAAGCCAGCTATCCGGCGCGGCGAGCGCGAGCGCCGCCGGCAGAACCTTGGTGAGCGAAATGAAGCTGACATCGGCAACGATGGCGTCCACGGGCTGTGTAATCAACTCTGCGCTCAGATCGCGCGCATCGGTTTTCTCAAGGCAGACGACGCGAGCGTCCTTGCGCAGGTCCTCATGAAGCTGGGCGCTTCCGACATCGACGGCGTAGACATGACGCGCTCCACGGCGCAGCAATGTCTGGGTGAAGCCGCCTGTCGAAGCGCCGATGTCGATTGCTGTGCGGCCGCTGCAATCGAAACCGAAATGATCGAGCGCCGCCGCCAGTTTCAGCGCGCCGCGCGAGACGTAGCCGGACCAGTCCTCGCCGATGACAATCTCGGCATCGAACGCGACCTCGACGCCGCCGCGTTTCTCGACCTTGCCGGCGACGGTCACGCGGCCGCGGCGGATCAGGTCCCGCGCGCGCGACCGCGTCGGGACAAGGCCGCGCTCCGTCATCAGCACGTCGAGCCGCTTCTTGCCGCACTCTGTCATGGGCCGGTCATGCGCGCCGCGCCTCAGACCTTCGCAGCGCCGAGTTGCTCCTCTATGGATTTCGTCCGCTCGCTCACCGTGCCGCCGGTATGTTTCGTCGAGACCGGCTCGATCAGCGCGATCCAGCATTCCTCTTCCGCCGCCGGATTATGCATGACGCCTTTCGGCACGATGTGAAAGTCGCCTTCGTTCAGCATCCCCGCGCTGTCTTCATACCGGATGACGAGGCTGCCCCTGACGACGAAAAAAAGCTCGTCCTCTTCGTCATGCTTGTGCCAGACGAACTCGCCTTTCAGCTTTGCAACCTTGACATATTGATCGTTGATCCGGCCGACGACGCGCGGGGACCAGTACTCGTCAAGCCGGGCCGCTTCGTCCTTCAGGTTTACAACAGGCATTTTCATCGGGTTTGCCCCACTTGACCACGCAGTTGATCGGAACGCCCGGCAAGGCGGGAGCCCGGCAGTTTAGCGCAACATCTTTCCAGACGCCTTTTTCATCATGAGTCCGGCATGGCGCGTCAAGCGCGGATCTCCCCGCCCGTCGCCTTCCTGACCGCCGCGACAATCTGCGAGGACACGGCGTCGATCTGCTCGTCTGTCAGCGTTCTCTCGCGCGGCTGGAGCGTCACCTCGATCGCCATCGACTTCCGGCCCGCGCCGAGGCTCGCGCCCTCGAAGATGTCAAACACCCAGACATCCGCGATCAGCGCCTTGTCCGCGCCTTTCGCCGCGCGGATCACGTCGCCAGCCAGCACGTCCGTGTCGAGCAGAAAAGCGAAATCGCGGCGCACCGGCTGAAGGTCGTTCAGCTCCAGCGGCGGCTTCTGGCTCGCCTTGCGGCGCGGGGCGGGGATCGCCTCGATGAAGACCTCGAAGGAGGCCGCCGGGCCGTCCAGATCGAAGGCCTTCAGAATGGCGG
>CAYOUE010000132.1:0-6600 GCA_964407075.1 uncultured Hyphomicrobiaceae bacterium
AGCTGGTCCTGCAGGATGCGGGCGGCGAGCGCGACGGCGTCTTCGGGCACGATCGAGCCGTCGGTTTCGATGTCCATCGTCAGCTTGTCGTAGTCGAGGATCTGGCCTTCGCGCGTGTTGGCGACCTTGTAGGAGACCTTCTTGACCGGGCTGTAGAGGCTGTCCACCGGGATGAGGCCGATCGGGGCGTCTTCGGGGCGGTTCCGCTCTGAGGGGACGTAGCCCTTGCCGAGCGCGGCGGTGAACTCCATGCGCACGGATGCGCCTTCGTCGAGCGTGCAGATCACCTGGCCGGGATTGAGGATATCAACGTCGGCGCCGGCTTCGATGTCGCGCGCGGTGACGACGCCGGGGCCTTCCTTCTTGAGGACCATGCGCTTGGGGCCGTCTGAGTGGATGCGCAGGGAGATTTCCTTGATGTTCAGGACGATGTCGGTCACATCCTCGCGAACGCCGGGAATTGAGGAGAATTCGTGCAAAACTCCGTCGATATGTACGCTCGTCACAGCTGCGCCCTGCAGCGACGACAACAGCACGCGGCGCACGGCGTTGCCGAGCGTCAGACCGAAGCCGCGTTCGAGAGGCTCGGCCACTACGGTTGCGAGACGCTTGGGGTCACGTCCGGGCGTCACCTGCAACTTGGCGGGTTTGATGAGATCTTGCCAGTTTTTCTGAAGCACTGCGAACCTCGTTGAATATGCAGCAAGCCGGCACAGGCCGGCGTCGCATCGAAAATGTGCACGTCAGACCGTAACGGCAGGCCAAGCCTGCCCGGCCTGCGACGGATCAACCTGACGCGTCAGACGCGGCGGCGTTTGCGTGGACGGCATCCATTATGCGGAATGGGCGTCACATCCTTGATGGAGACGATCTGAAAGCCACAGGACTGCAAGGCTCGCAAGGCCGACTCACGGCCGGAGCCAGGACCGCAGACCTCGACCTCGATGGTCTTCATGCCGTGCTCCATGGCCTTCTTGCCGGCGTCGTCGGCTGCCATCTGGGCGGCGAAAGGCGTCGACTTGCGCGAGCCCTTGAACCCCATCATGCCGGCGGAGGACCAGGAGATCGCATTTCCCTGCGCGTCCGTTATGGTAATCATCGTGTTGTTGAAGGACGCATTCACATGCGCCACGCCCGACGTGATGTTCTTCCGCTCCTTGCGTCGAACGCGCGTCTTCTCTTTCGCCATTCCGCTTCTGTCCTCAAGCTGATCGCCGCGCAATGCGGCCCGTATCGCTATTTCTTCTTGCCGGCAATCGGCTTTGCAGGTCCCTTGCGGGTGCGCGCATTGGTATGGGTGCGCTGGCCGCGAACGGGCAGGCCGCGGCGGTGCCTGAGACCGCGATAGCACCCCAGATCCATCAGGCGCTTGATGTTCATGGCGGTATCGCGGCGCAGATCGCCTTCTACCATGTAATCGCGGTCGATTATCTCGCGGATCTGAAGCACTTCGGAGTCCGACAGCTCGGTCACCCGGCGCTCGGGGGGAATGTTGCTCTTTGCGCATATTTCGCGCGCGAATTGCGGACCGATGCCGTGAATATAACGTAGCGCGATGTCGATGCGCTTGTTCGATGGTATGTTGACGCCCGCGATGCGTGCCACGATAAATCTCCTTAACCGGCGAAATTGTCCCGTTCCGCCATTCCCGCCGATCCGGCGCCCTGCCGGACGCGCCGCAATCGCCGTAAATAAGCCAAATACGGCAAGACACACCTTTGCGTGAGAAATTGCATATTTAGCGAAGCAGCCCTTCGCCGTCAAGCGCATCAGGCCGCATTCTCACCGTACTTCTTCAAACGTCCTTCATTTCCGCAAAAACAGCGTCGATCTGGCCGGATACCTCTTCTATTGAAGCCTCGCCGTTCACCTTCATGACTTTGCCCTGGTTATTGTAATAGTCGATGAGAGGCGCGGTCTGTGCATGATAGGCTTTCAGTCTGTTGGCCACCGTTTCCGCCCTGTCGTCATCACGCCGCTTGAACTCGCGGCTGCCGCAAATGTCGCAGACGCCTTCAACCTTCGTCGGCTTGAACACGTCATTGTAACCTTCGCCGCAACCGGCGCAGGTAAAGCGGCCCGAAATTCGTTCGACGAGCCGGCTGTCAGGCACGTCGATCACGACGACCCTGTCGATCCGGCTGTTATGCTTTTCGAGCCAGGCGTCGAGGGCTTCAGCCTGCTCGACCGTGCGCGGAAAGCCGTCGAGAATGAAGCCTGCGCCGTTGTGCAATCCGCCGAGATGCTCGAAAACCACATCCACGACGATCTGGTCCGGAACCAGCGCACCCTGGTCCATAAAGGATTTCGCCTTCTGGCCCACCGGCGTCTGCATCGACACGGCCGAACGCAGCATGTCTCCCGAAGAAAGCTGCTTCAGCCCGAATTTCGTCTCCAGAAGTTTTGACTGCGTTCCCTTTCCCGCTCCCGGCGGCCCGAGCAATATCAAGTTCATCAGCGCTTCGCTCCCCTCAGTTTGGCCTTTTTGATTAGGCCCTCATACTGATGGGCAAGCAAGTGGCTTTGAATCTGTGAAACCGTATCCATCGTTACGCTGACTACGATCAGCAGCGATGTCCCGCCGAAGGCATAGGGCGCATTGCCGCTGCCGGGATTGAGCAGGAACGGAAGTACGCACACGATCGCCAGATAGATAGAGCCAACGACGGTAATGCGCGTGAGGACGTAATCGATATATTCCGCCGTGCGCGCGCCGGGGCGGATGCCGGGTATGAAGCCACCGTATTTCTTGAGGTTGTCAGCTGTATCCTCTGGGTTGAACACGATCGCAGTGTAGAAGAACGCGAAGAAGATGATGCCCGCTGTAAACAGCAGCAGGAAAAGGGGCTGGCCAGGGCCGAGCAGCGCCGTCACGGTATTGAGCCAGTCCGGTGCGCCTGCGCCCGAAAAGCCAGCGATCGTGATCGGCGCAAGCAGTAGCGATGATGCGAAGATGGGCGGAATCACCCCGGCGGTGTTGAGCTTGAGCGGCAGGTGCGAGCTGTCGCCCTGGAACATCTTGTTGCCCATCTGACGCTTCGGGTATTGAACCAGAAGGCGGCGCTGGGCGCGCTCCATGAAGACGATGAAGCCGATCATGGCGATCGCGCCGAAGAACATCAGAATGATGAGGCCGGCCGAAATTGCGCCCTGGCGGCTGAGTTCCAGCGTGCCTGCGATCTGCCCCGGAAGCTCCGCAATAATGCCGGCGAAGATGATGAGCGAAATACCGTTGCCGACGCCGCGCGCCGTGATCTGTTCGCCGAGCCACATCAGGAAGACGGTGCCGCCCACAAGCGTTATCACCGTGGTGAAGACGAAGAACCAGCCCGGGTTGGTTACAAGCCCACCCCCACTCTGAAGGCCGACGGCGATACCGTATCCCTGTATCGCGGCGAGAAAAACCGTGCCGTAGCGGGTATACTGGTTGATCTGCTTGCGGCCGCTCTCGCCTTCCTTCTTCAACTGCGCCAGATGCGGCGATACAGCCGTGAGCAGCTGAACAATGATGGCGGCGGAGATATAGGGGAAAATGTTGAGCGCGAAAATGGCCATGCGCCCGGCTGCGCCGCCGGAGAACATGTTGAACATTCCCAGGATGCCGCCCTGGTTCTGCTGCATGAAGCTCGCAAGCGCCTGCGGGTCGATGCCGGGCAACGGGATATAGGTGCCGAGGCGGTAGACCAGAAGTGCGCAGAGCGTGAACCAGAGCCGCTTCTTGAGTTCGTCCGCCTTGGCGAAGGAGGCGAAATTGAGATTTGCGGCAAGCTGCTCAGCGGCAGAAACCATTTCCGTACTCCAATCCGCTCCGGCCGACCGCAGCGTCCCGCCGTGCGTCTGATCCAGGCTGCGGCTCCGCCTTGAACCAAAGACGACGCCGTTCGGTAAGTTAATTCTGCGTCCGATCGGAAGCGAAGCGCTGCCGCCCGGCCGGTTCGCCCATGCAGGACGTATTTTGGACAAGTGGGAAACGGCGCACCGTTAAGCAATCCCGCCCTTCCCTGGACTCTACCATTCGACCATTCTTCAAACACTGTGACTCGACTTGAGACCAGCCGTTTGTGATCTAGGATTTCTTCGCGGCCTTTTTCCCCTTGCCGCCTTCCGTCTTGCCGGCCTCGGTCTCGGCGGTTTGGGCTTCCCTGGCCGGCCGCGTCAGAGTAATCGCGCCGCCTGCGGCCTCCACGGCCTTGACCGCGCTGGCGCTCGCTCCGGCGAGTTCGAGATCGACTTTGGTTTTCAGCTCCCCGCGTCCGAGCAGGCGCACGCCGTCCCGCATGCGGCGGACAAGTCCCGCCGCGACGAGCGCGGCCGCGTCGATTTTCGCGGAGGCATCGAGCTTTCCGGCCTCGATCGCGGCCTGAAGCTGGTCGAGATTGCACTCGGCGAACCGCAGACGCGACGGGTTGTTGAAGCCGCGTTTGGGCAGGCGCATATGTATCGGGTTCTGGCCGCCCTCGAAACCCTTGATGGCGACGCCGGAACGCGATTTCTGACCCTTCTGGCCTCGCCCGGCGGTCTTGCCGAGCCCTGAGCCCAAACCGCGCCCGACGCGCTTACGCGCCGTGGTTGCGCCCGGATTGTCTTTCAGTTCATTGAGCTGCATGTGGCCGCCTCAACAGGTATGAATTCCGCAAAATCGCTATTTGCCCGACCGCTCTTCGACGATGCGGACCATGTGGGAAACTTTTTCGATCATGCCGCGCACGGCCGGATTGTCCGGAACCTCGCGGCGGCGGTGCATCTTGTTCAGGCCAAGACCGATCAGGGTCTCGCGCTGGCGCGCAGGACGGCGGATCGGACTTCCGGTCTGTTCGATCACGAGCGTCTTCTTGCCCGCCTTCTGTTTTTTTTCAGCCATGTCTCAAGCCTCCGCGCCTTCAGGCGTCCTGCGCCGGGATCGCGCCTTCGGCGGAATCCCTTCTGCGAGCTACAATCTCGCTCACTTTCTTGCCTCGCCTGTTTGCGACGGAGCGCGGGCTGTCCTCGCGGATCAGCGCGTCGAAAGTGGCCCGCACCATGTTGTAGGGATTGGACGTGCCCAGCGATTTCGCCACGACGTCCTGGATGCCGAGCGTCTCGAATACGGCGCGCATCGGGCCGCCCGCGATGATGCCGGTGCCGGGAGGCGCGGCGCGCAGCAAGACCCGTCCCGCCCCGTGGTGGCCGGTCACGTCATGATGCAGGGTGCGCCCGTCGCGCAGCGGCACCTTGATGAGGCCGCGCTTGGCGGCGTCCGTCGCCTTGCGGATCGCTTCGGGCACTTCGCGCGCCTTGCCATGACCGAACCCGACGCGGCCCTTCTGGTCCCCCACGACGACGAGAGCTGCGAAACCGAAACGGCGGCCGCCTTTGACCACCTTCGCGACGCGGTTGATGTGTACGAGCTTGTCGACGAACTCGCTGTCGCGTTCGTCACGGTCTCTTTCTCGCGGGGCTCGTGCCACTGACTATTCCTTTCCGTCTCTCAAAAATCCGATAAGCCTAGAAATTGAGGCCGCCTTCGCGGGCGGCGTCGGCGAGCGCCTTGATGCGCCCGTGATACATGTAGCCGCCGCGGTCGAAGATGACGTCCTTTACGCCCTTCTCGATTGCGCGTTGTGCAACCAGCCGTCCGACTTCGGCGGCGGCGTTGCGGTCCGAGCCGGTCTTCAGCTTTTCGCGCAAATCCTTGTCGAGCGTTGATGCAGCGACCAGCGTATGCCCCTTCGCATCATCGATGATCTGCGCATAGATCTGTTTCGAAGAGCGGAAGACGGACAGGCGCGGGCGTTCGCCCGACACTTTTTTTAGCGTGCGGCGGACCCTGGTTTTCCGGCGGTTGAAACTAGACAGTGCAGCCATCGGGCTCTCCACTACTTCTTCTTCTTGCCTTCCTTGCGGAAGATGAACTCGTCCGAATACTTGACGCCCTTGCCTTTGTAGGGCTCGGGGCCGCGATAGGCGCGAATCTCGGCGGCGACCTGGCCGACCTTGGCGCGGTCGATGCCGGTTATGACGATCTCGGTCGGCTTCGGGCACTGCACCTGGATACCTTCGGGCACCGGGTAAATCACGTCATGGCTATAGCCAAGCTGCAACTGAAGGTCCTTACCCCTCAGTGCGGCGCGGTAGCCGACGCCGTTGATTTCGAGCGTCCGGGTGAAACCGGTTGAAACGCCCACCACGAGATTGTCGACCAGCGAGCGCGACATGCCCCACATGGAGCGAGCGCGCTTGGAGGCATCCCGCGGGGAAACCTCGATCCCGTCCTCGCCCATCTTCACGAGTACATCGTCGACAAGCGTCAGAGACAACTCGCCTTTCGGGCCCTTCACCGAGACCTTCTGGCCATCGATCTTGGCCGTTACGCCGCTTGGCACGGCTATGGGTTTTTTTCCGATCCTGGACATCGTCCAAGCCTTTCATCTCTTCGCGGGCGCTGGGCCGGTTAGAATATGCTGCAAAGCACCTCGCCGCCGACATTCTCCTGCCGCGCCTTGCTGTCGGACATGACGCCCTTAGGCGTGGACAGGATCGACAGGCCGAGCCCGTTCGACACTGTCGGCAAATCCTTGACCGAAGAATAGACGCGGCGGCCGGGCTTGGAGATCCGGCGCA
>CAYOUE010000132.1:6610-9300 GCA_964407075.1 uncultured Hyphomicrobiaceae bacterium
GATCACCGGCTTTCCGTCGAAATATTTCAGTTCGATCTCGATTTCGGACTTGCCGCCCGTATAATCAATGCGCGAGAAGCCGCGGATATAGCCTTCTTCCTTCATCACTTCGAGAACGCGCTCGCGCAGTTTGGAAGCCGGCGTCGAAACTTTCGGACGGCTGCGCATCTGAGCGTTTCTGATGCGAGTAAGCATATCCCCCAAGGGGTCTGAAACCGTCATCCGATTCCCCTTACCAGCTCGATTTGACCATGCCAGGCACCAGACCGTTCGATGCCAGCTCCCGCAGCGCGACGCGCGACATGCGCAGCTTGCGGTAATAACCGCGCGGACGTCCGCTCACGTCGCAACGGTTGCGGATCCGGTTCGGCGCCGAGTTGCGCGGCAGCTCGGCCAGCTTCAACCGCGCCTGAAAGCGCTCTTCCATCGGAATGCTCTCGTCATTGGCCTTCGCTTTCAGCGCCGCCCGGCGCGACGCAAACTTCCTGGCGAGCTTCTGGCGCTTCCTGTTGCGCTCGATCATGCCCGTTTTCGCCATGTCTTCGCTTCTCCTCGCCCGTCCCGACGTGCCTAGTTGCGGAACGGAAAATTGAAATGCTTCAGCAGCGCACGCGCTTCGTCATCGTTCGGCGCCGTCGTGCAGATGATGATATCCATGCCCCAGATCGCTTCGACCTTGTCGTAGTCTATTTCCGGAAACACGATATGCTCCTTGATGCCCATCGCGTAATTGCCGTGCCCGTCGAAGCTCTTGGGGTTCAGGCCGCGGAAATCCTTCACGCGTGGCAGCGCGATGGTGACGAGCCGGTCGAGAAACTCGTACATGCGCGACTTGCGCAGCGTAACTTTCGCGCCGATCGGCATCCCGTCGCGCAGCTTGAACGTCGCAATCGACTTGCGCGCCTTTGTCAGCACGGGCTTCTGCCCGGCAATCAACGCCAGGTCGCGCGCGGCGGAGTCTACCTTCTTGCGGTCGGCGACGGCTTCGCCGATTCCCATGTTCAGCACAATCTTGTCGAGCGCCGGCACCTGCATAGGATTGGAGTAGGCAAACTCCTTGATGAGCGCGGCGCGCACCTGATCGTGATACTGGCGCTTGAGCCGCGGCGCGTATGCTGCTGACTCACTCATCGATCAATTCTCCCGAACGCTTGGCGAACCTGACCTTGCGGCCGTCATCGAGCATCTTGTAACCGACCCGGCTGGGCTTGCCGTCCTTCGGATCCTCGATGGCGAGGTTCGAAATATGGATCGGCGCTTCTTTCGTGACGATGCCGCCCTGCTGGTTGGCCGTTTGCTTCTGGTGGCGCCGCACGACGTTCACGCCCTGCACGACGGCGCGGTTCTCCTCCGGGAAAACCTTGACGATCTCGCCGAACTTGCCCTTGTCGCGCCCCGCCATCACGACGACCTTGTCGCCTTTTTTCAGTTTCAGTTTCGCCATTACAGCACCTCAGGAGCCAGCGAGATGATCTTCATGTGCTGGCGCGCGCGCAACTCGCGCGGAACCGGGCCGAAGATGCGTGTGCCGATCGGCTCCTTGTTGTTGTTCACAAGCACTGCGGCGTTGCGGTCGAAGCGGATCAGGCTGCCGTCCGGACGGCGCAGTCCCGTGGCGGTGCGCACGACGACGGCCTTCATGACCTGGCCCTTCTTGACGCGGCCACGCGGGATTGCCTCCTTCACGCTGACGACGATGATGTCGCCGACGGAGGCGAAGCGCCGCTTGGAGCCGCCCAGCACCTTGATGCACTGCACGCGGCGGGCGCCGGAATTGTCGGCGACATCCAAATTGGTCTGCATCTGAATCATCTGACTATTCCCAAAACCTCTATGCGCTCTCGCGGCGCTGCAAACCCGCCCGCGGCGTTTCGTTCAGTCATTCGCGTTCCGTTTCGCCAGACGTCTAAGCGTCCGCGCCGGCGGCAGATAACACGATCCATTTCTTCTTCTTCGAAATCGGCGCGCATTCCTGAATCCGGATCACATCGCCTTCCTTGACGGTGTTGCCCTCGTCATGGGCGTGATATTTCTTGGTCAGGCGCACGGTCTTCTTGAGGACCGGATGCGTGAAGCGGCGCTCCACCTGAACCACGACTGTTTTCGGGTTCTTGTCGGAGACCACGACGCCCTGAAGAATTCGTTTCGGCATTGCGCGATCCTTCTCAAGCCGTTTCCGGCGCGGCGCCCTGCTTCTGGCGCTCGACGGTTTTCAGTTTTGCGATCGTCCTGCGGACTTCGCGCACGCGGGCCGTGTTGGACAACTGGCCGGTCGCTTTCTGGAACCGCAGGTTGAACTGCTCCTTCTTGAGCCGGATCAGCTCGTCGCGGAGCTGGTCGGGCGTCAGGTCGCGGATTTCGCTGATCTTCATGACGCTACGCCTTTCCCGACGCCGCCGCTTCAGAGCCCAGACGGGCGACGATGCGGGTCTTGATCGGCAGCTTGGCCGCGCCGAGCCGCAGCGCCTCGCGGGCGACAGGGTCGGACACGCCGTCGATTTCAAACATGATCCGGCCCGGCTTGACCCGGCACGCCCAGAATTCCGGCGCACCCTTGCCTTTGCCCATGCGGACCTCGATCGGCTTCTTGGAGACGGGCAGATCGGGGAAGATCCTGATCCAGACCCGGCCCGCGCGTTTCATCTGGCGGGTGATCGCGCGGCGCGCCGCCTCGATCTGGCGGGCGGTCA
>CAYOUE010000133.1:0-9294 GCA_964407075.1 uncultured Hyphomicrobiaceae bacterium
CGTAGGTGCGGTGCTTTTCCAGCGTGCGGCCGGACAGGCCGAGAAAGCGGGCGGCTTCGGGGGTTCTCAGATAGCGCGGCGGCAGGCCGGCAGTGGGATCGGGCATGGGTAGCGCCTCCGGTGTTTGCGCCGCGCCGCGGAAGGCGGCCGGCTGTCGGAGGCCAGACAAGCGGATGAGGGAGGCCGGGAGGGATGACGAATTGCGCGCGGCGAAATCGTCACCCCGGAGAGCTTAACAGGGAATCTCTAGACGAGACTTGTTTCGAGCTTCTTCTTGCGGTCACGCCAATCCGGCATGGTTTTGTCCATCAGCTGCCGCCAGCGCGATCCGTGGTGAGGCTCGAATGCGTGTGCGAGTTCGTGGACGATCACATAATCGATGCATTGGACCGGAGCGCGGATCAGGTCCTGGTTGAGGACGAGATTGCCTTTCGACGTATAGCTGCCCCATCTTTTTGCCATTGGGCGGATCATCAGCTTGGGTGGTTCGACGCCTTCGGAAGCGAATAGCGGGGCCACCTCGCGAAGTCGCCGCGGAAATTCGGCGTGAGCTTCGAGCTTGTAGAAATGATCGAGCAGAGCCGCTTTGTGTACATTGCTTCCGACGTGCGGCGTCTCTAGGAAGATGCGGTCTCCGCTCAGGAAAATGCGAGACGCATCATTCTGGCGAACTTTTAGGCGATACTGGACGCCCCGAAGGAGGTGCGTCTCGCCGCTGATATACTGGCGCGGGGGCGTTCTCGGGCGGTATTGCTCGAAATCATCGATTTGCGCTGCGATCCACCCGCCCTTGCGGCGAACGCGTTCTTGGACCTCGTCATCGGGCGCGTTGTGCGGAGCGATGACTTGCACCGAGCCTGATGGCGAGACGACGATTTTCAGCCGCCGGCGCTCATCGCGCGCGACGCTATAGGCGATCCGTCTGCGGCCCCACTGGAACCAGGCGTCAGCGGACACGGCCGTCATCCTGCATGCGCACCCTGGCGGCCGACAGCACCTCGTTGATGATGCTGTCCATCACGGCCGGTTCGATCTCGGGCCCACCTGAACCCATGACCACGTCGAAGAAGAAGTCATCCATTGCGTTTCGCATATCGTTCTGGATGTCGCGGTCATGCTGCCACCCGACGCGGCGATGGCTTTCAATGATGTCCGCGAGTGACACCGAGATTTTGACCGGAAGGTCAGGATCGTCGATCGCGGCGCGCCGGAGTTCCTTTCGGGCGATGCCCCAGAAGGCGGTCTCATTACCTTTGCCGCGCAGTTCGTGCGGTGTCGGGTCATCCTCATCGTCGCGGGCGTCGAGCTTGTCGCGCTGTGAGCGGATACGTTCGAGGTATGCTTTCTCTTCAAGGCGGCCGCGACGAAAGTCGTCGATCGTTTGCCGAATGAGCTTCGAGAATTTCTCAAAAAAGGTGGGGTCTTCGTCCCATTTTTCCTCGATGGTGCGCAGCGTCCGGTGTGCGATTTCGTCAGCGATCGAGGCGTCGGACCTCTTCTTTTCGCTGCGTGCCGCTTCGATGGCGCCATCGTCGAAGACGGCCAGCGGCTCCACGATCGTCGTGACTTCGTGGGCGGTCAAATGCTGATCGAGCAGACTGCGGACGCGCCGCTCATATTCGCTCCAATCCACCGCGTCTGCGTACCGAGCCTTCACGTGGGCGCGCAGCGCGAGAAAGCGCTTCTCGTCTGTTCGCCAGCGCTGGAGCCGGTCTGGCGGCGTCTCCTCGACGAAAGTCCGCGAGCTGACGGCGACCGTCAGGGTGCGGGAGAATTCCGATAGGCGGCGGTAGAAGTCATCGCGCAGCGCGTCGTCGGCGAGCTCTCGCGCATAGGCCTCCTCGTCGTACACGTTGGAGACGCCAGCGAAGAGATCGAGGAGTGCAGCGTGCTTTTGGGGGAGCGTACGCGCTTCATCGGCGATCGCGCTGACCGACTGCTGCAGGTCGGCTTCGTCGAAGTCCCGTAGCGCGTCATTTGCGGTCAACGCCTCGCCAAGGTGACGCAGCACTCCGCAGTAATCGATGATAAAGCCGAACGGCTTCTCGGGTGCCCCGTCCTCGTCGAAAACGCGATTAACGCGGGCGATGGCCTGTAGGAGCCCGTGCTCGCGGAGCGGTCTGGCCATGTAGAGCACCGTGTTGCGCGGCGCATCGAAACCGGTGAGCAGCTTGTCGACGACGATCAGGATGTCCGGATCGCCTGGTCCCTTGAACTTCGAGATGATGGTTTTGTTGTAGCTCTCCTCGCCGCCGTGACGCTCCATCATCCGGCGCCAGAACTTAACCACCTCGTCGTCGGATTCCTCGTCGATAGCGTGTTCGCCCTCGCGCTGATCGGGCCCGGAGATGATGACCTCAGAGGTCACGTCACCGAACTCGTCGAGCAGCTTTTTCAGTGTGATGGCGTCCCGTTTAGACGGCGCGACGAGCTGCCCTTTCAACCTGTCGGGCTGGAAATTGTCCGCGAAATGCCGACTGACGTCGAACGCGATACAGCGCAGGCGTGCTGACACGCCCATGAGCGTCCGCGGTCGGCTCATTTTGCGCTTGAGGTCGGCTTTCTGTGTTTCGTTGAGGCCGACGGTCACGCGGTCGAACCAGGCGTCGACCGCGTCTTCGTCGATATCTTCCTCGACATGACGGCCCTCGTAGAGCAGCGGCACGACGGCGCCGTCCGCGACGGCATCCTTCATCGAGTAGACCGGTTGCACGAGCGGTCCGAACTTAGTGAAAGTGTTGCGCTCCTTCTTCGCGATCGGCGTGCCAGTGAAGCCGATCAGGCAAGCGCCCGGCAACACGTCGCGCATCTTCTGGTGCAGGCTCTCCATGTCGCCGTATTGGCTGCGGTGACTCTCATCGACCAACAGGAAGATGTCCGTGCTTGCATCGACGACGCGGCGCTTGTTGAGCCCGGCCTTGAATTTGTGAACGAGGGTCGTGACGACGGGAGCCTTCGCTTCGATCAGCTCGACCAGATGCTCGCCCGTCTTCGCGCGCTCCGGCGACAGGCCCGTCGCCTTGAACGTCTTGTCGATCTGGTCATCGAGATCGGTGCGGTCGGTCACCAGCACGACGCGCGCTGTCGGAACGCTCATGGCGAGCGCTTTGGCGAGCATCACCATGGTCAGTGATTTGCCCGACCCTTGCGTATGCCAGACCACGCCGCCTGCGCGTCGTCCGGCGCCGTCGCGTGCCTCGACACGCTTGAGCAGGTCCTTCACCGCGAAATACTGCTGGTGCCGCGCGACCTTTTTCACACCGCCATCGAACAGCGTGAAGCGGCGCGCGAGGTCGAGAATGCGCTCGGGCCGGCAAAGGCTCACCAGCATCTCGTCGAGCGGTGTAACGAAGCGGTCCCCGGCTTCACGCAGACCGTCATGCTTTCGGCGGTGGAGCCCGAAGTCCTGGAAGATCGCGTCGTGATCCGTCGTGTCGATCGCTCGATTGACGACCTCAGCAACGTAGTTGGGAGGATCCTCGCGCTCGCGCCAGGCCGACCAGAACTTCGCCGGGGTGCCGACCGTCGCGTAGCGCGGCTCGTGCGAGTTGGCGGCAATGAGCAACTGCGCCGTGAAGAACAGGTTTGGCGCGCCGAGATCCGGCTTCTGGTTGCGCAGGTGCTGGCTGATCCCTTGCGCAACCTTCTCCTGGCTGCGCTTGACCTCGATGACGGCGAAAGGGATGCCGTTCACGAACAGGACGATGTCGGGCCGGATGCTGGCCCCTTCTGGCCAATCGACCGGAAACTCGCTCGTCATGTGGAAGGCGTTAGCGCGCGTGCTGTCGGCGTCGAGACCCCAGTTGATGTAGCGAAAGGGCCATTCGCGGGATTGTCCCTCGACGGTCTGGGGCAGCGCGACGCCCAGCTGGATCAGGTCGGTTTGACGTTCGTTCGTGCGCATCAGGCCATCGAAACGCACGTCCTTGAGGCGTTCCACTGCAGTCTCGATGTTGCCCTCAGAAAAGGCGTGCGGGTGCCCGCCAGCGCGGATGCGATTGAGGACGGCCAACTGAGCGCGCAGCGTGTCTTCAAGCAGGACGCCGGTGCGGCGGTGCCGGCGTTGCCGGTCGACCTCCGCGCGCGTGACATAGCGCCAGCCGAGCGCAGAAAGCGTCATGAGCGCCTGGAGCTGCTCGCGCCCGGCTTCGGAAAGCGAGAATTGCGGGCTTTCGGTCATCGGGGCCCCGCAAACTGCTTCCAAGCGGGATGAACTGCAGCCTTGTAGAACTCGAGCGCGGGCGCTGGCGAGCATTGCCCAAGCTTCTCGACCTTGGGGTCAAGTACGCCGCGGAGTTCCGTGTAGAATGCTTTCTCACCATCGAATGCCTCGTCCACCGTCCGCAGCTCAATATCTCTGCGGAAGATATACGAGATCACGTCAGCGATCTGGATCAGGGACGAGTGCTCGGACTTGATCGCAAACGCGGTATTGATGATGTGGTCAAAGCGATCGCTCGCGGTTCTGGGCTTCCAAGCCGGCCCCCGTTTCTTACCACTGCGCTCCTGATAGAGCGGATCGAACCAGTCACCGCCGCCATAGAGGAGATCCGAAAGCTTCGGCATCTCGGCCTTGTTGTCGTCCATGACGAAGACAGTCAGGCCCTTGCCCTTGTCTTTCCCCTGAACCTTCTTCTGCAGCAGGGCGGCGACGAAAGAAGCCGCGGCAAGCCAATAGCTCTCCCCAGTTGGGTGTCCATGGCCTGCTGCCCGAGCGACATCGAAGCCCTGGAACGACAACGCGGTTGCGACGATCTTGCCGCAATCTGCGGCGAGTGCACTGACATCGCGAAGGAATTGCTTCCGCTCATTGGCGGGAACTGCGCTCCAGCCGCCCTTGCCGGCAATGAAGCGGGATGTCTTCAACTCCGAAGCCTTGCTTGGATGCTTCTCGAGGAGCGGCTTCAGGAGCGCGTCGAACTCCGCAGTCTTCTTTCGCAATCGGTAGGCGTCGATCAACAGGCCCGCCATGACGAAGACATCGGACTGGTCTCGCCCACCGCTTTCGTCGACATACAGGAACTTCATTGCGCAGCCTCCATATCATGGTCTGCGATATCGACGGTGTGCTTGATTGCGATTGTGACGGTCTTCCCCGTTTCGAGCACCTTTCGAACGATTTCGGTAAGTACGGCGGATGGCTCAATCGACGTGCCGACCCAGGATTCGGCAACGAGCCCAACAAACTCCGAATTGTTGATGCGGCGACCGACGTTCTGGAAGGTCAGAACCTTGCCGCCGCGCGGCCCAGTGAACCGACCAGCGGCATCGGCCCGCTTCCACAAGTCGAGTGGCAGGTAGATGCCTTTGAAGAGCCCTTTGTCGTCGGGGTTGAACACGACGCGGGGACAGAATTTTAGGAAGAACGGATTGTCCGAGAAACGGAAACCATCAGGGTGGTGGCCGCTAGGGAGCTTCCTGAGATCCTCTAGCAGGTTCTCCATGCGCTCGACTTCGTCACAGAACTGGTCCTTCGCCTGCCAGCGAAACTCCATTTCGTCGTCGCGCTTCTCCATCGCCTTGTATTGGACCATCACGAAGCTCCGGTAGGCTTCGTTGAAATAAATGAGATCGGCGCCAGTCTGCTGCTCGAGAGGGAGACGGTTGGCCATAATCACCGTCAGCCGTTTTGATCGATCCTGTTCGCTTGCGAACACTTTCGAACCGTAGTGCGTCGCTTCGCCGACGGCTTCAAAGCCGGGCACAGTCGAGAAGTCGGACAGAAGCATCGCATCTTCCCGAACCTGTGCGCCCGGCAGTCCGTCTAGGAACGACTGCTGGGAAGCGTACGTGGGTGTCCAGGCCAACAAGTCGTCGCGGGAAATGCCGGCAATCTCCAATGCGAGACCGAGCGTTTCTTTCTGGTAGGCGAGGTTTTCGCGTGCACGGGGCTCAAGCCGCCGCAGCGCTTGTGCGCGGCGCTCCGAATAGCGAGCAAGACGCGGGCTGACGGTCTCGTCGAGTTCTACGATCCGATCAACGAAAGCGCCGAGCGACTTCGGCGGGAGCAGGCCGCCTGTTTCCAGGCGCTGCCTGACATGCCGTGCAACGCGCATATCGATGCCGGCGAGGATGTCATTAAAGCTCACGGGCCGCTTCAGGGGCCGAAGATCTTCCAGGTTCAGCCGAACGAGGCCGGTGCCCGCCGACTGACCCTTCCTGCCCTCGGCGATGTGCGTGACGTACCCATCCTCGAACGAGGCGAAGACGGCGAGGGGCGCGCGGCGGCTGTGGTCAAAGCGAGGAACCGGCTCCGACACAGAGGGCCTCGAACGGTAGAACGAACCACCGTGCTCGGCCTCGTAGAGCAGCAAGTTCCTTCGCTCAGAAGGTACGAGAAGTATATATCCGCCGGCCGCCACCATTACTCGGCCGCCTGGTTGGCGGCGAAAGCTTCGCCACTGAACAGGCGCCGCATAAGTCCGCGCTTCTGCGTCGTGAAGTGGCGTAGCTCCTGTTGAAGCAGACCGATTTCCTGATCAGCCGCATCAAGGATTGCGGCAGCGCGTTGCCGCTGTTCTGGGTCCATAAGCGGGATGCGATAGTCCTCGATGAATTCCGCCGGCACACGCCGTTGCCCGGCGCTTCCTGTCATATAGCGCTCACCATTTCTTCTGAACGCAGACGCCATTATGTGGTGGTGAAGAAACCTTACATCCCGCACATCGTGCGCGCGGACGACGTGAAATTCGGTGCTGCCGAAGCCGACACCAGAATGAAGTCCAAAAACATGTCCACCTTTGCCGTTTTCGAAGCAGGGTGTAATCTTGGCAACAAGTATGTCGTTGTTGACAAAGCTTGTATATCCGTTTCCGATATCATCACGTATCCTCGAGTGGTTGATAAGGATCCGACCATCTTCCGATATTGCCTCCATTGGGAGGAAGCTGACGACCTGATCCGAAGAGACGCGTTCTGACCGGGGATTGATGTCGGCGAGCTCGCCCATCCGGCCATTTCGCTCGCCGCCTTCATGAAGCAACCGACGCGTAAGTTCTCCCTTGCGCCGTTGGAGAACATCAAGTTTCCGAGTGATAGCTTGCGATGCGGCATCGCAGGCATCAAAGACGGACGCCAATAGCCCTTGCTCCGATCGGCTTGGGGGGCACGCTGGGATGCTAAGAAAATCGTCCGAATATAAGCGCAAGCGGTCTTCAGTGAGGCCATATGAATAAGCCCAAAAAAGATGGATCATCCGCGCTGACTTGAACCAATGCGCAGCGAACCGGCTGTCCATGTTGTCGCGTGGCTCGATGACGACGTAAGCCGGGCTGACGATCCCGTCCTTATCTGCCCGCCCGAAGGCACCTTGCCACATGCGCATCATGTTGTAGGCGATGTCGCCTTCACGGACCCGGAGATGGTCCTCGGGTGCCAGGTTCGTTTCTATCTTCCGGTCGAGGTCGGCCCGGTCGACCAGCCCGTCATTCATCGTGACGAAGAGCGTGGGCAGACCTGCTTCTCCCTTCTCCTTCCGAACGCGGAAGAAATCGCCCAGTGTGGTTGAGGCGCTCATTCTACGCCGCCTTGCGCCTGCGCAAACTGCTGCTGACGCCAGTCCTTGTAGGAAAGCCCGTCGCTCTCTCGTCGCCAGGTCGCCGGGCCGCTGATGTTTCCTCCGTAGACGACGGCGGCGGCGCCGGACGGCGAGGAAAAGGCCACGTCACGAGTGAAGGTGTAGTGCTGGCCTTCTGCGGTCTTCACGAGGGCACCGTCCTCGACGAGCTGGCGACGCTGATCCTTCGCAGCGTCATGGATGGTGTTGGTTTCCCTCACCCGCGCCAATGAACCGGCGAGCACGACGAACTCGCCAGCAGCCTCACGCGCCCGCGCACTCGTACCAGCTTCGGTGAAAGCGAAGATCGGCTCATCCGCCCGCGCGGGGCTGCCCGAATCTCCGCTTTCCGCAGCGCGGCGCAAAACATCGAAACCAAGCACGGGCAACAGAATCTCGATCTCCGACAGGAAGCCTTCCATGTCGGCGATCTCGGGTTCTGGCAGGCCCTTGAAGTCGGGCTCGGTCCCGTTGACGAGAACGGCGCGGGAGGCAGCCCGTATCAGCGCCATGATGCGAGCTTCCAGATAGCGGCCATGCGCCTTGGTCAGATTCTCGTCTTTGGAAACGATCAGGCAGACACGGGTGAAGAATTGCTTGGCGTCGTCGGAGTCATGGCTGGCAAGCCTTGTGCGGACGCTGTCGCTTTCACCGACATAGACAAGCGTGCGAGCGGTATTGTCCGGATCGGGCCCCATCAGGAGGTAGGCGCCCGTGCGGGAGGCTTCCTCACGCTTGATGAGGTCCGGCAGCGCCGTGCGCGGTGCGACGACAGCCTTGCCCGACCAGTTGCCAAGCTCGGCCGTGATCACGCCCGTGGGAGACCCGTCGACGAGGAAAAGCTTCAGCGTGCGTCCAATGCGCCGTGCGCGGTAATTTGCAGCATCAGACTTCAATGCCGAGTTCCTTCAGATAGCGGTTCATCTCGGCGCGCGTTTCGGCCAATTTTCGGTCGAGCTCGCGGATCTCGTTCTGTACCGCCTGGATGTCGATTTCGGGCTCGGGCTCGAATGTGTCGACGTAACGCGGGATGTTGAGATTGAACTTGTTGCGCTCGATCTCCTCGAACGCGGCGCGGTGCGAATAGCGCTCGATCTCCCGGCGCTCGCGCACGGTCGAAACGATCTTGGCCACATCCTCGTCGCGGAGCTGGTTCTGGCGCTTGCCGGAGCCGTACTCGCGGCTGGCGTCGATGAAGAGCACATCGCGCTCGCCTTCACGCGCGCCGCCCGTCTCGCGAACGCGGTCGAACACCATGATGCAGACGGGGATGCCCGTTGTCGGGAAGAGCTGCGCGGGCAGACCGACGACCACGTCGAGAAGGTTGTCGCGCACGATGCTTTCACGAATACGTCCTTCGGCGCCGCCGCGGAAGAGCACGCCGTGTGGCGCAACAACGGCCACGCGCCCCTCCCCGGGGCGGGCGATCGCCAGCATGTGGAGGATGAAGGCGTAGTCGCCCTTCGACTTCGGCGGCACCCCGCGCGCGAAACGGCGAAAAGGATCGTTCTCGGCATTCTCCGCGCCCCATTTGTCAAGGCTGAATGGCGGATTGGCGACAACGGTGTCGAAGCGCATCAGATGATCGCCTTCGAGCAGGGTCGGTCCGTTGATCGTGTCGCACCAGCGGATGTCGGCCGCGTCACGTCCGTGCAGAAACATGTTCATGCGTGCGAGCGCTACGGTCTGGCCGTTCGCCTCCTGACCGTAGAGGCGGAAGTTGTTGGTGCCGACTTCCT
>CAYOUE010000134.1:0-720 GCA_964407075.1 uncultured Hyphomicrobiaceae bacterium
CGACCTGCGCCGGCTCGACGCCGCGCTGCTGGCGGAGCATTTCAAGGCCATCGTCAAGGCGGAGAAGCAGAAGGCCGAGCCGGAGGCGCTTGCGCTGATCGCCCGGGCCGCCGAAGGCTCCGCACGCGACGGGCTGTCGATCCTCGATCAGGCGCTCGCCCATAGCGGCGGCAAGGTGACGGCCGAGGGCGTCCTCGCCTTGCTCGGACTCGCCGGGCGCGACCGGATCTACGACCTGCTCGACGCCGTCTTCGCGGGCAAGGCCGCGCAAGCCCTTAAGGCGCTGGAGGCGCTCCACATGGACGGGGCCGATCCGGTCCAGATCATCGGCGACATGGCCGAGGCGGTTCACGCCGCCAGCCGCATCAAGGTTGCCGGCCCCGGTTCCGTTCCGGCTCTTGCCCCTGGCGAGAGAAACCGGGCTGCGGCGTTGGCGGAGCGTTTGTCCGTTCCCGCGCTCGCACGCGCCTGGCAGATGCTGCTCAAGGGCCTCGACGAGGCGGCCCGCGCGCCGCGGAGCCTCAGCGCTGCGGAGATGCTGTTGATCCGCATGTGCCACGCCTCCGGACTGCCATCGCCCGAAGATGTGATTCAGCACTTGACGCGGGGATTAACGAACAAAACAAAGGACGAACCAAGCGCAAACGAATCGGCATCGAAAGCGCGCGTTCCTGATTCGTCTGGGCTTCGCGCCATGCGCCAGCGTGCCGTAGGCGAGGT
>CAYOUE010000134.1:730-9284 GCA_964407075.1 uncultured Hyphomicrobiaceae bacterium
AATGCCTGGGGTTTCCCCCCAGGATCTGGCGGATCGCATCAAACGGGCGGTGCGGGAATTTACCGCCGAAGCCCCGCCGTCGGCCAGCCTGGAGCCGCGAGCATCGCAGGAGGCCACCGGGCCGCGCCTTGCGAGTTTTGCCGATATCGTCGCTCTTGCCGGCGAAAGGCGCGACATGATGCTGAAGATCGCGCTTGAGGACGGCTGCGAGCTGGTCAGATTCAAGCCGGGCCATATCGAGTTGCACCTGCTGGACTCCGCTCCGGAGAACTTCGCCAACGAACTCGGACGCAAGCTGAAACACTGGACCGGCCAGCGCTGGATGATCTCGCTCACCGAAGAGCGCGGCGAACGGCCCCTGGGCGAAGTCCGGCGCGAAATGGAAGCGCGGATGCTGGAGCAGGCGAAACGCCACCCTGCGGTGCAGGCAATCCTGCAGCGCTTCCCCGAAGCGGAAGTGCTCGGCGTGCGCGAGACAGGCAATGCGGAGCGCGAACCGAAAAAAGATTGACGAATCCCGGCGCGGGGTCATCTTGGAAGATGAGGCGCCGCTCCTTTCCGGGCGGCCTGAGGCAATCGCCGGGAGATCCGCGATGAAGAATCTCATGGACATGATGAAGCAGGCGAGGCAGCTCCAGGAAAAAATGGCGGAGATGCAGGCCGCCGTGGAGCAGATCAGCAGGACCGGGACTTCCGGCGCGGGACTCGTCAGCGTGACGCTGAACGGCAAGGGCACGATGAGCGCGGTGAGCATCGACCCCAGCCTCGTCAAGCCGGAGGAGGCTGAAATTCTCGAAGACCTCATCGTCGCCGCCCATGCCGACGCCAAGAGCAAGGTCGAGGAGGCGCTGCAGGAGAAGATGCAGGAAATGACGGGCGGCCTCGAATTGCCGCCAGGTCTGAAACTGTTCTGAACTCCGCGCCACTCGACGGAACGACGCTGTGCGGCGGGCGCGCGCCCGTCCGCTCCGGCCATAGCCCGGTCCCGCCCGAACACGATGTCCCGAAAAGCCGCCGGTCCCGAAATCGAAGAGTTGATCGCGCTGCTCGCCCGCCTGCCGGGCCTCGGCCCGCGCTCGGCCAGACGCGCCGCGCTCCATCTCATCAAGAAGCGGGAGCAGCTCATGCGCCCGCTCGCACAGGCGCTCGACGAGGCCGCGCGCAAGATCATGGTCTGTCCGGAATGCGGCAATCTGGATACCGCCAGCCCGTGCACGATCTGCCGTGACGACAGGCGCGACCCGGGCCTGATCTGCGTGGTGGAGGGGGTTGGCGATCTCTGGGCGCTGGAGCGCGCGGGCGTCATCACCGGACGCTACCACGTGCTCGGCGGCGTGCTGTCGCCGCTCGACGGCGTCGGGCCGGATGACCTGACCATCGGCCGGCTCATAGAGCGGGCGCGGCAGGGCGGGGTAAAGGAGGTGCTGCTCGCGCTCAACGCGACGGTGGAAGGCCAGACCACAGCGCATTACATCTCGGCGGAGCTGGAATCGAGCGGCGTCACCGTCTCGGGTCTCGCCCATGGCGTTCCGGTTGGCGGCGAACTGGATTATCTGGACGAGGGCACGCTGGCCGCGGCGATCAAGTCGCGCCGTCCGGTATGATGTTCCGGCAGGCTAGTGGTTCGATTCAAACATTAGCATCCCAATTGCGTCGCCCTCGTTTGCAAATGTGAATCTCAAGAACCACTAGAACCTATTGATATTAGTGGAGCTTTTTGAATTTGACATTTGAAAACGCACCTCGCTGCAGCCGGGATTCAAATGTCAAATTCGCTCCACTAGGCTGAGCCGCCTTCGTTCAGCCGCGGCATGATCTCGACGAAGTTGCAGGGACGGTGGCGCATATCGAGTTGCAGCTTGAGAATGCCTTCCCAGGCGTCGCGGCACGCGCCAGGCGAACCGGGCAGGCAGAAGACATAGACGGCGCCGATGACGCCCGCCAGCGAGCGCGACTGCACGGTCGAGGTGCCGACCTTCTGGTAGCTGATGATGTGCATCAGGGCAGAAAAGCCGTCGATCTCCTTGTCGAAGAGCGGACGCACTGCTTCGGGCGTAACGTCGCGGCCGGTCAGCCCCGTGCCACCGGTCGTGACGACCACGTCGATGTCGCCGCGCTGCGTCCAGCCGGTTATGCGGTCCCGGATCTGCGGGATTTCATCCTTTACGATCGCCCTGTCCGCGAGGATGTGGCCGGCCTCGCCGATCAGGCGGACAAGGGCGGCCCCGGACTTGTCGTCCTCCTCGCTGCGCGTATCGGACACGGTCAGAACGGCGATGCGGACCGGGATGAACTCTCTTGTCTCGTCTATGCCAGCCATGACCGCTCTCGCAAGGTCTGCCCGCCGGGGCGCGGCGGGCTTTCCATGCGTCAGGTTACTTGCGCAGCGCGATCGTCGCAATCGGCATATGCCGGCCCTTGGCGGGATCGAACTGGGTAATCGTCAGCGAGTGCCGGGAGGCCCCGGTGAATCTGACCGCGAAGCGGCCGCTGAAATTCGGCCCTTCGACTTCGAGACTGAGGTTCTTGCCACGGATGTTGCCGGTCACACGGCCGGTGTTGTTGGCAATCTGCTCGTTCCAGGTGCCGGAGACACTGGATCCCTCGCACGAGACGTTGGCCCCTGCGTCGATCTTGTAATCCGTGCCGGCGCAGGAGATCGTCTGCGCGATCCGCGGACCGGTCGTCCGGTAATTGACGCGGCAGGAAATCCGCTCCTTTGCGCCGCCGATGGGCTGCACCGATCCCGCGCCGCGCCAGTCGCCGTTCAGATCGTTGATCAGGGACTGCGCATCGGGGTCGCAGGCAGCCCATGAGGAGGTTGCGAAGATGCCTGCCGAAGCCATGAGCGCGATTCCGGCCGCAGCGAATTTCTTGAGTCCAACGCGTTTCATAGATTGTCCCTGACACATGCTTGTTGCGCGATCTTACCCATCGACTTATTGAACCAAAATGAACGCGGCGGCAACAGATTGCCGCCAGTTTGCGCCTGGCGGCTTGCGGAAAGCACCTCACTTCGATTCAACTTTTAGACAATGAACGGTTTTTCCTGAACAAAAACCTGCCGGCGGCGACAGGCAGGGTTAAAACTTTCATTCCAGATGCGGCCACAGCTTGTGGAAATGGTGGACCGGGCCGGGTCCGTGTCCGATCGACAGACTGTCCGCCTCGATCAGCGCCTGCGTCAGATAGGCTTTCGCCGCCTGCACCGCTTCGAGCAGATCGAAGCCGCGGGCCACATAAGCCGCGATGGCCGAGGCGAGGGTGCAGCCGGTGCCGTGCGTGTTCTTCGTGGCGATACGGTTGGCGGCCAGCCTGACGATGTTCTTGCCGTCGAGGAAGAAATCGACCGCGTCCGGTCCGGTTCCGTGGCCGCCTTTCATCAGCACGCTTCTGGCGCCGAGCGAAAGCAGCAATTCGCCCTGAGAGATCATCATCTTCTCGTTCGTGGCGACAGCCGCACCGAGCAGGCGCGCCGCTTCGGGCAGATTGGGTGTGATGATGTCGGCGAGGGCCACCAGGCGCGCGCGCAGCGCATATTCCGCTCCCTCGTCGAGCAGGGAATCGCCGCTGGCCGCCACCATCACCGGATCGAGAATGACAGGCGGCCCCTGCCAGGCGAGCAGAGCATCGGCGACGGCTGCGATGGCGTCTTCGTTTCCGAGCATTCCGAGCTTGATCGCATTGACCATCAGATCGTCGCGCACGGCTTCGATCTGCGCCGCAATGAAAGCGGGCGGCACCGCGTGGATGGCGCGCACGCCCTGCGTGTTCTGTGCTGTAAGCGCCGTGATGGCCGACGCGCCATAAACGCCGAGCGCGGAAAAGGTCTTGAGGTCCGCCTGTATGCCGGCTCCTCCCGAGGAGTCGGAGCCGGCTATGGTCAAAGCGATGGGAGTCGTCATGACCTCCAGATTAAGGGAAGCGCCGCCCTAGCGCGAGTGCGATCTGCGCGCCGGTGGGCAAGCTGAGCGGAGCGGACGCTTTTTCCGGCGCGGAGGCATGAAATGCTGCGCGCGCAGCATTGACATTGCAAGGCGCTGATGAATATAGTCCCGCAACGCCGGATCATCGGGTTCCGCGTGTAAATATCGCTGTCCCAGGCTCATCTCCAGGATGCTGTGAAGTTCGCGGTTCCGTCCGCGGCGCCGACAGACGCGTTCAAACAAGGAATTGCATCATGTATGCTGTCATCAGGACGGGCGGCAAGCAATACAAGGTTGCCGCGGACGACGTTCTCGATATCGAGCGCATTTCCGGCGAGGCCGGCGACGCCGTAGAATTCGATCAGGTCCTCATGGTGAGCGGTGACGGCGCCCCCCAGATCGGCGCTCCGACGGTGAAGGGCGCCTCGGTCAAGGCGGAACTCGTCGAACATCTCCGCGGCGAGAAGATCATCATCTTCAAGAAGAAGCGCCGCACGACCTACCGCCGCAAGCAGGGCCATCGCCAGGAGCTGACGAAGGTCCGCATCAAGGAAATCGTCGCTGCAAAATCCAAATAGGACGTGGCGTGGCGCAATAGTCCGGCATCGGCCGGATCGCGAAGTTGAGGAACTGAAATGGCTCACAAAAAAGCAGGCGGTTCGTCGCGCAACGGCCGCGACAGCGCGGGTCGCAGGCTCGGCGTGAAGAAATTCGGCGGCGAGCAGGTCATCCCCGGCAACATCATCATCCGCCAGCGCGGCACGAAGTGGCATCCCGGAACCGGGGTCGGCATCGGCAAGGACCACACGATCTTCGCCATCCAGGAAGGCGAGGTGCGGTTCCGAAAGAGCGTGAACGGCAAGACGTTCGTGTCGGTCGTGGCGCAGGACGCCGCCACCCGGGGCTGATTGCGGCCTGAAGCCATGGCCGCTTCGCCCCGTCTCCCGCATCCAGCGCGTGAAAACGCCTGATCCCCGTGCAGATGCGCTCTGCGTGGGCGTCTTGGCTTGGCCGCAGCTTTCGCCGCGCCGTCCTGCAATTTTTCTTCCCGCCGCGCCGGATGGGAAGATTGTTCTCAATCCTTGCAGCGAGTTCTGCTAGTTTGACGCCAGTCCGCAACACCATGAAGTTGGCTCGCTCATGAAACGTCTGCTCGCCATCCCCGCCGTTCTTCTGGCTCTTGCTGCGTTCATTGTCTTCGCTGGCCCCTTTCTTCTGCCCCAGAGCGTGCTTCATGATCGGATTGCCCCTCCTTTGGAAAGACAGGCGGGGATCGCGCTTCATGAACTCAAGCGGATCAGGTTGACATTCTCGCCCGAATTCGGGGTCGCGATCGAAGGCGTGAAGGCGGGGCTGGCGAAAGGCGGGCGCGGGGAAAGGACGTTCGAGGCTGAACGGATCGTGGCCAGCATCGAGCCGTCCTCGCTGCTGGAGGGGCGGATCGCGCTGCGCAGGATCCGCCTCGAATCGCCTTTGCTGGTCATTGGCGGGGATCTGACGCTGCTTGGCGCGGGGCCACAGCACGGCGGATATGGCGCAAGGCTCATTCCGGCCGCGCTTTCTCAGTCCATGGAGCGTTTCGGCCTGCCGCTGATCGATGTCGATGTGACCGGTGGTGGCGCGGTGCTGCGGAGCGGCGAGGACGAAACATTGGCCGCGGTCTCGAATGCGACCCTGTCCCTGCGGCATGACGCGGCGGACGGGCGGGTCAGTCTCGATGGCGATTTCGATCTCGAAGGGCAGAAGTTCCGGCTCGGCGCTGCGGCCGCGCCGCCGTCCCGCGACGCGCCGGGCCAGGTCATGCTTGCGGCGAACCTGCGTTCGGCGGCTCTCGATCTGAAGATCGAGGGAATGCTCATCGAGGCCGAAACGCCGCTTTTTTCCGGACCGCTGTCTCTGCGGGTGCTGTCCGCTACCGAGCTCGGGCGCTGGCTCGGAGGAGACGCAGCCTCCTATGCCCGCTTCGAGGGCGCCTCCCTGAATGGCGAACTCGACATTTCCGACGAGGCGCTTGCGCTGTCGGGCGCGCGGATCGAGGCGCCGGACTTCCAAAGCGGCTTCATGCTGACCGCCAGCTTCGGAAGAATGCTGGAGGCGCGCCTCACGGACGCCCGAATATTCGGCGGCGACGCGGCCGGGGCGTTCGCTTTGACGCGCGGGGAGGGGGAAAGCCGGATGTCGGCGTCCTTCGCCATGAACGGCGTCGATGCGCACGCGCTGGGACGCGGACTTACCGGTTTCGATTGGGTGTCGGGACGGGCCGAGGCGCGCCTTGAGCTTTCGGGGGCGGGGCGGAGCTTTTCCGGCATTCTTGAAGATCTGGAAGGCGCAGCCGATCTGACGGTCACGGACGGTGCGATCGAAGGTGTCGACCTGCCGCGGATCGTCGCCGAAGCCAGGGACGGGAAATTCAGCAATTGGGAGCGCAAGCCGGACCTGAGGACGCCGTTCGAGACGATGCAGGCCACTTACAGGATAGAAGACGGCGTTGCAGAAACGAAGGATCTCCGCGTCACTGGCCCGGGGCTTCTTGTCACGGGGGCAGGACGCACGAATTTCGCCGACCGGCAATTGCGCTACAGGCTGCAGACCCGCATCTCTGCAGTTGAAGCGGAGCAGGACCAGGACGACGAAGGCGAACAGGTTCGCTTCTCTGTTCCCCTCACCGTCAAGGGCGACTGGGCCAGGCCGGAGATAGCGCCGGATTTCAACCGGATGCTCAAGGATCCCGAGTCTCTTTCCGGCACGCTGGACCTGATCGGGCGTTCGATAGAAAGGCTGACGCGCGGGAAGCCGAAGGCGGAGGCGCCTGTGCTTGAGGAGGACGATACGGATGATATCGAGGAGCGGCAGGACGCGGACGGGCGGAACTAGACCGGGCCTGCCATCGCCGCGCGCGCGGATGCGCCGGGAGGCGCGCGCGTCTTGATCGCCGTCATTTTCATCCTGATCCTCATCATCGGGCTTTCCATCGGGCCGACGCTGTGGGTGCGCGCCGTTCTGGCGGCGCATGGCCGCGACCGTTCCGATTTTCCCGGCACCGGGGGCGAGTTCGCGCGCCATCTGCTGGACGGAATGAAGCTGGGGGACGTCAAGGTCGAACAGACGCAGATCGGCGATCATTACGATCCGCAGGCGAAGGCCGTCCGGCTCCTGCCGAACCATTATGCGGGGCGCTCGCTCACGGCTGTGGTCATCGCCGCCCATGAAGTCGGCCACGCCATGCAGGACGCGACCGGCTACAAGCCGCTCAAGGCGCGCACGCGGCTTGCGAAGACCGCCATCGTCATCGAGCGTGTCGGAAGCATCGTTCTGCTGGCTTCGCCGCTCATCGCCGCGTTGATCCGGCATCCTGCGGGCGCGCTCATTCCGATCGCGGCTGGCCTCGCCATAATGAGCATGAGCGTCGTCGTCCACCTGACGACCCTGCCTGTCGAATATGACGCCAGCTTTGGCCGCGCCATGCCGGTCCTGAAAGCCGGGCGCTACATTCCGGAGAAGGATCTGCCCGCCGCCCGCTCGATCTTGCGCGCCGCGGCCTTTACCTATGTCGCGGCTGCGCTTATGAGCCTGATAAACATCGCCCGTTGGCTGAGAGTGATCCGCCTATGACAGACACCGAAGCATTTCCAGGAAAAGTGGACACCGGTTTTCCGTCCGGAAATGCGAGAAATCAAAAATCCGCGCCCAAGGTCGGCTTCGTCAGTCTCGGCTGCGCCAAGGCGCTGGTGGACTCCGAGCGCATCATCACGCGGTTGCGCGCCGAAGGCTACGAGATCGCGCCCAGCTATGACGGCGCGGACGTGGTCGTCGTCAACACTTGCGGCTTTCTCGACAGCGCCAAGGCCGAAAGCCTCGATGCCATCGGCGAGGCGATGGCGGAGAACGGCCGCGTCGTCGTCACCGGCTGTTTCGGTCTCGACCGCAAGGTGCGCGAGGCCTTCCCGGACGTGCTCGCCGTCACCGGCCCGCACCAATATGAGGCGGTCATGGAGGCTGTGCGCGCCGCCGTCCCGCCGCCGCACGGCGCACTCCTCGACCTCGTGCCGCCCGCCGGCCTGCGCCTGACGCCGGACCATTACGCCTATCTGAAGATTTCCGAGGGCTGCAACAATAAATGCGCCTTCTGCATCATCCCACAATTGCGGGGGCCGCTCGCCAGCCGTCCCGCCGCCGATGTGATGGCCGAGGCTGAGCAGCTCGTGGAGCGCGGCGTGCGCGAGCTGCTCGTCATCAGCCAGGACACCAGCGCGTATGGCGTTGACCTCAAATTCGCCGCGAGCGACTGGCGCGGCCACCCGCTCAAGGCGCGGTTTTACGACCTCTGCGCAGCGCTCGGCGACCTCGGCGCCTGGGTGCGGCTGCATTACGTCTACCCCTACCCGCATGTTGACGAGGTTTTGCCGCTGATGGCCGAAGGCAAGATCCTCCCCTATCTCGACATTCCGTTCCAGCACGCCTCGCCGACCGTGCTCAAGGCCATGCGCCGCCCGGCAGCCAGCGAAAAGACACTGGAGCGCATCGCCCGCTGGCGCGGGATCGTGCCGGACCTCGGCATCCGCTCCACCTTCATCGTCGGCTTCCCCGGCGAGACGGAGGCGGATTTCGCCCTGCTGCTCGACTGGCTG
>CAYOUE010000135.1:0-9155 GCA_964407075.1 uncultured Hyphomicrobiaceae bacterium
GAACATCGAGGGCTACAACGGCCGGGTGAAGGACGCGCTCGACCGCGCCGAGATGTTCAAGCGCACCGTGCAGACCGGCTTCGACGAGGAGACCGGCGATCCGATCTTCGAGACCGAGGAGTTCATGCCGGTCGCGCTGCCCTACATCGTTGTCGTCGTCGACGAGATGGCGGACCTGATGATGGTCGCGGGCAAGGAGATCGAGGCCTGCATCCAGCGTCTCGCCCAGATGGCGCGGGCCTCCGGCATCCACCTCATCATGGCGACGCAGCGGCCCAGCGTCGACGTCATCACCGGCACGATCAAGGCGAACTTCCCCAGCCGCATCAGCTTCCAGGTGACGTCGAAGATCGACAGCCGCACCATTCTCGGCGAGCAGGGCGCAGAGCAATTGCTGGGCGCGGGCGACATGCTGACCATGGCGGCCGGTGGGCGGATCATGCGCGCGCACGGGCCGTTCGTTTCCGACGACGAGGTCGAAAACATCGCCTGTTATCTGCGCGACCAGGGCGAGCCGGACTATATGAACGGCGTGCTCGACGACGAGGGCGAAAGCGATGCCGCGCGCAACGGGTCCGCCGCGACGCCTGCCACCGGGGATGATGTCTATGGTCAGGCGATCGAGATCGTCCTGCGCGACCGCCGCCCGACCACAAGCTATTTGCAGCGGCGCCTCGGCATCGGCTACAACCGCGCGGCATCCCTAATCGAGCAGATGGAGGCGGATGGCATCGTCAGCGCCCCCAACCGCACCGGGAAGCGCGAGGTTCTGGTGGGCGAGGCGCCATAACGGCGCGTAAATTTTTACTCTTCGTCTAGATTTCGCGCGATTTTCAGGTGAGAGTGTGCGCAATTTCGCCAATCGGTTCACCGCAGACAACAAGGAGACCGGCTCCTGATGAAACCAATCGCCCGCCCCGGAGCACTTCCGGCGCTCGTTCTCGCAGTCTCGCTCTTCGCCTCAGGCGGCGCACTGGCGCAGTCCGGCGTTTCCGAGCACGCCAAGACGCCCGCCCCGCCGCAGCAGGAGCAGCCTGCCGCTCCTCCAGTCGAAGCGGCGCCGTCCGAACCCGAAGCGCCCGCCCAGTCCGAAGCCGCGACTGCGCCGGACGGCAATGCTGTCGGCGTTTCCTCCGGCTGGGACACGGGCGTCAGCGCCGCGCCGCCCCAGGCCAGCCAGTATGGCGAGGCCCCGGATCAGGCCGAAGTCATCGAAAAGGTCAACGCCTATTTCAACGAAATGGTCAATCTGGAAGGCGAATTCCTCCAGACCGATCCCGACGGCAAGACCAAAAGGGGCCGTTTCTACATGGAGCGTCCCGGCAAGGTCCGTTTCGACTATTCGCTGCCCAGCAAGCAGAAGATCATCTCGGACGGCGAGTATCTCGCCATCGAGGATCATGACCTGAGAACGACCGATCGCTATCCGCTCGACTCCACGCCTTTCCGCCTGCTGCTCAAGGAAAGGGTCGATCTCGCCAATGACGCGCAGATTATCGCGCTCGACATCGGCGAGGAGATTGCCGTGATAACGCTGGAGGACAAGGAGAACCGCGGCCGCGGCCAGATCCGGCTGTTCTTCAACTGGCCGGAGATCGAGCTGTCGGAATGGATCATTTCCGACGCCCAGGGACTGGATACGCGCATTCAGCTTGGCAGCCTCGAATCTGACAAGGAACTCGACCCGAAACTGTTCACATTTACGTCAGGATTGGGTCTGCCGGACTTCCGGAACAACCGCTAGCCGCCCCTGCTATGTGAAGGAAATGCTGCAACCGGATGAATTGAAACACGAATTTGCCCAGATATGAGACTTATTCGCCACAGTCAAGCAGCGTGTTGGTTTTTCTAGCATTTCGCTGGCGTATTGTGCTATAAATGAATGAGTACTGTGACAGTAGCGAGGCCAGTCACCATCGGTAGTGCCCCCCGTCTAACCGAAGGCTTCGCTGCAGCGTCGGCATCCCTCCCGGCGCATATCGTAGTACGAGTATGAGCGCCCAACCTTCGCCGGGGTTGGGCGCTTTTTTATCGTCACGCCGTTCTGCGGCGCTTGACCTTGACGCCCGCCCGCCCCTAATCGGCAGATAAGATGAAACCGTAGCTGACCCCTGGTTCGACCGAATGAGCGCAACACGAAGCCCGGCCGGCAAAGCGGCGGCGGCGGCGTTGAAGCTGCCGGTACACATTTACCGGCACACGCTGGCCTTCCTCTTCGGCGGGCGATGCCGCCATATGCCGAGTTGCTCGCAATACGCCCTGGACGCCATCGAGTTGAACGGCGCATGGCGCGGCTTCTGGCTCACGCTCTCGCGCATGACGCGGTGTCACCCGTGGGGTACGAGCGGCTTCGATCCGGCCCCGGACCTGCGCGGCGAGCGTCACCCGCTCTGGGCGGCCTGGCGTTACGGCAGATGGCGCAGTGCCGGCGCAGGCGCGGAGGAAACCGGGGGGAGCCATGCCGGAGACTGAGCGCAGGGCAGCGAACAAGACAGGCGCGCCGGACGGGGCCGGCCCGCACGGCGAGAAGACCGAACGGGTCGGCGCATTGCGCGGCATCTGGCTCGTTGTGGAGATGATCGTACTGTTCGGCCTGACGCCGATCCTGGTCTATACGCTGCTCTACCAGTACCGGATGCCGCTCTTCCAGATCCTGCCGCCGGTTTTCCTGGCCTTCATCGTCTTTCTGACTCTGGACCGCACATTCTCGTGGCGCGCGACGCTCCTGAAAGGCGTCAGTTTCAAGGATCTGGTCAGCATACTCGTCATTTTCGCCGTTGCCGGGCCCGCGATCGTCATCTTCGCCCAGAACGACGTGCCGCAGCGGTTCCTCGTCTTTCCGCGCTACGCCTATGACACCTGGGTCATGGTGATGATCGTGTATCCGCTCGTGTCCGTGACCACCCAGGAAATCATGTACCGGGTGTTTTTCTTCCATCGCTACAAGGCGCTTTTCGCCGGCGATCCGCAGGGCGCGATCATGCTCAATGCGGTGCTTTTCTCCTTCAGCCATATCGTTTTCCAGAACGTCACGACGCTGATTATTTCATTCATGGGCGGCCTGCTTTTCGCATGGCGCTATTACAATTCGAGATCCTACTGGGCGCTCGTCCTCGAACATTCGATCTACGGCAATCTGATCTTCACGGTCGGGCTGGGGCGGTACTTCTACACGGGCGTTTCGAATTTCTAGGGCAGGGGCAGGCGGAGAGGCTGTGCGCCGGGCTGTAAGAGGCGATTCCGCTTGGCCCTTATCAGGACCGAGTGAAAGATGCGATAGCTACGGCTGATCCTGTGAAGCTGGCGGCGTTCCCGCTGCTTATTCGCTTTGAAACCGGGCAAATCGGGCAGAGCGGCTTTATCATGCCGGGCCGTGTTCGCGGTGGTGAATTCGTTGTCTTTAATGGCGGCGGCTTTGAATTCCATGTGAAGGTGAATAATCGAAAACTGGACCCGATATTTGAGCCTTGGGCCGTGGTGCCCGGCGCACCCGTCCGCATGGTCCCCTATGAGTTCATGAAGACCAGGACCGGTAAAAAAACACAGAGCGGCGCAAAAGCGACAGAAAGAAAATTCGGCCCGCAGAACCGTTATTACCCTGACGGGCCAAAACGAAAGCTGCCAGATCGCAGAGCCGCTTGAGCAGTGCTACGCGTGTCCGGCTTTAGTCTTGGCCAAGACATGGGCCAAAACCAAAATCGACTGAAAAAATTCTTGCAAATCAACAGTTTATGGCGGATGGGGTGGCCATCGCATTACGCGCTGACACTCCCGGCGTGAAGCCACCATTCGGGGGATGCGATTGTCGCCGGTACTCTTCGTGCTACTCCTCCATGGTCAGCTTGATCTGACCTGATATTTGCATGGAACCGGGCGTCAAGTGTCTTGAGCGCGCACCCGGAGCGCGCGGCGACGAGAAGGCCGCAGCCATAGGCCAGCGCGAGCATCCGCCAGATCATGCTGGCGCAGCGTCACCCTCAACAGGAACTTCACGTCAGTCATGATGACGTTGCGTTGCTGAATGCTGATCCCGCTTTCCGGCAGGCGCCACTGAAACGCGCAGATGTCATCGGCGGTGGCCGTGTCCGGTGAGCGCTTCAGGAGAGCGGCAAAACGTCTGCAGCTTCGGCGTTGCGGTCCCCGAATTGCGCGCCATCATCGATTATGCGCTGGCGGAGAGAGAGGGATCTGAACGTCCGCCGATAACTCCCGGCACACGGCCAGTATCAGCGCTCGCGGATCTCGTCAGTACGCGTCTCGGTACTCCTGACCTGCTCACCGTAGATGCCCCCGTTTTGAGGTTAGTCTCTGTTCGTGATGGATGTCGGCGATTCATAAGTTCACGCTCTCGGCGTAGCGTCAGAAGTATTCGTTGATTTCGTCTCGTGCCATGCGCCGATCCTGCTTCGCGCTTGACGGACCGGCTTCGTGGCGCCAATTTTACCCCGGAAAATTTTGTCTATGATGATGGGGCGGAAGCCGCTAAGTTTCATGGCCCCATGCAAATCGTCGTTTTCGCGCTCAGCGCGCTATGTTTCATCTTCGTAACCGTCGCGCTTGCCGTTCCTCTGGCGAAGGCGATGAGGTTACCGCTTCCGGTCATCGTCGCCTCGATCGGCTTCGTCGTTGCAAGCCTGTCCTGGGCGACCGGGATTGAGCTCGAAGGCACCGCGCTCGACACTTACGACCTTTGGTTCGTCCAGTCGCTCGCCCTGAACAGCCAATCCCTCCTCGTCATCTTTCTGCCGCCGCTGCTGTTCGAGATGTCGCTCGGGGTCAATGTGCGCCGGCTGATGGACGACATCTGGACCGTCTTCGTCATGGCCGTGTTCGCTGTGGTTCTGGCGACCTTGATGGTGGCGTTCGCGGTATGGGCTCTCTCGCCGCTCGGGCTGATCGCCTGCCTGCTTCTCGGCACGGCGATTTCCACCACCGATCCGGCAGCCGTCGTGACGACGTTCCGGGAGATCGGAGCGCCCCGCCGGTTGCTGGTCATCCTTGAAGGCGAAAGCCTGCTCAACGATGCCGCCGCCATCACGCTGTTCACATTGCTGCTCGCCGTTGCCCGCGCCCAGGCGGAAACTGGGCCGGAGGTTCTGTTCAGTTTCGTCTATGGCTTTGCGATGGGAGCCGCCACGGGCGTTTTCGTCGGATGGCTCGCAAGCCGCGTCTATCCGGTCCTCGGCGGTGAGGTGACCGCGGAAGCGACGCTCACCGTTGCGCTCGCCTATGGCAGCTATCTGATCGCCGAATATCAGATCGGCGCATCCGGCGTCGTGGCGGTTGTCTTTGCCGGAATGACGACACGCATCATGGGCGCCATCGCCATGGGCCCGCGAAACTGGTCCACGGTGATGGGCGTGTGGACGCAGGTCGGCTTCTGGGCAAACGTCATCATCCTGCTGCTGGCCGCTGCAATGGCGCCGAAAATGCTCTTCGGTCTGTCCTGGCAGGAAGCCGCACTAATCCTGGTTGTCTTTGTGGCGGCGTTCGCGGCCCGCGCGGTGATCCTATTCGGCGGATTGCCGCTTCTGAGCGTGTTCGGACTTTCGCCGCCCATGACGACCGCGCAGAAAACACTGATCTGCTGGGGCGGGGTGCGCGGCGCGGTCACATTGGTGCTCGCGCTCAGCCTGGCCGAAATCAGCGCGCTTGAAGACTTCGAAAGCCGCGTAATTTCCGCCGTGGCGGCCGGCTTTGTCTTTGTGACGCTGCTGGTCAACGCCTCCACGCTCGCCCTTGTGACCCGTCGGCTCGGTCTCAACCGGCTTTCGAAATCCGATCGCGCCTTGCGCGAAAGAATTGTTGCAGGAACGCTGGAAGAGGTCCGGTCCCATGTCGAGAAGCTTGCGGCAGACCGGAACACCACGAAGGACGCATTCGACAAATTGCACTCCGAATATGAGGAGGACATACAAGCCTTTGTCGAACAGTCGGAGAAAACCGGCATCGACTTCGGCGAGCGGCTCAAACTCGGCCTGACGATCCTGTGCAATCAAGAACTCCGGCTCGTCCAGGAGGCCTTCGAAAAAGGGCTGATTGGTCCCCGCGTGACGCGGCTCCTGCGCAGCCATGCCGAACGGCTTTCCGATGCTGCGCGCATTGGCGGGCGAGACGCCTATGAGGCAAGCAATGAGGCGCAATTGCAGGCCCACAAGGAATTCCGGACTGCGAATTTCCTGCAACGCTGGCTTCACCTTGATGGCTTGCTGCGCACGCGGCTCGAACAGCGCCTCACCAAACTCCTCGAAATGGAAGCCAATCTTCGCGCCTTGAACCGGTTCGTGGACGACACGCTCCCCCCCATGATCGGCGAGGATGCGGCGCAAAATCTCAATGTGCTTATCGAAGACCGGCTGGAGATGGTCCATAGCGCAATCGACGCCATCCGCCTGCAATATCCGACCTACACCGAACATATGGAGGGTATCCTCCTGCTCCGCGCCGCAGCGCGTCAGGAGCGAGAGAGATATCAATCGCTGCACGATGAAGGAATCATAGGCGCCGATCTTCTCAAATCGCTTCTGTCGGAGCTGGATAACCGCTGGCGGCAACTCCAAAAGCCTCCCCGGCTCGATCTTGGCCTGTCTTCGGCCGATCTTGTGGAGAAGGTGCCGCTCTTCTCAGCGCTTACGGCGGATCAGAAGCGCAACATTATCGCCCGGCTTTCCACGAGGCTGGCGGTGCCCGGCGAGACGATTGCAACGGTCGGTGAACGCGGAAACGCGATGTTTTTCATTGCCTCAGGCGTACTCGACGTCTTCGGCCTGGAGCGTGATCTGCGCCTGGCGACCGGAGATTTCTTCGGCGAACTGGCTTTGCTCGCGCCGACGCGGCGGCGGCGGACAAATATCGTCGCGGCCAGCTTCTGCCGTTTGCTTGTTCTTACGCGGCGCGATTACCGGCGATTGATCGCCACCGATCCGGATGTGGAACGCGCGATCCGTCAGGTTGCGGAGCGGCAGCTGGGCGCAGGATTCAGCGCAGGGGTTCGCGAGGAGATGGATTGGAGCCAGCATGGTGCGGCTGCCGGTCCCGATGGCGCCGAAGACAGCGGTGACAAATAGGCGGTCACTTCAGCGAAAAAAGCCGGCTGACGCCCCGTCTGAGGATATTCGCCACGCCGGCGGCCTCGATATGTTCGAACTCTTCTTCGGTCTCCACCTGATGCGGCGTCTCGACCTGCCGCGCTCCGGCCTCGAAATCGGTCATGCCGAACGGCCAGGTGAGCGATGGCCAGCGCAACTCCATCGTGCGGCGCAGCGGATGATAGACGGCGGTGTATAGGGTGCCGAAGCCTTCGTCGAAGGCTGTCGAATAAAGGGGCGATTTCAGAAAGGACTCGATAAAGCTTTCGGGGGGCTCGCCATTCTTTTTCAGCTTGCTCAGGAGAAAACGTTCGCGCTCGATGGTCGAGGTGAACTCGGCGTGGCGTTCCCATTCCACGCGCTCCTGGTGGTTGGTCGCGACTTCCGCCTTGCTGATGATCGGCTCCCGGTCCGGAGCCATATAGACCGTGACGTGTTTGCCTTTCGCGTCGAGCGCCGTGACGTTGTAGCTCATATGCGTCGGGATGCGGGCGAGCGTCTTGCCGGCCTCCCTTGCGGTCTCGCAGGTCTGCAGAACATAACGCAGGATGAGCGGCACGCCGAACCCTTCGCCGATCTCCCGGCGTCCGCCGAAGGTCAGCGAAAGCGAAAGGCCCGCATCGTTGATGCCGTCGACCAGGCCCCAAAGACCATCGCTCATGCCCATCACGCCGCGGCCAAGCCAGTCGGTGCGTAGCAACAGCGCCTCGAACGCGCGCGGGCTGTAATCGTAATTGCGGACCAGCATCGGCTCGCGGCCGGGCCAGATCGCCTGGCTGCAACTGGTCAGATAGGCGGGCGGGCAGTAAAAGCTCAGGAACCGCGCCTCCAGATCGCCGCCGCCCGCCAGCTCGCAAAGCGGATGATAGAGCGGGACCAGTTCGGGCATGTGCTGGCCTAGCGCCCGCAACCCTTCCAGATAGGTCGGCCGCCGCAACATGGGCTCGCGCAGCCACCAGGCCTTGTAATGAGGCCAATATTCGGCGAAAAGCCCTGCCCAAACCGGGCCGGGCGCCGGCTCCGAGACGGCGCGGAAATTCAGCAACATTGAGCGAAACCTTCAAACCTGATCGGTGAACGGGCGGATATCCAGGGCGCGGCACGGGTAGCTTTTTAGCCGCAAATGGCCGCTTCGCCAACGATCCAGAAGCGAACAAGCGGGGAGATCGTTCCTCCTCCGGCCTCACAGAGGCAGAAAATCGTAGGGTGGGCCTGAGCGAAGCGAAACCCGCCGCCGAACGCAAAGATGGGTTTCGAGGGCGCTCAACCCATCCTACCGGCAACCGCGAAGATGCCAAACGAACCCCGCTCACATGATCTTGAACGCCGGTTCGGAGTGCGCCGGGGCAGGTTCGGCCGAAGGCAGCGGCTTCGTTATGAACTGCGCGCGGATGCCGTCGATCCACTGTCTCGAGCGGGCGGTGAGCTGGAAATTCTCGTCCATCGACCGGCCGCGCGTGACAAGAATGCCCAGATCGGCGCCTTCATAGTGATAATCGCCCGTTTTGAGGATGCGCAGGAAGAACGCCTCGCGCTCGGATTCGACGGCGCGGCGGTGATAATCGAACCGGCTATATTCGACACCGCCATCGTCCTTCAGGCGGTAAATGCCGCTTTCCGGAGCCTGGTCGATCAGGCCGATGGACTGATCGGTATATTTGATCACCATCTGCGACCAGCTGTCGATATTGTCCGGGTCGGCCCAGCGCGCGTTCAACTCGTCAATGTCGAGGCTGAAGGGCACGCCGGAGAATTCCAGAAGGTGGAACAGGAACAGCGGCGCGTCGGCATGTGCGAAAGCGGCGTGGTTGGTCATGGACGATGCGCCGGTAATGCGCGGATTGAGTTCGCCGAGATAGATCTCGCCGGTGCCGTCCTCGATCAGGAAATCCAGCTCGAAATAGCCGCGATAGCCTTCCGAGCGGAGCTGCTCGCCGAAGGCGAATGTATATTCCTTGGCCTTGTCGCGGACCTCCTGCTCGAAGCTTTCGGCGAAGATCTCATTGCCGCACCAGCCGCCGCGATAGGGCGTCAGCTCCTTGAAGCCGACCAGCTCGGTCATCAGCG
>CAYOUE010000136.1:0-9117 GCA_964407075.1 uncultured Hyphomicrobiaceae bacterium
GCGGCATGACCTGCGTGGCGACGGCGTAGTCGATCACCTGCCAGAAGCCTGCGCCAGTAGCACGGATGGATTCCACCTGTGCCGGGTCGATCTCCTCGATGTCGTCGGCGAGCAGCTTGGCGAGGAAGCCGATGGTGGCGAAGGCCAGCGTCAGGAACCCCGCGAAAGGTCCGAAGCCGAACATTGCCACGAAGAAGATCGCGATGATGATTTCCTGAAAGGTGCGGGACAGCGCGATGATCGCGCGGCAGACACCGTAAAGCCAGAGCGGCGAGATGTTGCGCGCCGCGCCAAGGCCAATGGGCACGGAAATGAGCACGCCCGCGACGGTCGATGTCACCGTCATGGTGAGGCTTTCGATCATGCCGGTCTGGATGTCGCTCCAGCGCGAGACGAAATCAGGCGTCAGGAAACCGGCGAAAAGCTGACCGGCGCGCGCCACGCCCTCGATGACGCGCGTCCAGTTGGCGTCGATGGAGCCGATGGCGAGAAACAGGTACAGCAGGACGGCGAGCGTGACGACCCAGCGGATCCACGTTGCATCGATCAGCCGCGGCGGCTTCCATATTCGGGCCGCGGGCAGCGGCATTGCGGCCAAGCGGGCGTCCATGCTCAGCGCACCACCGCGCGCAGATCGTCGTCGGAAAGCGCCGGAATCTTCCGGTCCGGATGTGCGCCGTCATCCTCGTCGGAGGAATGCGCGCCGGTCTTCGTCCAGTCCTCTTCGCCATAGATCGTGGTCAGCACGTCCGGCGTCATGGCGTTGCCCGGCCCGTCATAGACGACTTCACCCGCCCGCAGGCCGACGATACGCGGCAGGAACATCTGGGCAAGCGCCACGTCGTGAATATTGACGATGGCGGCGAGCTGGCGTTCCCGGCAGATTTCTGTAATGAGCCGCATGACCTGGCGCGAGGTCTTCGGATCGAGACTCGCGGTCGGCTCGTCTATGAGCAGGATTTCGGGCTCCTGCACCAGGGCTCGCGCGATGCCGACGCGCTGACGCTGGCCGCCGGACAGCGCGTCCGCCCGTTTGTCGATGTGATCCATCAGTCCGACGCGGTCGAGCACGGTAAAGGCGCGCTCGATATCGGCCTGCGAGAAGCGGCGCAGATAGCTCTGCCAGAAGCCGGTGTAGCCGAGACGCCCGGAGAGCACATTCTCCATCACCGTCAGCCGTTCCACCAGCGCATATTCCTGGAAGATCATGCCGATCCGCCGCCGGGCCTTGCGCAATTCGGATTTACCGAGCGCAGTCAGTTCGATGTCGCCGAGCCAGATCTTGCCGGAGGTCGGCTCGACAAGTCGGTTGACGCAGCGGATGAGGGTGGATTTTCCGGCGCCGGAAGGTCCGATCAGGCCGATGATCTCACCCGCCTCGACATTGAAAGAGACGCCGCGCAGTGCGGCGTCTCCTGTCTTGTAGCGCTTGAAGAGCGCTTCAATGCGCAGCATCGGACCGCTCTCCTTGCGCTTGTTCAGCAAGCCTCAGCTGCAAGTGTACTCCACACCGTTGGCTGCGTCGATCTTGCGCACGACGTCCCAGTCCTTCTTGTGCTCGATTTCGATGAACTTGGCTTCGCCGGACTTTGAGAATTCTTCAGCCAATTTGGATCCTTCCCACTGGAAGCTGAAGAAGGCTTCCTTGATCTTCTCCTGAAGCTCGGGCTTCAGGTTGTAGACGACACCATAGCCTGTCGTCGGAAAGGTCTGCGAGGTGTAGATGGTTACGAGCTGGTCGGCTTTGACCACGCCGCGGTCGATCATCCGCGCCTTAACGGAGTTGGCGATGGAAGCAGCCGGGTAATCCTTGTTGGCCACCCCGAGGATCGAATTGTCGTGCTTGCCGGAGAAGACAGCTTCGAAATCCGTGCCGGGCTCCATGTTGAACTCGCTCTTCAGAAGCGCCGAGGGAGCCTTGAAGCCGGAATTCGATGTCTCGGACGTGAAGGCCAGCTTCTTGCCCTTGATGTCCTCGACCTTCTCGATACCCGAGCCCGGATAGGTTATGATTTCCATCTCGTAGCCGAAGGAGCCATCCTCTGAAGCCATCATGGCAAAGGGGCGGAAACCGGCGCAGGCGACGGCCAGCGGATTGGAGCCGGTATTGAAGCCTGCAATGTGGAGACGGCCCGCGCGCATGGCCTCGATCTGGGCCGCGTTCGACTGGACGGGGAAGAACTGCACCGTCTTGCCGGTGACTTCCTCCATATGCTTCAGGAAGCCTTCCCAGACTTGCGCGTAAACGGCGGGATCTTCCACGGGCGTGTAGGCGAAGATCAGAGTGTCCGGGTCGATGAGTTGCGCCGGATCGGTCGGGATATCGGCGAGCAGGTCGCCGTCAGCATCGGTGTAGCGTGCGTCGAGCGCCGAAGCCGGCGCGAAGGTCATGAAAAGGCCTAGAGCGGCCAGTGTCAATGCGCGGAACATGCGGACTATCCTTCGATAGGTTCAGTTGAAACGGTCATGCAAATGCGTGATAGCAAGTAACACAGTGAGAATAACAGTTTTGTGACATGAATTGCGGCATATGCTCAACCGGTATCCGTTGGAAAGTCTGGCCGGCGGGCCCGATTAGCACGCATGAAGCTATCGTCAATCCGGAGGCAAAGATGATATCGTTCTGCTGCGTGGAACCAGTCCGCTTCATGCGCGTTTGAGTAAGGTTGCACCGCGTTCCGCGGCTGCATATTTCGATAGTCCTGCTCATTTGGCTTCACATATGTAAAAGCCTTCTGCCTGGCCAATCCCGCGTTTTCGCACAGGGAAGCGCCTATGAAAGTTTGAGCTTTGACAGACCACGTTCCCGCCAGTCCCGATGAATCGGGAGAAGAGCCGTCCGTTCCGCCGATTTTCGAAATCCGTTCGATGGCGATGGTCGGTATTTTCATCATCCTGCTTGTACATTTTCTTTATTTTGCAGCTCCAGTTCTGATTCCGGTTACGCTCGCTCTGCTTCTTAGCGCAATGCTGCTGCCGCTTCAGAACCAGCTTCTGCGCCTTCGCGTTCCAACGTCTGCTGCGGCTGGGCTGATCGCCATTGCGCTGACGGGCGCAGTTGTGGCGGGCGCCTATGCCCTAACCGGGCCTCTACAGACATGGATGGCGCGCGTGCCGGTCAGCGCCATCCAGCTCGAAAATCATCTGCGCCTGTTCAAGGAGCCGATCCAGGAAATAAAGAGGGCGACGGAAAAGCTCGAAGAGGCGACGCAGCTTGAGGACGACGGGAAGCCCGTCACTGAAGTCCGCGTGCGCGAGCCGGGCATCTCCGACAGGATCGTCACCGGCACCACCCAGACGCTGGTGGCGGCCGGCATCGTCGTGGTCCTGGTGCTGTTCATTCTGCTGAGCGGCGACCGTTTCGTGCGCAAGCTGGTTACGGTCACGCCGACGTTGAGCGACAAGAAGCTCGCCATCGAGATCGTCAGGAGCATTCAGGCGGACATTTCAAGCTATCTGTTCGCCCTGACGCTTATCAATGCCGGCCTGGGTATTATAATGGGGTTCGTTTCGGCCCTTGTCGGCCTTGAAAACCCGATACTCTGGGGCGTTCTGGTCGCCCTGCTCAGCTTCGCGCCTTATGTCGGCTCGATGATTATGGCTGCGATCTTTACCTTCGTGGGGATGATGACCTTCGACAGCCTCGCATGGGCGCTTATCGCGCCGGGCGTCTATCTCATACTTGTATTCATCAACGGCAATTTCCTCATCCCGGTTGCGATCGGTAGCAGGCTTTCGCTCAATCCGGTCGCGATATTTCTTGCCATCGTTTTCTGGGGATGGCTCTGGGGCATACCCGGCGCGCTGCTGGCAGTGCCGATCCTGGCGAGCAGCAAGATCATCTGCGACCGATTTCAGTCGCTGAAGCCGGTGGCCGAGTTCCTGTCGCCGTAAATAGCGGCAGCAGCCAAAGCCGGCGAATGAATGATGCGAAGGCCGGTCGGGTCCGCTCAGACGCCGCCGCGAGAAATCCTGTATACGATCCAGGGCGCGCCATAAGGATTGCTGCTATCCCGGACATAGCCCGACTTCTCCAGGATACGCGCAGAGGCGGCGTTGCGCTCGTGAACGCGGCCGAAGATCGTTTTCAGCGCGTTCAATTCGCGGAAACAATGCTCCGTGAACAGCGCAACAGCGTCGGCCCCAATGCCGCGCCCCCAATGAGGCTCGCCGAGCCAGTAGCTGATCTCGCCCTCCGATCGGTCGTCTGCGGCCGGATTGAACAGCAGCCTGACCTGCCCGACAAGCGCGCCACCGGTCTCGATCGCGCGCACGACATGGTGTTCGCCCTGATTGGAAAGCGCGATAAGGTCGCGCGCGAGATCCTCGGTCAGCGGATCGGGATAGTCCTCGGGAAGCAGTTCCCATATCTTCGGATTGTCGAGCAGGGCCACGAAGGCGGGAGCGTCCGCTTCGCGCCACGGCCTGAATGCATAGCGGGAGGCAACAGCCGTCAGATCGCGCCCGATGCGCGGGGCGCCTTGCCGCGCGCTTCCGGCTTCGGGCCAGGGACGCATGACGCCGTCCGGCGACAGATCGTCCACGCAGTCTGCTGGAACCCATCCGATCTGTACGGGATCGTAGGCAAGGGCGGCGCCCCGGGCGCGAAAGGCGGCAAGATCGTTGGCATCGAGCGGGCCGTCAGAGCGCAGCCGCGCCGATGTTGCGGCTGAGCCGCTGCGAATTTCGCTCGCATCCGGTTGGACGCTTCGGCCGGTCATGATTCGCTCCCATTTGTTTCAATATTCATGCAATAAGGCCTGCAGCAATTCATTTCAAGGCCCGGTTTACTGGTTTTATTAACGGGATCAACGAGATAATGTATAATGTTCCCGTCATTCCCGTCCGTAATGCTTGCCCGTTCCAGACAATCCCATTAAAGCTCTTTCTGCTTTCGCAACCATGACATCGAGGCAATCCGCCGTGACCGCCTCCCTGCCCGTGCCCGGTTCATCGAAAATTCATCTAAGGTTCGCTGCTCCGATTGAACCTTGCCGCCGGTCGCCGCGTCCCATGTTTGACGGATGGGCGAGCAAGGAAGACGCGCCATCATGAGCGGAACCGCGGACGATGCCCAGCTTATCGCCAGGATCGCAGCCCGCGACCAGGCCGCCATGAGCGCCCTTTACGCCCGCCATCACGTCCGGCTTTACCGCTACCTGGTAAGGCTGGTGCGCAACGAGGCGATGGCGGAAGAGCTGATGAACGAGGTTTTCATGGAATGCTGGCGCAAGGCGGACAGTTTCGAGGGCCGGTCGGCCGTCTCGACCTGGATGATGACCATTGCGCATAACAGGGCCGTAAGCGTGCTGCGCAAGCGCCGCGAAGCCGCGCTCGACGAGGATTACGCCGCGCAGATCGCGGATGAGGAGGACGACCCGGAGGTCGTCTCCCAGAAACGCAGCAAGGCCGAGGTCATGCGCGCCTGCATGGAGAAACTGTCCGCGGATCATCGCGAGATCATCGACCTCGTCTATTATCATGACAAATCGGTTGCCGAAGTCGCCGAAATCGCCGGCATCCCGGTCAACACCGTCAAGACGCGCATGTTCTACGCCCGCAAGAAGCTGGCCGAGATGATGCGTGAAGCCGGACTGGACCGTGGATGGCCATGAGCGGGTATGAGACCATGAACAACGAACGCGAAGAGATCGAACTGCTCTTGCCCTGGTACGAAACCGGACGGCTGAGCGCCGAGGACATGCGCCGCGTCGAGACCTATCTCGCCGGGGATACGGAACTGCGAAACCGGCTCGAACTGGTGCGCGAGGAATCGGCGGAAGTCATTTTCGCCAATGAAAGAGTGGGTATGCCCTCGCATGAGGCGCGCGAACGCCTGATGGCGCGGATTGCGGCGGAAGGCTCCGGCGCGCGCAGGATGAGCGCTGCGCCGGGCGGCTGGCTGAAGCGTTTCGCAATCGGCGGCTTCTCGCCAGGCGTGGCGCTCGGCGGCGCGCTGGCGGCGATCGTCATCATCGTGCAGGCCGCCGTCCTGGTTTCGCTCATGTCAGGCGAGCCCGGCAATGGCGGGCCCAGTCTGGCGTCGGGCGAAGAAACCGCGATCGAGACCGGCACATTCGCGCTCATCCGCTTCCAGAATGCGGCGAATGCGGAACAGATCGCCGGGCTGCTGAGCGAAAACGGCGCCGTCATCGTCGACGGTCCGGGGCCGGGCGGAGTTTTCCGTGTCAGGATTTCTTCAGAGGCGCTGAGCGATGATGATCGCGACGCAAGGCTGGTCACCCTGCGCGAAAGGCCGGATCTGGTGGCTTTTATTGCGCCGTCACGCTAGTATTCGGGTTTGACCGATGCTGGAATGTCAATCGCGCGGCTTGCCCGGCCGCTGGAGAACGCCCATGAAACGGTCTCAGACTTCACGGATTTTCCAAATTGTTCTCACGGTCGGTCTTGTGACAGCGGTTTGCGGTGCGCTGGCGACGGCTTCCGCGCAGCGCAGCCCGAACACCAGCACATATACGCCAAACACCGCCAATCCTCCTCCGAAACGCGACAGGGGCAGCGGCGGCAACGCCAGCGGTCTGCTCGGTGCGATTGCGCCTCTCGTCATCGAGGGGCTGAAGAACGCCGAGGAAGAAAAACGGCGGGAACGGCGGCCCCAAAGGGTGCGCCGTACCCCGCCTTCCGAACCGTCCGAGCCGTCGCCCCAGCGCACCCGCCGCACGCCGCCGCCGGCCGCGGCTGAACCGGAGATTGTCGTCGTTCCGCCGATCCCGCCGGTGCCGCCAGCGCGCGATCCGGAGCAATTGTTCGCAGATACGCCGCCCATGCCGCTCAACCGTGAGGCTGCTCTGGCCGAGCAGCCCGAGTTCCCGCCGAACGAAATCGTGCTTCTGATCCGAGGCGAGGACCCCGACACCGCAGCGGCCGACATCGGGACAGGCGCAGGCCTCGTCCTTCAGGATTCGATTGCCCTGACGCTGCTCGATGCGGCGCGGATCTACCGCTATCTCATCCCTGACGGGCGGACCGTGGACACGGTGCTGGCCCAGCTTGCTGGGACGCCGGGTGTCGATGTCGCCGTGCCCAACACCTATTACCGGCTTCAGAGCGGCTGGACGGCCGCATTGTCTCCTGCGCAATACGCGCTGCCGAGAATGCGCATTCCCGACGCCCAGGAAATCGTCAAGGGCGACGGCGTGACGGTCGCTGTGATCGATTCCGCGGCCGACCTTTCGCATCCGGCGTTGAAAAACGCAAATCTCACAGAGATCGACGCGCTGGAGCAGGGCGTCTATGCGCCGCACGAGCATGGCACCGCCATCGCCGGCATTATCGCCGCTAGCGGCGACATGACCGGGATCGCCCCGAACGCCCGTATCATCTCCGTTCGCGCCTTCGCGCCCGAAAGGCTCGGCGCGCCGCCCATAACCACGGTCTATGCGCTGATCCGTTCCGTGGACCGGGCATTCGTCGCCGGCGCGCGCATCTTCAACATGAGCTTCGCCGGAGCCGAGAACAGCCTCTTCATCGAGATCATCGACGACGCCTATGCGCGCGGGTCGGTCTTCATCGCCGCCGCCGGCAACCAGGGGCCGGACGCGCCGCCCGCCTATCCGGCTGCGCATGACAAGGTGATCGCGATCACCGCCACGGATGAGGCCGACGAGATCTTCGAGGGCGCGAATCGCGGCGGTTATGTGCTGGCCGCGGCGCCAGGCGTCGAGATTCTCGCACCTGTGACCAATGAAGGTTTCGACTTCCTGTCCGGCACCTCCTTCGCCGCGGCTCACGTGACGGGCGTGATCGCGCTCATGATGGAGCGCAATCCGGATCTGACGGCTGAGGATGTACGACAGGTGCTCGTCGAGTCCGCCCATGATCTGGGTCCGGACGGCCGCGACAAGGATTTCGGCGCAGGGCTGACGGACGCTTATGAAGCGCTGCAGATCGCGGGGAGCCTGCACGGCGAACCCGGCCTGGCCGGCACTGCCGCCCGAGCCGACTGATGATCCGCAAGATCTCCTTCCGGCTCAGCCTTCGACGCGCTGGGCCGGGAAAAGCCGCTGATAACGCGCGATCATGGCGTTGCGGAACAGCAGGAACATGGCCACGACGAAAAACGCCGCGCCGTGCGTAATCATGATGAGTTCGGTCTTGTCTGCGAAGGTGATGGAGCCGACCGCATTCGTAATCCGCGGCGCATTGGCCAGTTCGCCGCTGAATCCGCCGAGCAGGTCGAGCCGCATCGACTCCAGAAACCTGTAGCTGTTGATGAGCGCACTGCCGTTGATGACGGCGAAGGCGCCATAGGCGAACAGCGCTACGGCCCGTTCCACGAACAGGAGCGGACGGTGCACCAGAAAGAAGAACCAGAACAGGCCCAGATGCACGACGATATACATCGACCACTGGCCGTCAACCTGGCTGGCGGTCTGGATCATGGCGTGCAGAATGGTTTCAGCGGTCATTGTCTACGCTCCCCCCGGTCGCGCGAATACTAAAACATCGACGGATGAACTTTGTCCGGAGGCGTGTGTCCGTCAAGAAATGTCTTCACATTGACGATGACCTTTTCACCCATGTCGACGCGGCCTTCGATCGTTGCCGATCCCATATGCGGAAGCAGGACGACCTTGTCGCTTTTCAGAAGCCTCGGATTGATCGCAGGTTCGTTCTCGAAGACGTCGAGCCCGGCGCCCGCGATTTCGCCGGCCTCGATCATCCGGGCGAGGGCGTTTTCGTCGATGACTTCGCCGCGCGCGGTGTTGACGATATAGGCGTCGGGCTTCAGCAGCTTGAGCCTGCGTGCGGAGAGCAGGTGATAGGTGGCCGGCGTGTGCGGACAGTTGACGGAAACGATGTCGACATTGGCGAGCATCTGGTCAAGGCTCTCGCAGAAGGTTGCGCCAAGCTCGGCTTCGACTTCGGCGGGAACTCGCCGCCGGTTGTGATAGTTGACCTCGATGCCGAAGGCTTTCGCTCTGCGCGCAACGGCCCGACCGATGCGGCCCATGCCGATGATGCCGAGCTTCTTGCCGTGTATACGCCGGCCGAGCATCCAGGTCGGCGACCAGCCCGGCCAGTCGCCCCCGTCCTTCAGAAATCTTGCCCCTTCAGCCAGCCGCCTTGGAACAGCCAGGATCAGCGCCATCGTCA
>CAYOUE010000137.1:0-8939 GCA_964407075.1 uncultured Hyphomicrobiaceae bacterium
ACCGCGTGCTGGGCGTGCGCACGAACGCGGACACGCCCGCGGACGCGCGTCGTGCGCGTGAGTTCGGTGCGCAGGGCATCGGGCTGTGCCGCACGGAGCATATGTTCTTCGAGGACGGACGCGTTCTCGCAATGCGCGAGATGATCCTCGCCTCCGATGAAGGCGGCAGGCGCGCGGCCCTTGCCAAGCTCCTGCCCATGCAACGCCAGGATTTTCAGGAAATTTTCGAGATCATGTCGGGGCTGCCGGTCACGATCAGGCTGCTCGATCCGCCGCTGCACGAATTCCTCCCGGGCAGCGACGACGAAATCGCCGAAGTGGCCGATGCGCTCGGCGTGGATGTCGCGCGCATAACGCATCGTCTTGCGCTGCTGAAGGAGTTCAACCCGATGCTCGGCCATCGCGGCTGCCGTCTCGCGATCACCTATCCCGAGATCACGGAAATGCAGGCGCGCGCGATCTTCGAGGCTGCGATCGAGGCCGGGAAGAAAACCGGCCAGGCCGTCAGCCCGGAAATCATGATTCCGCTGGTCGGATTGCGCAAGGAGTTCGACATTCTCAAGGAGGTCATCGACAAGGCCGCAGCCGAAATCTTCGGCAAGACAGGGACCACGCTCACCTACCAGGTCGGCACAATGATCGAGTTGCCGCGCGCCGCCCTTCGCGCAGCAGAAATCGCAGAAGCGGCGGAGTTCTTCTCTTTCGGCACCAATGACCTCACGCAGACCGCTTTCGGCATCAGCCGCGACGACGCCGGATCCTTCCTCGGCGAATATGCCGCCAAGGGCATTATCGAGACGGATCCTTTCGTAAGCATCGACCGGGATGGCGTGGGCGAACTGGTACGGATCGCAGTCGAACGGGGCCGCGCCGCCCGGACCGGTCTCAAGCTGGGGATCTGCGGTGAACATGGCGGCGATCCGCGCTCGATAGACTTCTGCGAGCAGATCGGCCTCGATTACGTCTCCTGTTCGCCTTACCGGGTGCCGATCGCGCGGCTCGCTGCCGCCCAGGCGACGCTGCTCGCCAGTTCAAGGCAAGCGGATCGGCCGGAATGACGCTGGGCGCGCCGATACCGGTACTGCGAATCTTCGACGAGGCGAAGGCCCGCGAGTTCTATTGCGGTTTTCTGGATTTTGCCGTGGACTGGGAGCATCGTTTCGGCGAAGGCTTTCCGCTCTACATGCAGCTTCGCCGGGATGCGTGCGTCCTGCATCTCACCGGGCATCACGGTGACGCGACGCCCGGCTCGACGATCCGTATCGAGGTCGTTGACGCCGCCGCTTTTGCGGCTGCGCTCAGAGCGAAATCCTATCCTTACGCGCGTCCCGGCGCGGAGGCCATGCCATGGGGATTGCTGGAAGCCAGTGTTCAGGATCCTTTCAGCAACCGGTTAACTTTCTACTCGGCCGCGCCTGCCGAAATCTGATACGCAGCCTGTGTCGAGAATGCTTCTAAAGACGTATGCCAACGGTGCTTGAATTCGCCGCCATCATCACGACATATGTAAGGCGAATTTGCGTTTTGAGCGCAGCGGCACATCTCCCGAAATGCAAAAGACGGAATACGCTAGCGGTCAGCTAAGCTGGCCTGGCATTGATCCGGGTTTACGCGTCAGACGTTAACCTGCTTCATTAGCAACAATTGAAATCTTTATGCACAATTTACGCCAAATTGGGCTATTTGATCTGTTCATTTTATGGCGTTGTGGGCTAACTCAGCCTCTTATGGACGGGGAATGAGATGGGGGATCTGGTTTATCTCGCCCTGATCTTTGGGGGATTCGCAATGTGCTGGCTGGCGATCGTGATCTGCCAACGGCTTTAAAGGTGCTTTATGGGACTTGAATATCTTATCGGTGGCGCAGTCGTGGCGTTTCTGATCGCATACCTGCTTTATGTGCTTGTGAACGCGCAGAAATTCTAATGGCATCACATGACTGACGATACAGCGCAGCTTTTGCTCTTTGCTGTCATTGTCGTCGCCTTAACTCCGGTTTTCGGCCGTTACGCCGCTCGGGTCTTCACCGGCGAACCAACCTTCCTCACTCCTGTTCTGGCGCCAGTCGAGAAAGCGATTTACAGGCTGTGCGGTGTCGATCCCGACGCGGAACAGCATTGGAGCCAGTACGCCTTTTCGGTGCTCGCGCTCAATCTGATCTGCGTGCTGGTCTTTTATCTCATTCTCAGGCTGCAGGCTTTTCTACCCTTCAATCCTCGCGGTTTCCCCGGGCTCGACCCGTCCCTCGCCTTCGCGACCGCCATCAGCTACATCACTGCCACGAACTGGCAGGCCTATGGCGGGGAAAGCACGCTCTCATATTTCAGCCAGATGGCGGGCTGCACGGTTCAGAACTTCATGAGCGGCGCGACGGCGATCAGCGTCGCAATTGCGGTCATGCGTGGGATGACGCGCAGCCAGATCAAGACGCTGGGTAACTTCCACAAGGATTTCGTGCGGGCCATTCTCTATATTCTGCTACCGGTCTCACTGCTTTGCGCGCTGGTCTTCGTCTATGAGGGAATGCCGCAAAATCTGAACGACTATGCCCAGGTTACAACGGTTGAAGGCGCAAGCCAGACCATCGCACAGGGGCCGGTTGCATCTCAGGCCGCGGTGAAAATCTTCAGCACCAGCGGTGGCGGCTTTTTCAACGCCAATAGCGCGCATCCATATGAGAATCCGACGCCTCTGACGAATTTTGCGCAGTCCGTACTGATCCTTCTGATCGCGGCGGGACTTCTCTACACATTCGGGATCATGGCCGGCGACGTCCGTCAGGGCTGGGCGTTGTTCGCCGCTCTGGGATTTCTGTTCACGATCGGCCTCATCACTGTCTATATCGTGGAGGGCGGCGGCAATCCGCTGCTTGCGCGCCTGCCGATCGACCAGCTCGCCGGGAACATGGAGGGCAAGGAAATCCGCTTCGGTACGGCCGGATCGGCGCTTTGGTCTGTCGCTGCGACGGCGACCGGCACCGGCGCGGTCAATTCCATGCTCGACAGCTACATGCCGGTGGGTGGGCTTGTGCCTCTGCTGAACGTACAGCTCAACGAGGTCATTTTTGGCGGCGCCGGATCGGGTTTTTACACTCTCGTCTTCTACATCGTGCTCGCCGTCTTTCTTGCCGGGCTGATGGTTGGGCGCTCGCCCGTCTATCTGGGCAAGAAAATCGAGGTTCGCGAGATAAAGCTTGCGGTGCTGACGCCGCTGATCGTGCCGCTCGGGATGCTGCTCCTGCCCTCGCTCGCCCTTTCGATACCTGACGCCGCAGCCGCGATACAGGATCCGGGGCCGCATGGGCTTACCGAGTTGCTGTTCGCCTATGCGTCGGCGGTCGCGACCAACGGCGCGGCCTTCGCCGGTTTCGACGCGGCGCAGCCGTTCCATCTGACTGCGCAGGCGCTCGCCATGCTCGTCGGGCGTTATGCCTTCATCATAGCCGGCCTTGCTATCGCCGGATCGCTCGGAGCCAAGCGCACCGTGTCGGCCACGGTCGGCGCCGTGCCGACCCATACGCCGCTTTTTGTCGTTCTGATGGTGTCGGTAATCCTGATCTTCGGGGCGATGAGCTTCTTCCCCGCTCTTGCGCTCGGACCGCTCGCGGAGCATTTCGAAATGCTCTCGGGCAGAACCTTCTAGAGCGCGGCCGGCTGACGAGAGGCATGGGGCAATGGCGTGGAGAAAGGAAAATGGCGATCTGCCGCTCTTCGACGGGCAGATTCTGCGCCGTTCGCTCCTGCCCACGCTGACGAAGCTCAATCCACTCACGCTGGTCCGGAACCCGGTCCTGTTCGTGGTGGAGATCGTCTCGATCCTGGCCACGCTGTTCTTCATCCGCGAGTTACTCGCCGGCGACCCCAATGCCGGTGTGCAGGCGCAGATCACGCTATGGCTGTGGATTACGGTGCTCTTCGGCAATTTCGCGGAAGCCATAGCCGAACAGCGCGGCAGGGTTCGCGCTGAAACGCTGCGCGCTTCGCAAAAGGAAACGGAGACCAAGCGTCTTGTCCTCGAACACCGGATGGATTACGAGACCGTCCGCTCAAGCGCGCTGCAGACAGGGGACGTGGTCCTCGTCGAGGCGGGCGACATCATCCCTGCCGACGGGGAGGTGATCGACGGCATCGCCTCTGTCGACGAATCCGCAATTACGGGGGAGTCCGCGCCGGTCATCAGGGAATCGGGCGGGGACCGCTCAAGCGTGACGGGCGGCACCAAGGTCGTCTCGGACTGGATGAAGGTGCGGGTGATCGTGCGCCCCGGCGGCAGCTTCATCGACCGCATGATCGCAATGGTCGAAGGCACGCGGCGACAGAAGACCCCGAACGAGGTGGCGCTTACAATACTGCTCGTCGGACAAACCATCATCTATCTCGCCGTGGTCGCTTCGCTGGGACCTTTCGCCTTCTATTCGGGAGGAGATATCTCGGCGACCTCGCTGCTCGCCCTGCTCGTGACGCTGATTCCGACGACAATCGGCGCGCTTCTGTCGGCCATCGGCATTGCGGGCATGGACAGGCTCGTCAAGGCCAACGTCATAGCCAAATCCGGACGCACGGTCGAAGCCTGCGGCGATGTCGACACGCTACTGCTCGACAAGACCGGCACGATCACGTTCGGCAACCGCATGGCGAACGACATGAAACCGCTGCCCGGGGTGCAATTGCGCGATCTGGCTGAGGCGGCTTTCCTTGCCTCGCTCAACGACGATACGCCGGAAGGCAAATCCATCCTCGATCTGGTTCGCAAGAAATTCGGGCATATCGTCGAGGACCCGCAGGTGCTGCGTTTCATCCCGTTCAGCGCGGAAACGCGCATCAGCGGCGTCGATCTGCATCCCGAGGGAGAGATCCGCAAGGGATCGGAGGACGCCATCCGAGCCTACGCCAAGATGGGCGAGAATTTTCAGCTTACGCGGCTTATCCAGGACATCGCCCGAAGTGGCGGCACGCCTCTGGTCGTGGCGCGCGACCACCGCGTGCTCGGCGTGATCCATCTGAAGGACGTCATCAAGCCGCACATCCGCGACCGTTTCATGCAGCTACGCCGCATGGAGGTTCGCACGGTCATGATTACCGGCGACAATCCGCTGACAGCCGCTGCGATCGCTGCGGAGGCAGGCGTCGACGACTTCCTCGCCGAGTCCACGCCGGAGCGCAAGCTGGAGCTGATCCGCAAATACCAGGCTGAAGGCCGCGTTGTCGCCATGTGCGGGGATGGCTCGAACGACGCGCCTGCGCTCGCTCAGGCCGATGTGGGCGTCGCCATGAACGACGGCACCCAGGCGGCGAAGGAAGCGGCCAATATCGTCGATCTGGACAGCGATCCGACCAAGTTGATCGAGGTTGTGAGCGTGGGCAAGCAGTTGCTCATCAGCCGGGGATCGCTGACGACATTCTCGATTGCCAATGACGTCGCGAAATTCTTCGCGATCCTGCCGCCTCTCTTCGCCACCGTCTATCCGGGCCTCGGAGCGCTGAACATCATGGATCTTCACAGTCCGCAGAGCGCCATATTGTCGGCGGTGATCTTCAACGCGCTGATTATCGTGGCGCTCATCCCGCTGGCGCTGAAAGGCGTGACCTATGTTCCCAAGAGCGCGGAGGTGCTTCTCGGCCGCAATCTCGCTATATACGGGCTGGGCGGTATCGTGGCGCCATTCGTCTGCATAAAGCTGATCGATCTGTTCATTACCGGGGTAGGGCTGGTTTAGGAGAACGCCATGATAAGGGAACTGCGCCGCGCTGCCTGCATGGTAGTTTTCATGACGTTGCTGCTGGGTTTAGCCTATCCGCTTTCTGTGACGGGCATCTCCCAGATCCTGTTTCCGACAGCCGCCAATGGCAGCCTCATCGAAGGCGAGGACGGCGTCCTGATCGGATCCACGCTGATCGCGCAGAATTTCACCGGGCCGGAATATTTCCACCCCCGCCCTTCCGCCATCGCCTATGACGCCAAGTCTTCCGGCGGCTCCAATGCCGCGCCTTCAAGCGCGCAACTGATCGGCAAGATTACCGAGCGGACCGAGGCTGCGCGCGCCGGGCTTGGCGAACGCAGAATACATATCGAGATGGTGACGGCCTCCGCCAGCGGCCTCGATCCGCACATTTCTCCCGCTGCCGCCTATGCGCAGGCGCCGCGCATAGCGGGGCTGCGGAACATGGCAGAAGGCGATTTGTGGACCCTCATCAATGCACAGATCGAGGGCCGGACGCTTTCTGTGCTCGGCGAACCGCGCATCAATGTTCTGCTGCTCAATCTTGCGCTCGACGCGCAGCCGAAGAGGGACGGCGCAGTTCAATGAGGTTTCAACGCCACATTTTACGCCATGGATGCGGGTTATAATTATGCGCTACCTTAAGGCCCTGTCATGGCTGAAAAATTCCAATCGATTGGTTCATATTTGTTGCTAGAGAAGTGATAATTATCACACTTGAATGTTATAGTAATTGATACCCTAATTGTAAAAAAATTTAACGACACCGGTCAGACCGCTTTTCATATGCTGAATATATTGTAGGCTTATGGCAGGAAGGAAAAATACGCTTTCCGGACTATGAAAAGGAGGGTTTATCTTATGACCCGTCGAATATTATTACCCTTGTTTGCAATAGCTTTCGCCTTCGCTCTTGGGAGCGGCGGAGCTGTTTCCACGGCCAATGCGGCTCCAATGAGCACGCCATTGCTGCAAAGCCAGTTGCAGACCTCGATCGAAACTGGCGACTACCTGACAGAAGTCAGGAAGAAAAAGCGCTGGGGCAAGCGCCGCTCGTATCGCAGATACAAGAAGCGCCGCCGCGGCTCGAACGCAGGAGCTTTCGCTTTCGGCTTGTTCCTCGGCCATGCGCTGACGGCTCCGCGCTATTACAGCCCGCGGCGTTCCAGCGGACGCTGTTCCTATTGGGCCAACAGATGCGCCGATAATTGGGGCTACCGGACCAACAGCTATTACGGCTGTCTGCGTTATCACGGCTGCCGCTGAATCTACGGAATTGGGAAAAGGCCGCTTTCGCAGCGGCCTTTTTCTTTTCGACACGTCATCCAGGAAGTGGAATCGCGCGCTTCAATCAGCCTTATTTGCGTTCTGTCCGCAATCGAAGACGCTGATCGGATATTCCAGGAACATCGGCTTGGCCGGTTCGAATCTTTTCGTCAGCGCACATCTGCGTCCCATATCCGTGTAGAAAGTCCGTACGAGCTGCGATGGACTTTCCAGCTCATGATACTTGAAGTGTGACACGATGAAGATGCTGAAGCCCCGGCGTGTCCAGTAGTCCAGCGCCCACTCGTCCTCCTGAAACGGCCAGGCATGGGCTCTCACGATGCCTTCCATAGCTGCGTCGTCGGCGTGCTCCAGGCCGAAAAACACAATAGGCATATTCACGTAGAAGACCGCGCCGGGAGCGGACTCGGTAATGAGGTTTTCGGGTGAACGCTCCGGGAGTTCAACGGCGTATTTTGCGGCAAGGCGCTGCTCACGTTCCAGTTCGAGTGCCTGGGCTTCCTTTTGCCGGGGAAGTCTCAGCTCGAAAGATGTCACGATCCTGCGCTCGGCGAAGTTCTCCGCGATATAAGCCGCCAGGTCCTGTGCGATCGGCCGCGCCAACGCCTGCCTCAAGACCACAGCGCTGCCGGCAAGGCAGAATATCACGGCGGCAGCGAGCGTGGCGGTCCCGGCGCGCCTGATGCGCAAGTCGCGCGAAGCCAGCAAATCCGCGATCAGCAGAGCGGCGAACAGGTGCATGGCCGTGAAATACGGAATCCAAAGCCCTTCCTGCTGCCGCTCTCCGGTCAGCATGATGACGACCACAGTTCCTGCAGCGATGGAGATCCAGAAGATCGTGAGCGGTCCCTTGTCCAGCAAGCCGGAATATCGCGAATGAAGGTATGCGGGAAAGCCAAGGAACAGCAGCGTCGAGACCGCTGTAACCCCTGTCGCGTTGTCCGTGGCAATCCTGAGCCAGGTCGTCAGACCGCCCAGATAGGTGCTGGACTCCCGCAGGGACATGACCGACTGGATCGACTGGTACACGAGAAAATTCTGCAGATCCAGGATGACGCCGATATTGAAGACCAGCCAGCTCGCCACGCAGGCGGCTGCGGACAAGGCGATGGATCTCATGACTGCGGATCTGTCGCAGAGACGGGACAGCCAGTAAAGATGCCCGATGAAGAGCGGAATGAAGATGAAAATGAAGGAGTGCTTGAAGCTGAAAGCAAGAGAAACCGAAAGGCCGAGTAGCAGATCCAGCCGCCGGTCTTCAGTGTTCTTGTATTTCAGGAGCAATAGATAGAAGGTCAACACGACCGCCGTTGCAAGCGGAATGTCGCTCTTGGCGATATGCGACAGATGAATGCTGACAGGCAGAATCGCGCCAAGCAATCCCGCGGCAAGCGAAGGCCATTTGCCAAGGCCGGCCGATCTTGCGATGAGATAGAACAGCGGTGCGATGGCTGCGCCAGCAACGGCGGTTATGAACCTTGCCGTCAGGTAGAATACGGTTGGATCGGAGAAATATTGCGCCCTGAATTCCGAAACATCGTGCCAGAAGGGAACAAGCCGCCCGATCGCATAAACTACGGCGAATGACAGAGCCATGATGTAGTTGAACAAAGGCGGATAAAAATGTTGTCCTGGGATGAGTTCGCCGGTCAGCACCTTGGCGGCGTCATTTATTCTTTCGTCAATAAACCAATATCCGTAATTTATTCCAAGAATACGAAGTACAATAGCCAGCAATATCAGCATTAGGCATATGTATAGTCCATTGATCTGATCTAGCGGTTTGACGCGCATGACTTCTTCCCTGCCGAGACGCATTTGAGGAAACGCGATTTATGTCTTAAAAATTTATGAGAAATAAAATAGTAAAATTAAGGATTTGATAGCTTCTCCTGACTGTCCATGCAAACCGCCTTCACAAACTTCGTTAACG
>CAYOUE010000138.1:0-8880 GCA_964407075.1 uncultured Hyphomicrobiaceae bacterium
GGCGAACGCACAAGATCCCATTCTCGCCCGTATCGAGAATGCAGACCGCGTCAAGACCCTGATCGCACCGCGCGAAGCCAATGGCTACCGCTTCGACATCCGCCTCCAGGGCGAGAGCGAAACGGTCTTTTTCGACATCTGACGGCGATGTCTTTCACACCCTACAGCGCGCCAATCCTCTCTGGCTTGCTAGGCGACCCCGTCTTGGCGAAATGGTTTTCCGTCCAGGCCGATTTCGAAGCCATGCTACGCTTCGAGGCTGCGCTGGCTGCAGCCGAAGCGGAGGCGGGCGTGATTCCAGGCGAAGCGGCGGCGCTGATTGCGCAGGTCTGCGCCGCGTTCCGTCCGGACCTCGCCGCGATCGGCGCGGCGTCAGAGCGCGATGGGCTCGCTGTCCCTGAATTCGTCAGACAACTGCGCGCCGCCGTCGGCGAACCTCACGGCGTTCATGTGCATTTCGGCGCAACCAGCCAGGATGTCATCGACACCAGCCTGATCCTGCGTTTGCGGGAGGCGAATGGAATAATGCTTTCGCGGCTTGCGGATCTGAACGCTTCTCTCGAAAGGCTTTCCGCCACCTTTGGCGCCCGGCCGCTGATGGCGCGCACCCGGATGCAGGCTGCTATCCCGATCACGGTCGGCGACCGGATTGAAAACTGGAGGCGGCCGTTGCGCGAGCACCCTGCACGTTACGATGCGCTCTCGCCGCGACTGATGCGGCTGCAGTTCGGCGGAGCGGCCGGGACGCTTGAGAAGCTGGGCGAGGCGGGCAGACAGGTATCGCTCTCGCTTGCGGAAAAGCTCGGCCTTGCCGCGCCGGAGCAGTGCTGGCACACCGACCGCAGCGCGATCGCCGATTACGCCAACTGGCTTTCGCTTCTCACCGGCGGTCTCGGCAAAATCGGACAGGATATCGTCCTTATGGCGCAGAACGGGATCGGCGAAATTGCGCTGGAAGGCGGTGGCGGATCGTCCGCCATGCCTCACAAACAGAATCCGGTCAAAGCCGAAGCGCTTGTCACGCTCGCGCGGTTCAACGCTGCGTTGCTTTCCGCAATGCATCATGCGCTGGTGCATGAGCAGGAGCGCTCCGGAGCGGCCTGGACGCTGGAATGGATGGTGCTGCCGCAGATGTGCATGGCGGCGGGAGCCTCGCTCAGAAACGCTTTGGCGCTGACAGGCGCGATCTACGAAATGGGAAGCCCTCGGACTTGACGGCGGCAATTGCGCGGTGCAAGGGGAGCAGGATGGCCAGTTACAGAACTCAGGTCGCAATCATCGGCTCCGGTCCCGCCGGACTCCTTCTCGGGCAGCTGCTCACTCGCGCAGGGATCGCAAATATCATTCTCGACCGCGTGAGCCGGGAATACATTCTGTCGCGCATAAGGGCGGGCGTACTTGAGCGCGGTACCGTCTCGATTCTGGAAGAGGCGGGTGTAGCGGAACGTCTTCACAGGGAAGGGTTGCCGCATGACGGCTTCGCGCTCGCCTTCAGCGGACGGATTTGCCGGATCGACATGGCCGGCCTGATTGGAAAGGGCGTCGTCGTCTATGGCCAGACCGAAGTTACGCGCGATCTGATGGAGGCCAGGGCCGCAGGCGGCGCGGTTTCTCTTTATGAAGTGGAGAACGCCACGCCGCACGACTTCGCCGGAACTTCGCCCTACGTCACATTCGAGAAAGACGGCGAGACTCACAGGATAGACTGCGAGTTCATCGCTGGCTGTGACGGATTTCACGGACCTAGCCGCAAGGCGGCGCCTGCCGGGGCGATGACAGTCTATGAGCGGGCCTATCCATTCGGATGGATCGGCGTTCTTGCCGACGTTCCGCCTGTAAGCGAGGAACTGATCTACGCCAACCACCCGCGCGGCTTTGCGCTATGCTCGATGCGCTCGCACTCGCGCTCGCGCTATTATGTGCAGTGTCCTCTGGAAGACACGCCGGGGGACTGGCCGGACGAGCGCTTCTGGGACGAACTCAAGCGCCGCCTGCCCGACGAGGCCGCGCGCCGACTCGTCACTGGCCCGTCATTCGAGAAATCCATCGCGCCGCTGCGCTCCTTCGTCGCCGAACCCATGCGTTTCGGCCGGCTCTTTCTGGCCGGGGACGCTGCACACATCGTTCCGCCTACCGGCGCGAAGGGCCTCAATCTCGCCGTCAGCGACGTTCACTATCTTCATGAAGGGCTATGCAGTCATTATCACAACGGCTCGCAGGCCGGCCTCGACGCCTATTCGGCAAGAGCGCTGGCGCGGGTCTGGAAATCGGTGCGTTTCTCCTGGTGGATGACATCCATGCTGCACCGTTTCCCTGAAACAGGCGAATTCGGCCAGCGCATCCAGGAGGCCGAATTGGACTATCTCGCGGGTTCCGCCGCCGCGCAGAAGTCGCTGGCGGAGAATTACGTCGGGCTTCCTTTCTAGTCTTGGCGCGGCTCAGCGAAGCTGGCCGGCAATCGATCTCCCTCCGGACCTTCAGCTTGCGGCCCTGCGCAGATCAAGCGTATCACTCCGTATAAAGATAAAATCAAATTTCGGTTATAATTCTGATGCAGACTGAGCAATCCTAGGCGCGCAAGCGCCACACATAGGGTTGAATGTCTTTGAAGGGCTAGAATTTCAAAATAATTACAAGTAGATGATGCTTGTATTTGGAACCGTTCGTTTTCGACCGGATCTAGTCCGGATCGACTGTCGATCGATCTGTATGCGCCTGAACAGCCGTGCTCCGGGGGCTGAAGACGGTTATGAGCGAAAAAGGAAACCTCAGGCTTGGCGGCTTGAGAAACAAGCGCAAGGCTGAAATCCGCCATCAGTTGATGGAGGCCGCTCTCGCATTGATGGAGCAGGGCGAAGCCGTCACGATCGCAGCCGCAGCGAAGCGGGCAGGGGTTTCCGCGGGCACGGCCTATCGTCATTTTGCCGACTCGGCAACCCTCCTGATAAAGGCATTTCAGGAATTGCAGATGTTCGAGCGAGGCGGCATCTTCGCCGATATTGAAAGGGAGCTGGCGCAGTTCGAAGGCGTCGAGGATCGTGTCCTGCATGTCCATCGGCGTATGTTCAATCTGATCCTCAGGCAGGAGAGGGCGGCGAGGCTGTTTCTGGCCAAAAGCCTCGAAACGCAGTTGCAGTCCGGAGACGACACCTTCGATCTGAGGATTGCGCGGCGCGTCAAGATGTACGGCATGGCGCTTGAGCCCGTGCGTGGGTCTTTTGGCGACAAGGAACTGACCGATCTCGTCCATGCGCTTTCCGCGGCCTCAGGCCTTGAGAGCTATATCGTTCTGAAGGATCTGTGCCGTCTCGGCGCTGACGGCATCGAGCGGATCATCCGGTCTAATCTGCTTGCCATCCTTCGGACTGCGCTCAAGAGCGCCGAGGCCTAGCTTTCCCGGATACGCCGTTGCGGCCGGCCGGACGCTCTGCGGGGCGCGACCGCAACCGCGATCGGATCGAGCGAATTCAGACGCTCCGGCCTTCGGAGCGCCTGAAACCTGCAACCCGTGCCTTAACTCAGGCAGGAATCCGCCGCTCATATTCCTTCTGCAACCTGCTCCAGCCATCCCAGAAAGGCTTCGGCTCCCTGCCTGTTACGCGGGCGGCCAGAATGTCGAGGTGCATATGCCAGCCTGCGCCGATCTTGAGCATGGTTGCGCGGTCTGCAATACGGCGATGAATTATGGTCAGCAGAACTTCCCCGCCCTTTGGCTCCAGCGCAAATGAGACCTCGCCGGTTCCTTCTTCTCCCCAGGTGAAGGCGAGTTTGCGGGGCGGGTCCAACTCAGTTATGCGGCTCTGCATCCGGTGCTCTTCGGAAAAACCATCCGGGCGCTGGCCGGGCGGCTCGGTCAGCTCGTCATTGCGCCAAACCAACTCGAACGGCGCGCCAGCCTTCATCTCCATCTTGCCAGCCGCCAGCCATTGGCGCCGCAGATCGTTTTCCGTGAGATACGCCCAGATCCGTTCGATCGGGCCGGGTAGCAAGCGCTGGATCTTCAAGGTAGCTGGCTCGGTCATGACGCCGTAGGCTTCGAGCGGCGTGAGGTCGTTCATTTGTCGTCTCCTTCGGGTTTTGGGGATTTACGTGCATCTTCCTCGCGGAGGATTTTTTCGAGCGCATCCAGACGCTCGGTCCAGAAGCGCTCATAGAAACTCAGCCACTCATGTGCGCTTGCGAGCGGCCCCGGGTCGAGACGGCACAGATGTGTGCGTCCGCGCACCTCACGGTGGATCAGTCCTGCATTCTCCAGCGCCTTGATGTGTTTAGAGGCGGCCGCGAGCGAGATCGCGAAGGGCTCGGCAAGCTGGCCTACCGTTCGCTCGCCGCTGGCGAGTTCGCGAAGCATCCGCCTGCGCGTGGCGTCGCCTAGCGCATGGAAGATGGAGTCGAGTTGAGGCGGTAATAATTCAACCATGTAGTTGAATATAATGGCAAGCAGCTACATAGTCAACCGATTGGTTGAATATTTAATATCCGGATGCAGCGAGGCCTCTTGCTGACGTCGCCGCTATGCAGATGGCGGACCTCCAAACTGGCGAGACCGAAAACGCGGTGCGGACGAAGTTAAGGGCGTCTCACCTGTCCGGTTAGCGACTTCACATGCTGCTTCAGCGTGAGTTATCTGCGAACTCGCGGCGAAGCACTTCGCCATGTTCGTCCGTGGCCGGAACCGGGCCGAGTGCTGCCTCGTTTCCCTCGACATAGCTCCCCGGCGCGAGCATCTCGACATCGCCGTGTTCGGTTCTCACCGTGACGAAACGGTTCTGGGGATGTGCGGCGAGATCGTCCATATCGGACAGACAGCCATAGGCGATGCCGGCGGCTTCGAGCAGGGCTATGTTGGCCTTGCGGCTGCGCTGGGCGAAAAATCCGCCGATCTTGCCATCGACCTCGGCGCGGTTCGCCACGCGTTCGATATTCGTCGAAAAGCCCGGCCTTTGCGCAAGCGCGGCGTCGCCAAGCACATCCGAGCAGAGCCGGCGCCATTCCCGCTCGTTCTGGATCGAGATGAGGACCGATTTTCCGTCCGCGCACGCATAGGCCCCATACGGCGCAATGGATGGGTGCTTCAGTCCCATGCGGCGGGGCGCAGCGCCGCCATAACGGTGCTGCAGATAGGGGACATTCATCCAGTCCGCGATCGCATGAAAGAGCGAAACCTCTATGCAGCGGCCTTCTCCAGTGCGTCCGCGGGCTATAAGTGCCTGAAGAATGGCCTGGAAAGCGGTCATCCCGGCGGCGATGTCGCAGACCGAAACGCCCACCCGCGCCGGTCCGTGCTCGGTGCCGTTGATTGCGCAAAGACCGCTTTCTGCCTGCACAAGCAGGTCATAGGCTTTCAGGTGACTTCGCGGCCCGTCGGAGCCGTAGCCGGAGATCGAGCAGACGATGAGTCCCGGATTGCGGGCGCGCAGCCTTGCCGGCGCAATGCCCAGACGTTCGAGCGCGCCGGGGATGAGGTTCTGGATAAAAATGTCGGCGGCATCGATCATGCGCATAAGGATAGCCAGATCCGCGCGGTTCTTGAGATCGAGACAGATCGACTCCTTGCCTCGGTTCAGCCAGACGAAATAAGCGCTCCCGCCCTTGACATAAGCGTCGTACCGGCGCGCAAGGTCGCCTTCGGGCCGTTCGATCTTGATGACGCGCGCGCCCGCATCCGCGAGCCTGCTGGACGCATAGGGCGCTGCTACGGCCTGTTCGATGGAGACGGCCAGCAGGCCATCGAGATCCTTCATGTCAGCCTCGTCCAAGCGCTGGCCTCTTCTCGCAAATCGGGGCTTACAGAATCCCGGACACTTTACCTTCAGGTTTGCGAGGCGAATGCCTTGGCGCGCTGGCGCAGTTCGGTTTTCAGAATTTTTCCGGTTGAAGTCTTGGGTAATTCTCCGAAGACAACTTTCTTGGGGCGTTTGAAGCCTGCCAGACTCATTCGCGCATGTGCGATCAACTCGTCCTCGGAGATGATAGCTCCGTCAGTCAATTCGACAAAGGCGCAAGGAACTTCGCCCCATTTTTCATCGGGCATGGCGACCACGGCGCTAAGCGCTACGGCCGGGTGGCTGTAAAGGGCGGTTTCAACCTCGATCGAGCTGATATTCTCGCCGCCTGATATGATGATGTCCTTGGCGCGGTCGCGGATCTCGATATAGCCGTCCGGGTGTTGAACGGCAATGTCGCCGGACCAGAACCAGCCGCTCCGGAAGGCCTCTGCCGTCGCGTCCGCCTGCTTCAGATAGCCTTTCATCACGATGTTGCCGCGGAAGACAATCTCGCCCTGCGTCTTACCATCCCAGGGCACCTGCTCGCCTGTCTCGGGATTGAGTACCAGCACGTCTTCTTCAAGCTCATAGGCCACGCCCTGACGAGCCTTGTGCCTTGCGCGTTTCTCAAGCGGCAGAGCGTTCCACTCAGGCTGCCAGGCGCAGACAACGGCAGGTCCATAGACCTCGGTCAGGCCATAGACATGGGTGATATTGATGCCGAGCGCTTCAATGGCGGCAATCACCGTCGCGGGCGGTGGCGCGGCAGCAGTCATCATCTGAATCTTCTGGTCGAACGGACGGCGTTCCGCTTCGGAAGCACCCGCAATCATCGACATGATAATCGGCGCGCCACACAGATGGGTTACTCCATGATCGACAAAGGCATTGAAAATCGCCTCCGCCCGCGGCGCGCGCAGGAAGACGTGCGTTCCCGCAAGGAGCGTTACGGTCCAGGGAAAACACCAGCCATTGCAGTGAAACATTGGCAGGGTCCAGAGATAGACCGGGAAATGCGGTATCGCCCAGGTGATCGTATTGTTGACGGCATTGATGTAGGCGCCGCGGTGGGAATAAACGACGCCTTTGGGCCGGCCTGTGGTACCCGACGTATAGTTCAACGACAAAGCGTCCCATTCGTCGTCTGGAAGACGGCAAGGGAAGTCAGGATCGCCTTGCGTCAGCAACTCGTCATAAGTCAGCGTACCGATGCGATCACCACCGGGGCCCTCAGGGTCTTCGATGTCGATAACGGGAATATCGCGGCCTGTTTTTTCCAATGCAGCCGAGGCAATCCCGGACAGCTCGGTGTCCACCAGGAACGCCTTCGCCTCTCCGTGATCGAGAATATAGGCGATCGTATCGGGGTCGAGCCGGGTGTTGTTCGCATTCAGCACCGCGCCCAGCATCGGGACAGCCAGCGCACATTCCAGCGCTTCGGGGATATTGGGGGCAAGCAGCGCCACTGTGTCACCCTTGCCGATTCCATGCGCGGCGAGGGCGGAGGCAAGACGCTTGCAGCGTTCATCGACCTCGCCCCAGGTTCGCCTGATGCGCCCATGCACCTGGGCCAGCCGGTTCGGATAGACCCGCGCGGTACGCTTCAGCATCGAGACCGGCGAGAGCGGCGCGTAATTCGCCTCGCACTTTTCCAGTTCAGTTCCCTGATAGATCGGCATCCCGCCGCTATTCCCCCGTCCATTCCGGCATGGGCGATTTGGCAATGAAGGCGCCGATCCCAGCCTCGGCATCGCGGGCCAACATGTTCTCCGCCATGACCTGGCCCGCATGTGCATAGGCGTCATCCAGCCCCATCTCCGCCTGCTCGTAAAAGGCGCGCTTGCCGATCCTGACAGCGGCGGGAGACTTGCCGGCGATAATGCGGGCCATGCGCATGGTTTCGGTTTCGAGCTCGGCCCTGCGAACCACCCGATTGACAAGCCCGATCTCGGCCGCGCGCGCAGCAGGGATGAATTCGCCCAGAAGCAGCATCTCCATGGCGAATTTGCGCGCCACATTGCGCGTAAGCGCAACCATGGGGGTCGAACAGAAAAGGCCGATATTCACCCCCGAGGTCGCAAAACGCGCCTCTTCCGAGGCCACTGCCAGATCGCAGGACGCCACCAGCTGACACCCTGCCGCTGTGGCGATGCCTTTGACTTCGGCGATGACCGGTTGCGGGAGACGCACCACCGAAGTCATCATGCGCGAGCAAGTCGCGAAAAGATCGTTGTAATACTGAAATCCGCCATCGGCATCACCGCGCCGCGCCGTCATTTCCTTCAGATTATGCCCTGCACAGAAGTTCTCGCCGGCGCTGCGCAGGATGACCGCCTTCACGCCTTTGTCACCGGCGATATCGTCAAAGGCATCTTGCAGGGCGGTCAGCATGTCTTCGGACAGCGCATTGATCGCCTGCGAGTGGTTGAGCGTAAGCACGGCGACGCTCTCGTGGTCGTCGCGGATAAGCGGGCTATTCGCTCCCGCTGCCGGGTCCTCCATGCAGCCTCCCAGCGCTGATCGGCGTTATCTCGCCTTATGCAAATGACAGGGAGGAGCGCTGGCCCGGCTCGCTCCCCGCTTCGCATAATTCCGGAACAATCATGCGGTTGGTCACTTCGACGATCAAGCGGAAATCGTCTCTGCTGCGGACATGGGATTTACGACGGGTAACATTATGCCGCCGGTGCGCTGCAAGGCGTGCATGTACTTTCGTCGCCCGGACCTGGCCGAAGGCGATCAAGGCTTGCGGGCAAATTCTTCTGCGCAAACTTGCCAATCGTGGCCATATCTTCGATATGGAGATCGATGCGAAGAAAGCAGTGCGAATATTGCGCCCGCTGCAGCATATCCAGGCGCGCCTTTCACCGGAGGGCAGCCTGCTGAAAGAAGTCACACTTCGATCTTGATTGAAGCCTGCCGTGCGCAAGCACTGCACATGCGGGTCATGAAATGCCGTGATATGGCGTGAGAATTTGTGCATGTATATGCACTATTTCACTTTCTATCCGCTTCAAGTTACACGAAAAAGCATGGAATATCGAAAACACAGATTCTGCATCGCGCCGATGATGGATTGGACGGATAGTTTATAAAAGTCAATGTGTTGCAG
>CAYOUE010000139.1:0-7674 GCA_964407075.1 uncultured Hyphomicrobiaceae bacterium
TCGAACTCGTCGTCGTCGTCGAAAGCCCGACTTCGGAAGAGAACATGCGGGCGATCTTCGCGGAGATCGACGCCCATCTTTCCATCTATCCGGAGGTGGGGGCATATAACCAGAAGATCTGACGCCCGAACGGGACCGCGCGACTTACACTTTCGGAGAGGCCTCACGTTGCTCCGCCGGGGCGGACGCGCCCGTATTCGGCGATATCTCTATCATCGTGATCCGGTTCGGGAGCCTGCGCAGGATCTTGAAGCGCATGTTGTGAATGTCGAAGGACTGGCCAACCTCGGGGATGAACTGGACCTCCTCCAGCACCAGCCCGGCGATCGTGGTCGCCTCTTCGTCCGGCAGATCCCAGTTCATGGCCCTGTTGAGATCGCGGATCGGCACAGCGCCATCGACCTGAACCGAGCCGTCCGGCTGAACGCGGATCCCTTGCGCCGCGACATCGTGCTCGTCACGGATGTCGCCGACGATCTCCTCGATGATGTCCTCAAGCGTAACCATGCCCTGCACCTCGCCGAATTCGTCGATCGCGATGGCGAAATGCGTTTTCTTCGAAAGGAAAGCCTGCAATTGCGCCCGCGCGCTGTTCATGACCGGCACGAACCAGGGCTCCCGCGCGATCTTGCCGATGTCGAGCTGCCCGGCGTCCCCTCCGGCCTCATGGAGCGCTCGCAGCACGTCTTTTGCGTGGAGGATGCCGACGATGTTTTCGCGCTCCCTGCGCCAGATCGGCAAGCGCGTATGCGGCGAATCGAGCACCTGCCGGACGATCTCTGCAGGCGGCAGATCGGCGTTTACCGTTTTCATCCTCGTGCGGTGAACCATGATGTCCTCGACCGTCAGTTCGTTCAGATCGAGAAGCCCGTCGAGCATGTCGCGGTCGGACTTGCCGACGCTGCCTTCCTTGTGCAGAAGCGCGACCTGTCCGCGCAGCTCGTCGATCGCCGAAAAGACGTTGCGTACGCCGCCGACCTGCAGGCCGAACACGCCCAGAAACCAGCGGACAAACGTCTCGATCGCAATCGGCAGTGGTCCCAGAATAGTCACTGCCCATGAGACGGGACGCGCCACGATCAGCGACATGCGGTCCGGGTAGTTGATTGCTATGGTCTTGGGCAGGATCTCGGAGAACAGGATCAGAAACACCGATACCGCGATCGTTGCGTAAAGGATCCCGGCGTCGCCGAACAGCCTGAGCAGAACCCCGGTCGCTAGCGCGGCGGCGGCGGTGTTGACGATATTGTTGCCGATCAGCAAAGCGCCGATCAGGCTCTCGCGCTTCGCCAGCAAACGGTTCACAAGCGCGGCCCGTCTGTCGCCATCGGATTCGAGAGCGTGCATCCGCGCGCGCGACGCTGCTGTCATCGCGGTTTCACTGCCGGAAAAAAAGCCTGAAAGCGCAAAGCAGATCGGGATGATGGCTATTGAAAGCCACATCGACTCATCCATTGGTCTTCACCTCATAAAACAGGAGGCCGGCTGATCCGGTCGCCTCCCATATAGTCTCCTTCGAGAGTATCGGAAGTTTTACGTCGGCGCAGTTCTGTACGCTGCCGCGATCATGCGCGACATCGGCGTGGCTGTGAAGCGCACGACTGCTGCTCAGGCGTTGTTTCCATGACGCACCTGATCGGCTAATGATCGTGGCTGGCAAGCGAAATGCGCGGACGCCAAGAAAAATAGTCTGCTGCATAATGGTATGATGGTCGCGTTCGGAGCAGGATCATGCTCAAACTGCAGCGCGAAAAGATCCGATCGGACCGGATTGCAAAGCATTCATAACGACGAATCGAAGGGAGACTGCAATGAGCAAAATTGCATGGATCGGCCTGGGCGTGATGGGTTTTCCGATGGCGGGGCATATCCGCACGAAGGGTGGAGTCGATCTGACGGTCTACAACCGTACACGTGCGAAGGCCGATCAGTGGGCCGCCAAATTCGGCGGGAAAGCCGCGGCCACGCCTGCAGAAGCCGCACAGGACGCCGATTTTGTCTTCGCCTGCGTCGGTAATGACGACGACCTTCGCGCCGTCACGACCGGCAAGGACGGCGCTTTCGAAACCCTCAAATCCGGCGCGGTCTTCATCGACAACACTACCGCCTCGGCCGATGTGGCCCGCGAGCTTTACGCCGCGGCCAGGGCAAAAGGCGCCGGCTTTCTCGACGCGCCGGTGTCCGGCGGGCAGGCTGGGGCCGAGAACGGCGCGCTGACCGTCATGGTCGGGGGAGACGAAGCCGACTTCGCCAAGGCCGAGCCGGTCATCGCCCATTATGCCCGCGCCGTGAAATTGCTCGGGCCGGCCGGAGCCGGGCAATTGACCAAGATGGTCAACCAGATCTGCATTGCCGGACTTGTGCAGGGACTTTCCGAAGGCATTCACTTCGCGCAGAAAGCCGGCCTTGACGTCGAGGCCGTGATCGACACGATCTCCAAGGGCGCTGCGCAAAGCTGGCAGATGGACAACCGCTGGGAGACCATGAACGGCGGGAAGTTCGAATTCGGCTTCGCCGTGGACTGGATGCGCAAGGATCTCTCGATCTGCCTCGGCGAGGCGCGCCGCAACGGCGCACATCTTCCCGTCGCCGCGCTTGTAGATCAGTTCTACTCGGAAATCCAGAAGATGGGCGGCAATCGCTGGGATACCTCCAGCCTCATAGCGCGGCTCAACCGCTGAGTTTACGGCGTTCCGGCTTCCCGGAAGCGCCGGGACCGGAACGCCGTGCGTCATCCCCTTGCGCGGCTGGCCATCGCCAGTCCGGCGAGAACGAGCGCGGCGCCAGCCGCCTCGATGGGCCCCATGCTTTCGCCGAATACGGCCCATGCGGCCAGCGCGGCAATGACCGGTTGCGTCAGGAGCAGCATCGAGGCAAGCCCGACCGGCGCGCCACGGATGCCCAACGCCACGAGACCCTGCCCGAGCAGATGCGACATGAGGCCGAGTGCGATCAGCACGGCCCAGCCGTCAGGCGTCTCCGGCAGGATACGCTCACCCGCAAGCAGAGCCGCGAGAAACATCGCCACCGCGGCCGAGACCGAGGACCAGAGCATGATCGACCAGGTGTCCTGTTCCCGGCTCGCGTGCTTGACGGCGATCAGATAGAACGCATAGCCGAACATGCCGATAGCGGCGAGACCATTGCCGAGCAGCGTTCCGGCTCCATCGGCGCGCATCAGGGTCATCAGCGCTGCTCCGCCCAGCGCCGCGGCCAGTCCTGCCGCCTTGGCCGCGCCGAATCTCTCTCCGAAAAGCAGGAATCCGGCTGCGAGTGCGACAACGGGCGCGAGATTGACGATCAGGGTCGCATGGGCGACCGAAGTCATTCCAAGGGCGATATTGAAAAAGCCCATATCGACGGCGAAGAACAGGCCGGCCAGCAGGACCAGCGGAGAGACGCGGCGCGCCGGCGCGTGCGCTGCGGCCAGCCTCATGAAGGGCAGCAGCACGAGTGCCGCGATCGTCAGGCGCCAGGCTCCTGTTGCCAGCGGGCCGGTTTCGCTCAGCCTGACGAAGATGCCCGAAAAGCCGGTCAGAGCGCCGCCTATCGCCACGATGAGAAGCGGAGTCACGGACTGGGTTCCGGCCCGCGGGATATTGTTCTCGGCGATGGACATGGCTTTGCACCTTGGGAAATTGCATATCGCTCGATCCGTCCCGCTAAGCCGGGATCGGATGGCGCTGGCAAGATGATGGATATTGTGCGATCATGGAAACGAATTGTTTTGATGCTCAGAATGTGATTTCGTGATGATAGATCTCGACACTGCCTGCCTGCGCGCCTTCCTCGCCGTCACGGAGTCGGGCGGCTTCACCCGCGCTGGCCTCAAGCTCAACCGCACCCAGTCGGCCATCAGTATGCAGGTGCGCCGGCTGGAGGAGTCGCTGGGCGTTACGCTCATCGCCGACAGGAAAAAGGCGACGCTCACGGCTGCGGGCGAACGCGTTCTGGAACACGCCCGCCGCCTTATCGCGGTCAATGACGAGCTTGTCGGACGCGCCAAAGGCGTCGACATCGCCGGCTGTGTGCGGCTTGGCACGCCGGACGATTACGCCTCCCACTTCCTGCCGGGAATATTGAGGCGGCTTTCGATCACTCATCCGATGGTGGAGATCGAGGTCCGCTGCGACATGTCTTCGGAGCTGATGCCGCTCGTCGACCGGGGCATCGTCGATATGGCGCTGATTACGCGCGGGAGCGGCGCGAAAGACGGGATGCTCATTCGCAGGGAGCCGCTCATCTGGGCGGGAGCGGACGAGGCGCTGGGCAGGCTCAGACCCCTGCCGCTCGCCCTGTTCTCGCCCGGCTGCCGTTTCAGGGAGGCGACGCTGGCGGCGCTCTCGGCGGCCAGGGTGCCTTATCGCATCGCCTATGAAAGCCCCAGCCTCGCCAGCATCAGCGCGGCGGTCTGCGAAGGGCTGGCGGTGATGGCGATGGCGCGGCTTTCCGTGACGCCGGCCATGAAGGTCCTGGGGGAGGGCCAGGGCCTTCCGCAGCTGCCGGATGTCGAGATCGCCCTCTACGGCCCGCGCGGCATCGCCTCGCCCGCGGCTCAGGCGGTCAGGACCTCGCTTCTTGAGGCGATATCCGGCGGCATCCCGGAAAGGGTGGCCGCTTAATAGCAATTCCAGGAAAAGTGGGAAGCGGTTTTCCGTCCGGAATTGCGGCAAGGCAAACAAAACAATTCCAGGAAAAGTGGGAAGCGGTTTTCCGTCCGGAATTGCTATGAAAAAACTAAGCAATTCCGGGAAAAACATGGCCTGGCGACGGCAGGCGCGGACGTTCCGCTTCTTATCCTGCTCTGAGGCCGTGGTCCTGCATCGCCAGCACGTGGCCGGCAAGATAGAGCGAGCCGGTAATCAGGATGCGTACGGGATCGTCGGATTCCGCCGCGCAAAGCTCAAGCGCTTCGTTCACCGAGACTGCCGGTTCCGCCAGAAAGCCTTTGTGGCGGGCGATCGCGCAGAGTTCGTCGGCGGTATAGGCGTTCGGCTGTCCGGGGATGGCGACCGTCGCGATGAAGCCCGCAAGGTTCTCGAAATAATCGAGAAAGTGCGGAGCGTCCTTGGTCGACATCATGCCAAGCACCAGAAAGAGAGGTCTCGGCACGCGGTCTTCCAGATCGGCCATTGTCCGGGCGAGCGCCTCTGCGGCGGCCGGATTGTGTCCCCCGTCCAGCCAGATCTCCGAGCCAGCGGGCGCATGTTCATGAAGGGCGCCGAGGCTCAGCAGCTCCAGTCGCCCCGGCCAGACCGCCGTGGAAAGGCCCTGCGCAAGATGCTCCTCGTCGATCGTGACGTTGTCGAGCGCACGCGCCATGGCGATCGCCGCTCCCGCATTGGCGATCTGGTGTGCGCCGTTGAGCCTCGGCAGCGGCAGGTCGAGCAGTTCCCTGCCATCCTGAAAAACGAGCCTTCCATGCTGCTCGAAGGCGTCCCATTGCTGCCCGCCCGCAATGAGCGGCGCTTTCACGATTCGCGCCTGCTCCTCGATGACCGCGAGCGCGTCGTCGCTCTGCCTGGAGACGACGCACGGAACGCCCGGCTTGAGAATGCCAGCTTTTTCCCGCGCAATGGCCGCTACGGTCTCGCCGAGAAAGCTGGTGTGATCGATCGAAACGGGAGTAATGGCGGTGAGCGCGGGCCTCGTCACGACGTTCGTCGCGTCCAGCCGGCCGCCGAGCCCGGTTTCAAGCAGGACGAAATCCGCCGGGTTTTCCGAGAAGGCGAGAAAGGCGGCGGCGGTGGTGATCTCGAAGAAGGTAATCGGCTCACCGGCATTCGCCGCATCGGCGCGGGTCAGGATGTCGAGAAGGTCGCGGTCGCCGATCGGCTTTGCGCCGCCCGCGCCGCCGAGCGCGATCCGTTCGTTGAAGCGGCGCAGATGCGGCGATGTGAAGACATGGACATTGTAGCCCGCCGCTTCGAGGAAGGCGCGCATATAGGCGATGACCGATCCCTTGCCGTTCGTCCCTGCGACGTGGATCACGGGCGCAAGCCTGTCCTGCGGATCGCCGAGCGCGCCGAGCAGGCGGTGAACGCGGCTCAGCGAAAGATCTATCGCCTTGGGATGCAGGCGTTCGAAGCGTGACAGCAGTTCGGAAAGAGCGGCGTTCGAGGCGGTCATTTCGGCGCCCTTTCAGGATCCGGCCGGGGGTGAATGTGAGGAACAAGTCCGGCGCAAAACCGGAAGGTCGGGGCTGGCGGCGGTGAGATGTGTTCTACTCCGCCGCCGCTTTTTCGGGCGGGATGATGACGGCACGGGCGGGCTTTTCCGTTGCGCCGTCCGGCTTTTCCTCTTCCGCGACAGGCGGAGACGCGGCGGGGACGGCCTTCAGTTTCTCCTGGGCGGCCGGAGGCTGCTGCTCTTTCTGCGCCTTCTGGCTCTTGCGCAGTTCGACGCGGCGCCTCAACTCTCGCCGCTCCATCAGCAGGCTGCACAGCCGGCTCAGCGTCTCACGAAGCCTATGCCGGTGAACCACGCGGTCGAGCATTCCGTGTTCCAGAAGATATTCCGCACGCTGAAAACCGTCGGGCAGCTTTTCCCGTATCGTTTGCTCGATCACGCGGGGGCCTGCAAAACAGATCAGCGCGCCGGGTTCGGCCAGATGCACGTCGCCGAGCATGGCGTAGGATGCCGTTACGCCGCCGGTGGTCGGATGGGTGAGCACGACCAGATAGGGCAGCCGAGCTTCGCGCAGACGCTGAACGGCGACGACGGTGCGCGGCATCTGCATCAGCGAGAACATGCCTTCCTGCATCCGCGCGCCGCCCGAGGCCGCGAACAGGATGTAGGGGGTTTCGCGCTTTACGGCTTCCAGCATCGAGGCGATGACCATCTCGCCCGCAGCCATCCCGAGCGAACCGCCCATGAACGCGAAATCCTGCACTGCGGCGATCACATCCTGGCCTTCCAGCGTCCCGAAGGCGGCCATTACGGCGTCTTCGTGTCCGGTCTTGGCCTTGGCGTCCTTCAGCCGCTCGGTGTAGCGGCGCTCATCGCGGAATTTGAGCGGATCGAGGGGAACTTCGACCGGATCGAGGGGGGTATATTTTCCCTCGTCGAAGAATGACGCCAGGCGCATCCGGGCGCTCATGCGCATGTGATAGTTCGAGCCAGGAATGACGAACTGGTTCGCTTCGACATCCTTGTGGAACACCATCTGCCCCGTCTCGGGACATTTTATCCACAGATTCTCCGGCACGTCCCGCTTCTGGAGCAGGCCGCGGATCTTCGGACGGACGACGTTGTTGATCCAATTCACTGCTTTGCAACGCCTCTCAAACTGATACTGGACGGCTGGCTGGCTCGAGCGGATCCGACGGCGCGCGGGGCGCAAGACCGGATGCCAGCTGCGAAACCAGCGCAGTCACGCTGGAAACGGTTTCCGTGCCGGCTTTGCCGGCCTCGTTCAGTGTGCCTTCAATCGCGTTTACCAATGCCGAACCTACCACGACGCCGTCCGCATAGGTCCCGATCGCCTGCACCTGCTCCGCCGACTTCACGCCAAAACCGACGCAGACGGGCAGCTCCGTGTGCGCCTTGATACGGATCACGTTGTTGCGAACCGTTTCGAGATCCGGCGCGCGCGTGCCGGTGATCCCGGCAATCGACACATAATAAACGAAGCCGTTCGTATTTGCGAGAACGGCGGGTAGCCGCTTTTCGCCC
>CAYOUE010000139.1:7684-8831 GCA_964407075.1 uncultured Hyphomicrobiaceae bacterium
TGGGCGTCGCCAGGCGAATGAAATTCAGTCCGGCGTCCAGCGCGGGCAGGCATAGCTCGTGATCGGCCTCGGGCGGCAGGTCCACCACGATCAGCCCGTCGACGCCTGCGGCCAGGGCGTCGCGTATGAAATTATCCGGCCCATAGCTGTAGACCGGATTGTAATAGCCCATGAGTACGACGGGCGTTTCGTGACCGGCCTCGCGGAAAGCGCGCACGAGGCCAAGCGTCTTGCGCAGCGTCTGGCCGTTTTTCAGGGCGCGCTGCGACGAACGCTGGATAGCCGGGCCGTCCGCCATCGGATCGGTGAAGGGCATCCCCAGTTCGATGATGTCCGCCCCAGCGGCCGGCAGGGCGCAGGCGAGGTCCAGCGAGGTCTGATAGTCGGGGTCGCCGGCCGTGATGAACGTGACAAGCGCAGGGCGCTTCAACTCGTTGCGCAGTCGGGCGAATGTCGCATCTATTCTTTTCATTTCAGCCCTTTACTCCCCTGAGCATATGCGCCGCAAGAAGGTTAAAGCTCTACGCCCAGATGGCCGGCGACGGCGAACACGTCCTTGTCGCCCCTGCCGCACATGTTCATGACCAGCAGGTGGGACTTCGGCAGGCTTGGCGCCAGTTTCGACACGTAAGCCAGGGCGTGCGACGGCTCCAGCGCCGGAATGATGCCCTCCAGCCGCGTGCAGAGCTGGAACGCCTCCAGCGCTTCTCTGTCGGTGGCCGACACATAGGTCACGCGGCCGCTGTCGCGCAGCCAGGCATGTTCCGGCCCGACGCCGGGATAGTCGAGGCCGGCGGAAATCGAATGGCCTTCGAGGATCTGGCCGTCATCGTCCTGCAGCAGATAGGTCCGGTTGCCGTGCAGCACGCCGGGACGGCCTCCATTCATGGAAGCGGCGTGGCCGTTCTCGACTTCTAGACCGTGTCCGCCCGCCTCGACGCCGTAGATCTTCACGTCGCGTTCGTCGAGGAAATCGTGGAACAGGCCCATCGCGTTAGAGCCGCCGCCGATGCAGGCGACGAGCGAATCCGGCAAACGGCCTTCGCGGTCCAGCATCTGCTCGCGCACCTCGCGGCCGATGACCGACTGGAAGTCGCGCACCATCGCGGGATAGGGGTGCGGGCCCGCGACCGTGCCGATAATGTAA
>CAYOUE010000140.1:0-4852 GCA_964407075.1 uncultured Hyphomicrobiaceae bacterium
TGAGCGCGGCGGCGATGGGCGCGGTCGCCTTCCAGAAGGGGCTCGGGGCGATCCACGCCATCTCGCATCCCATCGGCGCGATTTACCACACCCATCACGGCACGACGAACGCCGTCGTCATGCTGCCGGTGCTGCGTTTCAACCGCCCCGCCATCGAGGACCGGATCGAGCGGGCGGCGGCTTATATGGGCATACTCGGCGGTTTCGACGGATTCTGCGATTTCGTCGCCGAACTCAACGCCGCGCTCGGCATCCCGGCGAACCTGACCGCGCTCGGCGTGCGCGATCCCGATCTCGGCCGGCTGACGGCGATGGCGCTCGAAGACCCGAGCGCGGGCGGCAATCCGGTCAAGCTGACGCCGGAGAACACGAGGGCGCTTTTCGAAGCCTGCCTTTGACCCGCTTCGGCGCGGGCAATGGCTTGCCCCCCACATTCGGTTCACCAACTCTGCGTCGCCCCGGCCGCCAGAGCCGGGGTCCAATCACGTATCATCGCGGCACAAGGTAAATTTGGATCCCGGACAGCGCTGTCGCGCTTCCGGGACGACATGGGATGCTCTTCCATCCCTCAAGCGCAAAGACGTCACGGTTCTCAAAATGGCCGCCCGAACATTGAGCACTTTCGTTCAAGCCCGGGGCGCGGGAAAATGCTAAATTCCGCCGATGAACACCTATCCGCAATCCGCCGCCCTACAGCGTGCGCCTTTGGGCCCGCGCGACAGCGCAACGCTATGGCTGGAGCCGCGCTACGGCGATCTGGAGTGCCTGAGCGCGCATTTCCAGACGCATGTCTATGAGCCGCATTCGCACGAAACCTATGTCATCGGGACCATCGTCGAGGGCTGCGAGAAATTCCAGCTCGGCGGCGCGACGCTCCGGGCGGGGCCCGGAGACATGTGCTTCGTCAATCCCGACACGGTGCATGACGGCGAGCCGGACGGCTTCGGCTACGCCTACCGGATGATCTATCCGAGCGTGGAGCTGATCCGCCAGACCGCGCAGGACCTGACAGGCCGCACGCCGAGGGGAACGCTGAGCTTCCCCGCGCCGGTCGTGCGCGACCCTGAAACGAGCCGGGCCTTCGCCGCCGCCCATTGGGCGATGCAGCAGAAAAAAGCGGCGCTCGAAATCGACGAGGCGATGCTGGGCGTCCTCGCGCTCATCCTCGCCCGCCATGTAAAGCTCGATCCTGAGGAAAAGCCCGCCGAGGAGCGCAGCGCGGTCACCCGCGTCAGGGATTACCTGACCGCCAACGTCGCCGAGAATGTCGATCTGGCGACGCTTTCCGCGATTACGGGCCTGTCGCGATCGCACCTGATCCGCGCCTTCAAGCGGTCGACGGGCCTGACGCCCCACGCCTTTCTCGTCGATCAGCGCATCAGACTGGCGCGGCGGCTTCTGGCGAACGGCGAAGCGCCGGTCTCGGTCGCCGCCGCCTGCGGCTTTGCCGACCAGCCGCATATGACCCGTGCGTTCAAGGCCCGGATCGGCGTCACGCCGGGCGTCTATGCGCGGGCGGCCTGAGCGCCGCCGGAGGGAGAACATCATGCCTTACAGGAAAACGGCCCTGCGCGGGTTTGGCGAAGGCGCGCTCGCCATTTCGCCGATCTGCGTCGCAGCCATGCCGATCGGCCTGCTGCTCGGCGCCTTGGCCGCCGAGCGCGGGCTGTCCGTGCTCGAGTCCGGCCTGATGAGCGCGACGGTGTTCGCCGGGGCCTCGCAATTCGTCGCCGTCGGCCTCTGGGCCGATCCGCTGCCGTCCTTCGCGATCGTCTTCGCGACGTTTCTGGTCAATCTGCGCCATCTCATCATGAGCGCCTCGCTCGGCCGGAGCATGGGCCTGTTCTCGGGGCCGCAGCGGTTGGCCGCTTTTTTCACGATGGCGGACGAGGTCTGGGCGCTGGCGGAGACGCGCGCCGCCAAGGGGCCGCTGACGCCGGCCTTCTACGCCGGCCTCGCCGCGCCGCTCTACGTCACCTGGTGCCTGAGCACCATGACGGGGGCCGCCTTCGGCCGGATGATCGGCGACCCGGCCGCCTACGGCCTCGACTTCGTGTTCTCGGCTCTTTTCATCGGCCTGATCGTCGGGTTCCGCACCCTGCCGGCCTGGCTTCCCGCGGTTCTGGCGAGCGCCGCCGCGTCCGTGCTGACCTACCAGTTCCTGCCGTCCCCCTGGTTCGTCATCGCGGGCGGCCTCGCTGGCGTTGGCGCTGCGGCGCTGCTCGCAGGCGGCGGCAGCGAGCGGATGAAGGAGGCCGAATGCCCGAGCTGACCGTGATCCTGACCATTCTGGGAATGGCGGCCGCAACCTATGCGACGCGCATCGGCGGCTATCTGCTGATGCGCAACCGCACTCTGGGGCCGCGCATGTCCGCAGCCCTCAACGCCGTGCCGCCCGCGATCCTGACCGCCGTCATCGCGCCCTCGGTGCTGTCCGCCGGTTGGCCGGAGGCGATTGCAGGCGTTGCCACAGCTGCTGCGGCCTTCCGGCTGCCGCTGCTTGCGACCATCGCCATAGGCGTGGGAACGCTCGTGCTGGCCCGCATGGCTCTGGCGTAAGCGGCGTGGCTGCATGTGCTGCGCCCGCTTACCCGGCATTTTCGGCAAAAAAGCAGACTTTGCGTAACGCAAAGACACTTTTTGCGGTTTGCGGATCACAGCCGATACAGCACTATACCCAAGCCGGTGAACCAGCCGGCGGCGACAACAATAAAGATCCAATGGGAGGCAGTTCATGCGCTTTCGTTCATTGTATGCAATCCCTGCGATAACGCTGGCGGCCATGATGTCGACAGCGGCGTCGGCGGAACCGCTGAAAATCGGCGTGCTAGCAACCCTTGAAGGCACCTACACGGTTCTCGGCGAAGACGGCGTTCGCGGATTGCGGACGGCTCTGAAGCAGTTCGACGGCAAGGCCGGCGGGCGCGAGATCGAACTCATCATCCAGTCCACCGACACGACACCCGACAGCGCGGTGCGCGGCGCGCGCAAGCTCGTCGAGCAGGACGGCGTCGAACTCATCATAGGCCCGCTTTCAGGCTCGGAAGGCATCGCCATCCGCGATTACTGCAAGACCCAGCCCGGCGTGACCTTCGTCAACGGTGCGTCCGGCGCGCAGGAAACGACGCTCATCGACCCGTGCCCGCACATGTTCCGGTACAATATGGACGGCGCACAATGGTCGATCGGCCTCGGCGAATATATCTATGACGAAAAGGGCTACCGGACGATTGCGACCGTCGGCGAGGACTACTCCTTCGTCTACACGCAGGTCTTCGGCCTCGTCACCGACTTCTGCCAGAAAGGCGGCCAGGTTACTGAGCGTCTCTGGGTCCCGCTCGGGACGAAAGACTTCGGCTCGATCATCGCCGCGCTGCCCCAGGATGTGGATGCGATCTATCTCGGTCTTGGCGGCGGCGACGCCGTGAACTTCCTGAACCAGTATCAGCAGGCCGGCGGCTCCGCCAATCTGATCGGCGGCACGATCATGGTCGACGGCACGGTTCTGAACTCCAAGGGCGACGCCAAGAACGCGCTGATCGGCACGCCGTCCGCCGGACCGCAGGCCGATACATGGGACGATCCGAAGTGGCAGGCCTATGTGAAGGCCTATCAGGACGCTTTCCCGCCGGATCAGCGTTTCCCGACCCCTTCGCTTCTCGCCACGAACTACTATAATTCGACGACGGCTGTGCTGAGCTGCCTCAACGAGGTGAATGGCGATCTTTCGGACGGCCAGGCAGCCTTCCGCCAGTGCCTCGCCACGATCGAGCTCGACGCTCCGAACGGAAAGATCACGCTCGACGGTAACCGCCAGGCTATCGGCAGCAACTTCGTTTCAGAAGTGGTCGAACTGCCCGACGGCAATCTCGCCACCAAGCTCGTGAAGATCGTCGAGAACGTCAACCAGACGCTCGGCATCTCGCAGGAGGCATTCACGAAAATCGGTCTGCCGAGCCGCGAAACGCCTGAGTGCAAGACTTCCTACGAATAGGCGCACTCCGCGCCGGTCTCCGGGCGGCGCGCCCGTCCGGAGACCGTCATTCGCAGAACCCGATCGCCCGGCCGCGCCGGATTGATGCGCCGTCAGGGGGTCTTCATGACGCTCATAAACTATCTGGCGCGGGTCCATTTCGGCGAAGGCGTGCTCGAAGAAGCCATGCGCGCCGAAATGGAAGCGCGGCGCAGGGTGCGGCCGCTGATCGTCGCCGAAAGCGCCGACCTGTCGTCGGGCGTCAGCGACCGTCTTTTCCTGTCTCTGCCTTCGCGGCTCCGCTGCGAACTTTATTCGGAAATCCCCTTAATTCCGTCCGTCGCCGAGACCGGCAGGCTCGCCGAAGAATATCGCAGCCGGAATTGCGACCTGCTCGTGGCATATGGCGGGCGGGCGTCGATCGAACTTGCGAAGCTGGCCCGTATCGCGATCGCCCGCGGCAAAGGCGCTGCTCCTAGCGCGCGCGCGCCTCCCGCACCGCAGGATGGGAACGACGATCAGATCCCCGACCTGTTCGCCGTTCCCTCGATAGAAGCCCTGACCGCGCCGTTCATCATGCAGGCGGGCGTGAATGCGTCCTGGCCGGGACGGTCCATGCTTGCGAAACGCGCCTATCTGCCCACGGTCGTGTTCCTCGACCCGACGCTCTACGCCGGGGCGAGCGAGCAGCAGGCCGCGTGTGCGCTGGCCGAAGCCGTGACCTGCTGCGCCGAAGCCTATCTGGCGCCGGAATTCAACCCGCCCGCCGACGGCATCGCCATGGACGGCCTGGCGCGGGCCTTCGGCGTCATCTCGCGCCTTCCCGGCAAGGATGGCCTGGCATCGTGCCGGGAGATCGTAGCGGCCGGCCTCGACGCC
>CAYOUE010000140.1:4862-8776 GCA_964407075.1 uncultured Hyphomicrobiaceae bacterium
CTCTACGCCGGCCTTGCGCTGCAGAAGGGCGCCGGGCTCACGCAGATCATGAGCGGCGCGTTGAGGGCTGCGCTTGACAAGCCGGTGAGCGAAGGCGGACTTAACCGGATCCTTCTCGACGGGGCGCTGAAGATCGCGCTGGACGCTGCTGACGGCAAGGAGAGCAGACTGAACATGCTGCTGGGCGTGTCACCCGAACGAGGCTTCGGCGACTTCGTTTCGGGAATGTTCGAAAAACTGCCCGTTCCCAACCGTCTCGGCGAGCTCGGGGTCGAAGCCGGGCATCTGGACCTGGCCGCGCAAACCGCCGCTTCGGAGCTGTCCGCGGGCGTCAATGCCTACCGGACTGGCGCGGAGGATCTGCTCGGGATCATGCGCGCCGCACTGTGACGCCGCCGCCCTAAGATTTAACGCGAGACGATCTCCTTGCCCGCGCACTTGCATGATTGAAAGTCTGATATTGATTCGTTTAGTCTTGAAAAGCACTTCTATCCCAATAAAGGTTAAGGGGTTGGCAGCGCGTCATAAGAACAGCGCGCCACGCACCGGGAGGAAACGAGATGAGCCATGCCCTGGCGGTGTGCCACGGGGCTTTCGGCCGAGCCGCGCTGTACGCCCTGAATACGGCGTTTGTCACCCATGCCCATCGAGAAGGCCATCTTATCTTCTATATCGACGGCGCGGAAGCGGCCGTGCCTGTCGGCAACGCCGACTATCATCTCGACAGGAAAACGGCCGTTGCGGTCAGTCCGTGGGAGCCGCATTCCTTCCGCCCCCTGAAGCCGCGCGCCGTAAGCGTATGCCTCGTGCTCTACATCAAGCCGATCTGGTTTCTCGAAGCCAGCCGCTCGGCGCAGTATTCGCTCAATTTCGGCCAGCCCCGGATCTATGTGACCGAGGATATTTCGCAGTGCGTCCACCGGCTGATCTACATGCTCTCGCATCAGGAACTCTGCGAGTTTGAGGATTACATGCTGGAGACCGCACGGCGCTGCTACGAGCAGTCCTGGAACGGAGCGGCGGCGCATGAGCCGAGCTTCACGACGCGCTTCCGCTGCAACGACTACCGTATCCGCCGCTCGCTGATGCTGATGCGCGAGAATTTCACCGGAGACGCCGGGATCAACAGCATCGCCCGCGAGGTCGGCCTGTCCCGGCCGCATTTCTTCCAGCTCTTCAAGAAATATGTCGGAGTGACGCCGAACGTCTACATGAACACCCTTCGTTCGGAACAGGCCATCGACGACCTCCTGACAAGCGACAAGTCCGTGACCGACATCAGCTACGATCTCGGCTTCTCCTCGCAGGCGAGCTTCACACGCTTCTTCATCGCCAATGTCGGCATAGCGCCCAGCGAATACCGGCGAATCGCGCATATATACTGACGCCTGCACACTGCGGCGGAGACAGCGAAAGCCGCGCCTTCGGCAGCTCTTCGCGCTTGGTTAACGCATTCCCAGTACCGTAGCATCAGGAGCCGCCCGTCTTTTCCGATGCAACGCAAAGGAAAAAGACTGTCAGGTATGCTCTACAGGCTAAGATTTCCTTAGCCTTTCAGAAAGATTAAGGGCCAATATTCAAGGCGGCAGAACGCCTTGACGCGGGAGGATACCAGGGGAATGTCCGCATTGCGCAGCACTTGCGGAATACAGGGATCATGAGAGATTTCGCGCAAAGACATCCGGTCTGGGCCGCAATCGCCGCAGCCGCGGCGGCGCTTGCCATCTGGCTCATCTTTGCCGTCTGGCCGGAGTGGCTCGTAAATCTCATCGGCCCCAAGAGAATCTTCCTGAACGCCGTGTTCAACGGGGTGACGCTCGGCGCGCTGTATTTTCTCGTCGCCAGCGGCTTCACGCTGATCTTCGGGCTGATGCGCAACGTCAATCTCGCGCATGGTTCGCTCTATCTGCTCGGCGGATATATCGGCTACGAGGTTTCGAACTCGACCGGGTACTGGCTTCTGGCCTTTCCCGCCGCCTTCATCGTCGTCGCGGCGCTCGGTGTGCTCCTGCAGATTTTCGTTTTCCGCCGGATGGAGGGCGAAGAACTCCGCCAGACGCTCGTGACGATCGGGATCTCCATCGTCATCGCCGACCTGCTGCTGTGGGCGTGGGGCGGCGACTTCTACAATATCGGCCTGCCGAGCTGGCTGCGCGGCCCGATGGACACGTTCTTCATCACCGAGATTTCGAGCCGGACCGGCGAATATCTGTTCCTGAAATATCCGCTCGTCCGCGTCGTCATCCTGGCGGCCTCGATCGTGATCGGCCTTGCCATGTGGCTGCTACTGAACAGGACCCGCGTCGGGATGGTCATCAGGGCCGGCGTCGACGACCGCGACATGCTCGCCGCGACGGGCGTGCGCATTCAGCTCGTCTTCGTCGGCGTCTTCGCATTCGGCGCTGGGCTTGCCGGCATCGCAGGCGTCGTGGGCGGATCGTTCCAGTCGATCGCTCCCGGCGAGGACATCCGCTTCCTGCTGGCCTCGCTGGTCGTCGTGATCGTCGGCGGCATGGGCTCGATCCCCGGCGCGGCGCTGGGCGCGCTGATAATCGGCCTCGCCGAACAGTTCGGGTCGGTCTATTTCCCGACCTATGCCGTGGTCCTGACCTTCATCATCATGGTCGCGGTTCTGGCCTTCCGCCCGCAGGGCCTCATGGGGAGGGCGTAGCGCATGGCCAGCATCGACGCGCAATCGAACGGCCTCGCCCCCCCGTCATGGCTGGAGCGCATCCCGGCCTATTACCTTTTCATCGCCGTCATCCTCATTGCGATGCCCGTCTTTGCCGGTAACTTCATCCTGTTCCAGATCTTCGGCTGGACCTTCATTCTGGGCATCATTTCGCTGAGCCTCATGTTCCTCGCCGGTTATGGCGGCATGGTCAGCATTGCGCAGATGAGCTTTGCGGGCCTTGCCGGCTACATGGTTGCGATCTTCGGGGACAGCGCCATAACCGCGATCAGCATGGGTTGGCCGTGGTATGTGACGATCCCGCTCGCCCTGCTGATTACGGTTCTGTTCGGGACCGGCGTCGGCTGGCTCGCCGTGCGGACCGAGGGGATCTACACGATCATGATAACCCTCGCCGTCGCCTCGGCCTTCTTTTACTTCACCCGGCAGAACTACGTCATCTTCAACGGCTTTCAGGGCTTCAACGGCGTACTGCCGCCGCAGCTCTTCGGCGTGGACTGGCGCGGTCCCGTCGCCTTCTACTATCTCACGCTGTTCTGGGCGCTCGCGGCCTATTTCTCCGTCGTCTATCTGTCCCGCGCGCCGTTCGGCCTCGCCCTGCAGGGCGTCAGGGACAATCCGCGGCGCATGGCGGCGCTCGGCTACAACGTCACCGCACACCGCGTCGCGGCCTACTCCTTCGCCTCGCTGCTGGCCGGAATCGGCGGCATCCTGCTCACCTGGCAGTCGGCGCAGATCTCCCCCGGCACTGCGGGCATAGGGCCGGCCATCGACATCCTCATCATTGCCGTCATCGGGGGACTGCGCCATCCGATCGGACCGTTCATAGGCGCGTTCATCTACGTCGTGCTGAAGACCTTCGCCATGGACGCGCTGGTCGCCCTGGGCCTGGCGGGAGACCGCTTCCAGCTTCTTATCGGTCTCGGATTTCTGGCTATCGTGTTCTGGTCGCCTGACGGCGTGCTCGGCCTGTGGCGGCGCTTTCAGGAAAGCCGCGAACGCGATCCGCTGACCGGGCGCAGCCGGAGGGAGCCATGAACGCCGCACCCGCCATGAACAGCCGGATGAACGCGAACGGCGTCGCCAACGCGCTGGAGCTGCGCAACGTCAACAAGAATTTCGGCGCACTCGCGGCCCTGGCCGGGATCAACATGACAATACGGCCGGGCGAGCGGCGGGCGGTGCTCGGCTCGAACGGGGCCGGCAAGACCACGCTTTTCAA
>CAYOUE010000141.1:0-8690 GCA_964407075.1 uncultured Hyphomicrobiaceae bacterium
CGGCTCGAAGAAAAGCCTGATGCAGGCCAAGGCGGACGGCGCGGATGTGCGCATGGTCTATTCGCCGCTCGACGCGCTCGACCGGGCGCGCAGGCATCCTGACCGGGAAGTCGTCTTCTTCGGCCTCGGCTTCGAGACGACGATGCCATCCACGGCGCTGACGATCCTTCAGGCCGAAGCCGACGGGGTCCGGAACTTCTCGCTGTTCTGCAATCACATCACCATCATTCCGACGATCAAGGCGATCCTCGACAGCCCGGAATTGCAGCTCGACGGCTTTCTCGGCCCCGGCCATGTCAGCATGGTGATCGGCAACCGGCCTTACCGCTTCATCGCCGAACATTACAAGCGCCCGCTGGTGATCGCCGGTTTCGAGCCGCTCGACGTGCTTCAGGCCTTGTGGATGCTGCTGAAGCAAATCGCGGAGAGGCGCGTCGAGATCGAGAACCAGTACAACCGCATCGTGCCGGAACGCGGCAATCCTGTCGCGCTCGACGCCATTTCGCGCGTCTTCGAGCTGCGCGAATTCTTCGAATGGCGCGGTCTTGGCTCGATCGACCATTCGGGCGTCAGGGTGCGCGAGGCTTATGCGCATTACGACGCGGAGCGGAAATTCTCCGTACCCGCCATAAAGATCGCCGATCCGAAATCCTGCCAGTGCGGCGAGGTGCTCAAAGGCGTCATCAAGCCGTGGGACTGCAAGGTGTTCGGGCGCGCCTGCACGCCGGAAACGCCGCTCGGCGCGCTGATGGTTTCGCCCGAAGGGGCGTGCGCGGCCTATTACCAGTATGGCGACATCGACAAGGTCCATGAAAGGACGGATGCGGCATGAGTCTGGCGGCGGACAGAAAGCCGGAGCAGGGGCGGACGCGGCGGCGCGGGACCGTGAACGTGCCGAGCGTCACGCTTGCGCATGGCGGCGGCGGCAAGGCGATGCGCGACCTGATCGACGATGTCTTCGTTTCCGCCTTCGACAATCCCGATCTCGCCCCGCTGGAGGATCAGGCCAGGTTCGGCCTTGCGGACCTTGCGGCCTTCGGCGACCGGCTCGCCTTCACCACCGACTCCTATGTCGTCGATCCGCTCGAATTTCCCGGCGGCGATATCGGCAAGCTGGCCGTGTTCGGCACGGTCAACGATCTGGCCGTCGGCGGCGCGACGCCGCTGTATCTCAGTTGCAGCGCGATCATCGAGGAGGGGCTTCCCGTCGATACGCTCCGCCGCATCGCCCGCTCGATGGCGGCGGCGGCGGCGCAGGCGGGCGTCACCATCGTCACTGGCGACACCAAGGTCGTGCATCGCGGCGCGTGCGACAAGCTGTTCCTCAACACCGCAGGGATCGGCGTGATCCGCGAAGGGCTGACCCTCGGCGCGGACCGCGCGCAGCCCGGCGACGCCGTCCTTGTCAACGGTCTGCTCGGCGATCACGGCGCGGCGATTCTCAATGCGCGAGGCGACATGGCGCTGTCCTCGCCCATCGAAAGCGACTGCGCCCCGCTTCACGGGCTGATCGCCGACCTGCTGGCGGCCGCGCCCGCAACGCGCTTCATCCGGGACGCGACGCGCGGCGGTCTCGCGACCGTCCTGAACGAAGCCGCCATCGCCTCGCAGGCCGGAATCGAAATCGACGAAAAGGCCACGCCGCTTCGCGAGGAGGTCAAAGGGTTCTGCGAGATTCTCGGCCTCGATCCGCTCTATCTCGCCAATGAAGGCAAGATCGCCTGCATCGTCCCGGAAGCCGAAGCCGCGGCCGCGCTCGGCGCGATGCGCGCCCATCCACTCGGCCGCGACGCCGCGATCATCGGGCGCGTCACGGACAGACGGCCCGGCCGCGTCGTGATGCAGACCGTGTTCGGCGGACGCCGCATCGTCGACATGCTGGTCGGCGAGCAATTGCCGAGGATTTGCTGAAGACATCGCTGAGTCGAACCGAAAGGAGCCTGATCCGATTGACGCCGTGGAAGCCCATCATGAACCGGAGGAAAAGACGATGGTCGCGTTTCGTTATCTGATTGCAGCAACAGCCCTGATGGCCGTTTCGGCCCCCGCCCTCGCCCATACCGGCGTCGGCCCCGTCAACAGCTTCGCCGCGGGACTTGAGCACCCCGTTTTCGGCCCCGATCATCTTCTCGCGATGGTCGCGGTCGGATTGTGGGCGGCTCTGGCCGCGCCGAAACTGTTCTGGGTCGCTCCGCTCGGTTTCGTCGCCGGAATGCTCGGCGGGGGCGTCCTCGGCATGACCGGCATGGAGGTTCCCGGGATCGAGGCGATGATCGTAGGTTCCGTCGTGCTGTTCGGCGCGCTTGCCATGTTCAAGGTCCAGACGGCGGCGGTCGTCGCCTTTGCCGCGGCGGCGCTGTTCGGAGCGGCGCACGGCTTCGCGCATGGCGCTGAAATGCCGGATGGCGGCGTCGCCCTGCAATATGGCGCGGGCTTCCTGATCGCGACCGCGGCGCTTCACGCTATCGGCGCAGCGGTTGGCCTCGGCGTGCAGCGGCTCAATGCGGCTAGGGTCGGACAGGCGGCGGGCGGCGCGGTTGCTGCCGCCGGCATTGCCCTGATGGTCATGTGATCTGGAGAACAGATGCGGACGCCGGGATGGTTCCGGCGTCCGGCGAACTGGACGCGACATGCATGAACTCGGGATAACGCAGAACATCGTCTCCATCGTCGCCGGCCATGCCGATGGCCGCCCGGTGAGGCGCGTCGTTCTGGAAGTCGGCGCACTCGCGGGCGTCATGACCGATGCGATCGCGTTCTGCTTCGACGTCGTGGCCAGTGGAACGGCGCTCGAAGGCGCGGCGCTGGAAATCCGCAAGGTTGAGGCGCGGGCGCGCTGCCGGGCGTGTGGAGCCGAATTCATGCAGGAGACGCTGTTCAGCCCCTGCCCTTGCGGCTCGCGCCAGTTCGAGCGGCTGGCGGGCGAAGAGCTGAACATCAAGGAATTCGAGTACGATCCGACGCCCCGGGCGGCGTCCTGAAGGAGAAAGTCATGTGCGAAAGCTGCGGATGTTCCGAAGGCGCGAAGGCGACCATCGTCAACCTGAAGACCGGTGCGAGGACGGAAATCGCGCAGGATCATGCGGACGGCCCTCATCATCACCATCACCACGGCCATGCGCATGACCATCACGGGCATAGCCACGATCACGATCACCATCACCACCACTCTCACTCTCACGATCATCACCATGAGCACGGGCATACCGTTGCGCTCGGCGAGGCCATTCTGCGGAAGAACGACGAACGCGCCGCGCGCAACCGGGCGTGGTTTGCAGGCCGCGAAATTCTGGCGCTCAATCTGGTCAGTTCGCCCGGTGCGGGGAAAACCGCGCTTCTGGAGCGCACCATTCGCGAGACCGGAGGCAAGCACGCCTTCCATGTGATCGAAGGCGATCAGGCCACCGCCAATGACGGCGAACGCATTCAGGCCGCGGGCGCGCCGGTCATACAGGTCAACACCGGCACTGGCTGCCATCTCGAAGCCGACATGATCCAGAGCGCGCTGAAGGAACTGGCCCCGCCCTTCGGCGCGGTCGTCATGATCGAGAATGTCGGCAACCTCGTCTGCCCTGCGCTCTTCGACCTTGGCGAGCGCTCCAAGGTCGCGATTATTTCCGTGACCGAAGGCGAGGACAAGGCGCTGAAATACCCCCACATGTTCCAGGCGTCGGATCTCGTCATCATCAACAAGATTGACCTTCTGCCGCATCTCGATTTCGACCTCCGCCGCTGCGAGGACAACATCGCCGAGGTCAACCCCGGCGCCTTGATCGTGAAGCTCTCGGTCAGGACCGGAGAAGGCATTGAGGGCTGGTATTCGTGGATTACGGCGCAGAAGCAGGCGGCGTCGGAGGCGGCCTACGCCTGACATCGCCAAGCCGCGGCGCATCCCGCCGTCCTCACTCGGGACGGCGGGATTTTTCATGACACTTTTTCAGGATGCGGGTGCCAAGGCGGCTTTACGATTTCAATAGTTTAGAATAAGGTTTCATATAAATTCTAAGCAACAAGCGGCAGATAAAACGATAAAATTGCATTCAATTTTGATGATTTTATCCGCTCGCGTCAAACTCATGCTCCTTGTGCCAGACCATGTAAGTATTTTTACATACATGTTTTGCGCAAATTGGCCTCTTTTATGACGACATGATCTTGAAAATGCATGCTTTTCGGTTGTATCGACTTCCAGATTTAATGTACCGAAGCCGCAAAGACGCGGTTCGCCGAATTCTGACGAGGCACATGGCGCCATGACCCCGGCTCAGCTTCGAATACTGACCCGCAGCTTCGCCAAGATCGAACCGGCGTCCGACCGGTTCGGCGCGATCTTCTACGAACGGCTTTTCGTCATCGCTCCAGACCTGCGTCCCATGTTCGGCAACGACCTGAAGTCGCAGCAGGCCAAGTTCATGAAGGTCATCAAGGAGGTCGTCGAACTCCATCTGCGATCGCTGATATCGCTTCCCGTCACGATGCAGACTTCGGCGAGCGCCGTGATTCCCGGCGCGTTCTGGGCCGGCAAGCTTCATGCCGGCTATGGCGTCCGCGTCGAGGATTACGAGACAATGAGATCGGCCCTGATGTGGGCGCTCGAAGAAACGCTCGGCGCGGAATGCACCGACGACGTCAAACTGGCCTGGGGCAACGCCTATGACATTGTGGCCAAAGCGATGATGGAGGGCATGTTGAGCCCGGAGGACGACGACAACGAACCGGAAAACGCCATGAAGACTCGCATCGACGCGGAAACCCCGATCGAAGACAAGCCGTCATATGCGGCCGGCCGGGGCGTTAAATAACGTTCAATGTAGATTTCGGCCCGAAATGAATATTGAATGCAATATATAGCGATAAAAGTCAGTAATTATCGCATCATATGGAAATAAATTTATGTATAAATTCATGGCTTTGCTATAATGTATTAAATCTCAATCACAAGCCGAATGAAATGGTGCTCTTACCATGAGTAATGTTCGTCTGACTCAGCATAGCGGTTATATCTTCTTCGTGCGCACCGCCATGACGCCGACGCAGATCGAGATCGTGCGGGACAGCTTTCATCTCATCAACCGGCGGTCCAGGGACGCAAGCAGGATCTTCTACGAGGAGCTGTTCCGCATGGCGCCGGAGATGCGGAAAATGTTTCCGGAGGATCTCACCGTTCAGCACGCCAAGTTCATCCAGATGGTCTCGGCGATCGTCAACAGCCTCGATCATGTGAACCGCATTTCAGACTATGTCGCCGATCTCGGCCGCCGCCATATGGCCTACGATGTCGAGAACGAACATTATGCGATCTTCGGCGAAGCCTTCCTGTCGATGCTGGAGAAACTTCTAGACCGCGACCTCACCCAGAGCATGACGGAAGCGTGGGAAGCCGCCTACGACATGCTCGCCCGCATGATGCGCGAAGCCTGCGAAGGACCGTTCACTTCCGAGGCGTTTTTCGGAACGGTCATCCGCAGCGTCGTGACCGCCCAATATGGCGTGTCTATCGCGAAGCAGAGAAATGTCGCAGGCAGGGCGCCAATCACGCACGGCATCGACCAGGGCGAAGTGATCCGCCTGTCGCCGAACGCCATTATCGGCACGGAAATGGCCTGAAGCCGCGGCGCTGGGACCGGTTATTCCGCCTTCGTAATGATGCGCGCGCCCGACTCCAGCGTGCGATGTACCGGACAGCGGTCCGCAATGGCGATCAGCGAGGCGCGCTGCTCATCGCTGAGATCCCCGCGGATGCGCAGCGTACGGTCGAAATGATCGATCCGAGCGCCGTCATTGCCGTCGCAGTCGGCGCAATCCTCCGCATGACGCTTTTCATGCCGAACCTCGACCTCGACATGCTCCAGGGGCAGGCCCTTGCGCCCAGCGTACATCCGCAAAGTCATCGAAGTGCAGGCGGCCAAGCCGATCGCGACGTAATCGTATGGCGTCGGGCCTGCATCGCCCCCGCCGATGTCTTCCGGCTCGTCGGCGACGAGACGGTGCCTGCCGGCGCGAACGGACTGATGAAATTTGCCGGAACCGGTTTCGGAAACGATGACCGCGCCGTCGCCTCCATCCAGATCGCCGCCGGCCCCGCTCCGGCCCTCATCGCCGGCCATGCCGTTCGGCGCGACGTAGCGCGCCGCCCAGGCGCTCAGCACGCTGGCGACATAGACAGCGTCCTCATGCCGGGAGAGCAGATGATCCGCGCCGTCGAGCGACACGAAGCTCTTCGGATGCTTCGCGGCCATGAAGATCTCGGATGCGTTTTCAATTCCCACAGTATTGTCCGTAGGCGAATGAAAAACGAGCAACGCCTTGCGCAGACGGGCGATGCGGTCCCGAAAGCCCGTCTGTTCCAGATCATCGAGGAACTGCTTCCTGATGCGGAACTTCCGGCCGGCCAGCGTCACCTCGGCCTCGCCCTTTTCCTTGATCTCGTCGAGATGGGCTGAAAAATTGTGCACGACATGGGCCGCGTCCGCGGGCGCGCCGATGGTCGCGACGGCTCTCACTTCCGGTATCTCGCCCGCGGCGGCCAGAACAGCCGCTCCTCCCAGGCTGTGCCCGACGAGCAGATCGGGCGCATGGCCCTGTCCGCGCAGATAATCCGCCGCGGCCAGCAGATCCTGCACGTTCGACGAGAAATTCGTGTTGGCGAACTCCCCCTCGCTCGCGCCGAGCCCGGTGAAATCGAAGCGCAGCACCTGAAAGCCGCGCGCCGCCAGTTCCCTTGCGATCCGCGCCGCGGCGAAGATGTCTTTCGAGCAGGTGAAGCAATGGGCGAAGATCGCTGTCGCTTTCGGCTCGCCTTCAGCCCGTTCCATCCGCGCGGCGAGCATTGCGCCCTGCGATCCGGGAAATGTGATGCGTTCGGAATTTGCGGGCATCCGGTCCTCCTGTCACGGCGCTGGCTGTCCCTGCCACGCCTGTGCCGAACACATAAAGGCTGATGACGCGCAAATCAAAATCACAAGCGGGTGGGAACTGCGTGAAGCCGGTGGGCGAGAAGCCGTACGCCGTGGGGCGTCCTATTCGTAGCCGCGCTCAAAATTGGAATACTGGCAGAACGAAAGATGGTAGGTCGCCCCGTACTGACTGTTGGCGCCGCGCTCGCGCCAGTCGATGACGCCGCAATTGTCGACCATGACCGGCCGGCAATCGACCCTGCTCCCGAAGATGGTGTAGCCCTTTTCGGGAATGCAACCCGGCCCCAGTTCGCCCCAGCCGTCGAGAAAGGCGACGAAAAACCTGCGGTCGACGCTGTTCTCGTCGGTCACGGCCCGCCTGTAGCTGAATGTCACGTCATTGATGCGCACGGCGTTGCCGTCGCAGGCTTCGCCGAAAGCGTGGCGGCTGATGCGGGTCCCGTCGCGCGTCATCCGGCTGTTCAGGATGCCCAGGCTGCAATCCAGCGTAGCGCTTGTCACCTCGTCCTCATAACCCGCGGCGCGATAGGCGTTCACGAAAGTTTGCGCCCTCGAATTAAGATGGGCAAGCCACGTCGCGGCGACCAGCTGGCAGGGCGAGATTTTCAGCGCGCTGCCCACGCAATCCGGAAGCACAAGCGGTTCGCCATTGGCCTCGCCTGCCGGACGCGCCACCTTCAGGACAAGCTCGATGGGGCCGGACGCTTCGGAGGCGTGCGCCGGCCATGTCGCGAAGGCGAGGAGTGCGAAAACCGGCGCAAGAGCGGCAAGGCGATCAATCATGGAGCGTTACTTGACATGACCGATGCGGCAGCCGCGCCGTCCGGTTTTTTTTTAAGGCAGAATTGCGCGAAAAGGCTTTGAGGCTGAAGACTTTCCAGAGTTTTACATGGATCTTCCGTGAAATCGACAATCATGTCGCCCCGCGCCCCGAATCGAGACGGCGCTGACGCCCGCAGCGCAGCCAGGGTCGCTTTTGTGGCTTACTTCGCGGCGGCTACAGAATAGGATCGGGCCGTTGCCGGGCCTGCAACGATTGACAAGACAGCCGCCCAAGGATGAGCATGTGAGCATGAACCGGATCGTAATGGATGCGGCGTCGAGGCGCGATGCGGCCCTGCCGAAAGGCCGCCAGGTCGAAGACGCGGCGCTGGCCGAGGTTGCCGGGCTGCTGGGCGATCTGCCCCGCCGCCGCGATCTGCTGATCGAGGCGCTGCATCTGCTGCAGGACGGCGCGGGCTGTCTGCGGGCGGCGCATCTTCGGGCGCTGGCGGAGATTTTCCGGCTGAGCCAGGCCGAGGTCTTCGAGGTCGCCAGCTTTTACCATCATTTCGATATCGTGAAGGAAGGCGAGGCGGCCCCTGCGCCTGTCACGATCCGCATTTGCGACGGCCTGCCCTGCGCGATGTCCGGAGCGCACGAACTCATCGAAGCGGCCAAGGCCGCGGCCGATCCGGCGCGGATCCGGGTGCAGCCCGTCCCCTGCATCGGCCGGTGCGCCGCCGCGCCCGCCGCCAATGTCGGCAAGCGGGCTATTGAGAACGCAACCACCGAAACGCTGCTGGCCGCCGCGCGAGGCTCTCTGACGCCGGAAATCCCCGACTACCAGACCCTCGACGCCTATCTTGCCGAAGGCGGCTATACGATCCTGAGCAAGGTCCGCTCGGGTGAAATCAGCCGCGAGCGGATCATCGCACAAATGTCGGATACCGGACTTCGCGGGCTCGGCGGCGCGGGCTTTCCGGCGGGGCGCAAATGGGGCATCGTGGCAGG
>CAYOUE010000142.1:0-8531 GCA_964407075.1 uncultured Hyphomicrobiaceae bacterium
GAAGCGCCGCCGTCGCCGGTTCGGCTCCGAGGCTGGAACAGGCGGGGATCGGCTTCGTCGGGTTTTGTGCTCTTGCCGCCGGAGCGCTTTGCCCAGATCTTGTGCATCTGAATGAGCGTCCAGAGGGCGACGGGCGTATGGCCTCTGTCTTTATCGACCCGCGAGTGGGCATGGGAGCGGGTCGCGCGCAACAGCGCCAGCGCCTGCTGCTCCGATCCCGTCAGAGCGAGTGCAAATGACTTGAGACGCGGCATTAGAAGCGCAACCTCGGACTGCCCCTGCGAATTCCTGTCAACGGCGTAACTCATGAGCGTTACTCACTGTACTGTGACGAACGAACGACTGCTTCAGTTACAAGCCATTGCAGAAATTGGTTTACGTCCGGTGAACGCTGCAACCGGAATGACGCATATTGGAAGGGGCGGGATTATCCGCTGTGACGGGAAAGGGCCGGTCTCAAGGCCATTTCACCTCGGGCGGCATGGAGGAGAGAATGCTTTCGACATTGCCGCCGGTTTTCAGACCGAAGATCGTGCCGCGGTCATACAGCAGGTTGAACTCGACATAACGCCCGCGCCGGACGAGCTGCTCTTCGCGCATGGCGTCGTTCCACGGCTTGGCCATGTTGGTGCGCACGATCTGCGGATAGATGTCGCGAAAGGCGCGGCCGACGTCCTGCGTGAAGGCGAAATCGGCGTCCCAGTTGCCGGAATTGTGATGGTCGTAGAAGATTCCGCCTATGCCACGCGGCTCGTTCCGGTGGGGCAGGTGAAAATATTCGTCGCACCATGTCTTGTAGCGGCCGTAATCGGCGATGGGGTGTTTCTCGCAGGCTTCCCGCATGGCGCGATGGAAGGCGATGGAATCCGGATCGTCCTGAGTTCGCCGGGCGTTCAGCACCGGCGTCAGATCCGCGCCGCCGCCGAACCACCATTTCGTCGTGATGACGAAGCGCGTGTTCATGTGCACAGCGGGCACATTCGGGTTGCGGGGATGCGCGATCAGCGAAATGCCGGACGCCCAGAAGCGCGGGTCTTCGGCCGCGCCCTGTATCTGCGCGCGGAACTGCTCGGAGAATTCCCCGTGGACGGTTGAAGTGTGAACGCCGGCTTTCTCGAACAGGCGGCCATGCAGCATGGCCATCGTTCCGCCGCCGCCGTCGCTGCCGTCCTCGCCGGTTCGCCGCCACTGTTTGCGCTCGAAACGCCCTGCCGGCATTCCGGCCATAGGCCCGGTTCCGGCCTCATCCTCCAGCGCTTCGAAAGCTGCGCAGATTTCATCCTGCAGTCTGGCAAACCACTCTCTCGCTTGCGTCCTGCGGGCGTTCAGCTCAGGCGCGTGCCTCTCGTCATTGGCGGCAGGATCGAGCGCGGTCGGTGTCATTTCTGTCTCCCGTCTGCATAACGGTCTCCTTGCGGGAACCGCCCGGTTTGTCTTAACGCCTCTCCTAGTACCATCGCAGCGGCCAGTGCAACATTGATAGAGCGCAACTGCGGCGCAATGGGGATGACGAGCCGCGCATCGGCCGCTTCGTGAACATGGGACGGGGCGCCGCTGCTTTCGCTTCCGAACAGCAGGATGTCGCGATCTTCGAAGGCGAAGCGGTAATAGGGCATATGCGCCGAAGTCGTCAGCAGGATCAGGCGCTGATTGCCGGACCGCCGCGCCGCATCGAAATCGGCAAAGGACTGATGGCGGGCTATGATCGCATGATCGAGATAGTCGAGACCTGCGCGGCGCAGCGCCCGGTCGGACGCATCGAAACCGACCGGCGCGATAATGTCGCACGGCACGCCGAAACATGCGGCCATACGCAGTATCGTTCCGGTATTCTGCGGGATGTCGGGCTGAAAGAGGGCCAGTCGCATGAGCAGCGCTTTCCGAACGTTATCAAAGCCTCACAGGCGAGGAAATGCGCCGATTTGTCTGTATGCACAAGCTGGACATGGGGTTACGAAAAATGCCATATGTCGCATGGCAAATCGTCAAATCGGCCTTATCTGCTTCGTTGATAAGAACGTTGCCCGAACGCACGCCGGTGATTTTGAGTTCCGGTGCGGCCGGGCGGAGGAAAGGGAAACACGCTTATGGCCTCGACTACGGATGAGCCAGTCAACCGGCGCGATTTCATTCACGTTGCGGCTACTGCTTTCGCAGGCGTCGGCGCTGCAGCGATGATCTGGCCGCTGATCGACCAGATGAACCCGGACGCAACGGCATTGTCGCTTGCGAGCATCGAGGTCGATCTTGCGCCGATCGAACAGGGGCAGGCTATCACGGTCATGTGGCGCGGAAAGCCGGTCTTCATCCGCAACCGCACGCCGGAGGAAGTGGAGGCCGCGCGCTCCGTCGATTTGAGCGAACTCAAGGATCCGGTTGCGCGAGTCCAGGGCGCGAGCCAGGAACTGCCTGCGACCGACGAAGCGATCACCAAGGAAGGCTACGAGCAGTGGCTCGTCGCTATCGGCATCTGCACTCATCTCGGCTGCATTCCCAAGGGGCAGAGAGTGGGCGACGAGCGCGGCGAGTATGGCGGCTGGTTCTGCCCCTGCCACGGATCGGCATATGACACGGCCGGCCGTATCAGAAGAGGCCCTGCGCCGACCAACCTGGAAGTCCCACCCTACGAATTCGTATCCGACAGCAGAATCAGAATCGGTTAGTCCGAAGAGACATCATCATGGCGCATCAATCGAATTATGAGCCGAAAACGGCCTTCACGCGGTGGCTTGACAGCCGTCTCCCGCTCGTGCGCGCGGCGCATGACAACCTTCTGGATTTCCCCACGCCGCGAAATCTGAATTATATGTGGACGTTCGGCGCCATTCTCGCTTTCTGCCTTCTGGTCCAGATCGTGACCGGCATCGTGCTTGCAATGCATTATGTTCCCGATCCGGCGATGGCGTTCGACTCCATCGAGCATCTGATGCGCAACGTCAATTATGGCTGGCTGATCCGCTATACGCACGCGGTCGGCGCTTCGATGTTCTTCCTCGCCGTCTACCTCCATATCTTCCGCGGGCTGTATTACGGTTCTTACAAGCCGCCGCGCGAAATCCTCTGGATCATCGGCGTCCTGATCCTTCTGGCCATGATGGCGACCGCCTTCATGGGCTACTCGCTGGTCTGGGGACAGATGAGCTTCTGGGCGGTGACGGTCATCACCAACCTCTTCTCTTCGCTCGACTCCATCGTCTCCGGCCTGGGCACGGCCATCGTACAGTGGATCTGGGGCGGGTTTTCCGTCAACGACGCCACGCTGAACCGGCTGTTCAGCCTCCATTACCTGCTACCATTCGTGATCGTCGGGCTGGTTTTCCTGCATGTCTGGGCGCTGCACGTAACGGGCAACAACAACCCGACAGGCGTCGATCTGCGCGATCCGAAGAAAGAGGCGATTCCGTTCCATCCCTATTATACGGTCAAGGATGGCTTCGCGATCGCGATCTTTGCGATCCTGTTTGCCTATTTCATCTTCTATATGCCGAACTATCTTGGCCACCCCGACAACTATGTCGAGGCCAACCCGCTTGTGACGCCGCCGCATATCGTGCCTGAATGGTATTTCCTGCCCTTCTACGCGATCCTGCGCGCAATACCGTCCAAACTCGGCGGCGTGATCGCCATGTTCGGCGCGATTATCGTGCTGTTCTTCATCCCCTGGCTCGACACCGCCAAGGAGCGCTCGACCCGCTACCGTCCGATCTACAAATGGTTCTTCTGGCTGTTCGTCATAACCTGCCTCGCGCTGGGCTATGTCGGCTCCAAGCCCGCGGAAGGCGGATATCTGATCGCGGCGCAGATTTTCACGGCTTACTATTTCATCCACTTCCTGGTCGTGATGCCGGTGGTGGGCATCATCGAGACGCCGAAACCGAAACCGCAATCCATCGCCGATTCGATTTTCGGAAGCGAAGGCGGCGGGGGCCGGACGCCGCAGCCGGTTCCAGCCGCGGCCGAGAAACGCTAGATGAGGGGCGGGAACATGAGCACATTCATCTCCATGCGCAAAATCGGTGCCGCCGTAGCTTGCTCGGCTGCGCTCGCCGCCGCTTCATCTTTCGCAGAGCCAGCCCGCGCCGCCGGCGAGGCGATCGACATTCCGCGCCAGGAATGGACCTTCAGCGGTATGACCGGCTATTTCGATCGCGCGCAGCTTCGCCGCGGCTATCTGGTCTACAAGAATGTCTGCGCGTCTTGTCACGGGATGCGCCAGCTCTACTACCGCAATCTTTCGGAGCCGGGCGGGCCGGAATTCTCCGAAGCCCGGATGCGCGAATTCGCCGCCGAAGCCCTCGTTCGCGACGGCCCGAACGAGGACGGCGAGATGTTCGAACGGCCAGGCACCCCGGCTGACAAGTTCGTGTCGCCCTATCCCAATGAGCAGGCGGCAGCTGTCGCCAATGGCGGCGCGATCCCACCGGACCTCTCCGTGATGGCGAAGGCTCGCGCCATTGCAGGCGCTAACTCCTGGTATGTCGAGCCGTTTTACTGGGCGCAGGATGTTCTGACCGGCTATCAGGAGCAGGGCGCGGACTATCTGTACGCATTGCTGATCGGCTACAGGGACACTCCCCCGGAGGATTTCAATCTCCTGCCGGGCCTTTACTACAACGACTATTTCCCCGGGCATCAGATCGCCATGCCCCAGCCGCTCTATCCTGACATGGTGCCGTATGAAGACGGGACGGAGGCCACCGTTGAGAACTATGCGAAGGATCTGACCGCCTTCATGATGTGGGCCGCCGAGCCGACCATGGAAGAGCGCAAGAAGATGGGCCTGTCCGTCATGATCTATCTCTCGATCTTCGCGCTGCTGCTTTACCTGTCCAAGCGGACATTGTGGCGGCGCACTCCACATTGAGCGATCATCATCCGAAGTCCCATTGAAAGTGGGATTTCGGCTACTAACCGGATCATAATGATGCGAAAAGCCCTGCTTCAGCGGGGCTTTTTCATTCGCGAGCTATGCGTCGCCATATGGCAGGCAGGTGAGCGGCCGCACCTTCCTCACGCCAATCGCAACGCCGTTGCACCGCTCCGTACGCTGATTTATGCTTCCTCAAACAACAAGAACGAAAGACCGCGTCATGCCCATGTATCATGACGGCAACCGCGAGCTTCAGGACCGGTTCGGATCGCGGCCCCTTGCCGACCGCCTCGTCGAGAGGCTGTGGCGCGACCGTTTCAAGGATGACGACAAGGCGTTCATCGAGAGCCAGGGCTTCTTCTTCCTCGCCACGGCGGACAGCGAAGGCCGTCCCGACTGCTCGTTCAAGGGCGGCCCGCCCGGCTTCGTGAAGGTCCCCGCGCCGGACCTGCTGATCTTCCCCGACTATGACGGCAACGGCATGTTCAAGAGCCTCGGCAACATCAGCGCGAACCCGCAGGTCGGCCTGCTGTTCATCGCGATGGGGGCGAAGCCGCAGCGTTTGCGCGTGAACGGCCGGGCGACGCTCCATGCGGACGATCCGATGATCCGGGAACTGCCTGGCGCGCAGATGATCGTCAAGGTCGCGCCGGAACACATCTTCCCGAACTGCCCACGCTACATCCCCGATCTCGGGACCGGCGAGCCGTCGCAATATCTGCCATGTGAGGGCGTGGCGTCGGTGGAACCGGCCTGGAAGTCCTTCGACGCCTTCAAGGACGTCGTGCCCCCGCGGCGGCGCTGACCCGGTGTCGACAGCAGATTTACCCGTACAGCGCGCAGCCAGTATAGTGAAACGAAAATCTGGGGACTGACGATAGTTTTGTCCCGAGTTGCGCTGTGCTCTAAACAGGCTTAGCGTGCTATCGATTCTTTTGTGTGCAAACAAATCTAAAAAATTCTTGCTTTACGCAAAAATATTGATGATAAATCAGCTATTGTGCAAATTTAATGAGATGATCCAATGACGCCGATCAAACCCGAATTAGCGCGTGTGTTAAATAGAGAATTGATCCTGGACCTTGACGATTGCCTTCCAGCAGCTGCGCTAAAAGCTTTTGAGATGGTTCGAGATGGATCAGGGCTCGATAAGAAGCGGTCTAGAGAGCTTGAGGGGCAGGCACGCTTTCGAATGATGGAGCAAGGCTTCGAGGAAGTATGTCAGTTGCACGGCGGCAAAGCTTTGGATAGTGGGATTCTTCCGGACACAGATCTCAAGATCTTCCAGCCTTTCATGAGATTTAAAAATGATGGGAAAGGAGTGATTTTGGGACTTGCTGCAGCACCGGAACCAGGCAGTTTACCGTTGAAAAATAAATCACGACTTGCTGCGGTCTCGCTCAATTACCATCTCACGCCACGCTTTGATTTTGACGACAGTGGGCCGCAAGTCGGAGATATATTTGCGATGTTGTTATTCGCTAGAGATCGAGAAAAGGCGGGGAAGATAAAGGAGTTGGCAGTTGGGGTTGTGGATGCCAGCTATACCAGCTTTCTTTTCCATGAGTCTTTTGAGGAATTTGCAATTGGGGAACGGGATGAACCTAGCCGCATGCTGGATCTTCCACTTACGCATCTTCCAGAGGTCCGCGCTTCTGTTTCCCTTAAGAAAAACGTAATTCCATTTCAGCCGCGAGAAGTCGGACAAACGAAGGACAAGACCGAGGGTGAGACTTAATCAGCCCCTGCACAGATGCGACTCAGCAGGGAGGTAGAATTATGCGTGTAGGGACCCCAGGTTTCGTTCCGGAGCGGCTTGCAGAAGCTAGAGCTGCACGCCGGATCTCTAGTAAGTCGGCACTGGCACGACTGTTGAGCGTAAATGCAAGCACTGTAAGTCGTTGGGAAGATGGGACAAGCGCGCCGGATGACGCGGCGTTAGCTATTCTTGCGAGTGAGTTACGTGTACGTAGAGAATATTTCTTGCGTCCTGTATTCGACGTTGAACATCCGATGTTTAAGCGGTCGTTATCTTCCAATTTGGTTCGAGATTTAGATTACCAGTCTTCTCAAATGAGGTGGTTGCTTGAGGCTAGTAGTATACTTCAGCATTACGTCGATTTTCCTTTAATAGATATACCTGACGTCTTAAGCGGTGCCTCCTACAGGCAGCTCAGAGATGAAGATATTGAGCGTATTGCGCTTGATTTACGTCATCATTGGGGGATCGGCGAGGGGCCGTGCACGGATGTCGTTGCCCTGTTAGAACGGATTGGCTGTATCGTTAGCTGTATCGAAATGGGAACTTCTAAACTCGACGGTTTATGCGCTTGGTCGAGGCAGGAGAATCGCCCGCATATTCTGCTTGCTACCGACAAAATGGCCTTCCCGCGGCGCCAAATGGATGCAGCACATGAACTTGCGCACGTTGTACTTCATAGGGAGGTAACTGATGAGCAATTTAAAAGGGATCTCAAGTTTATCGAGGCACAAGCATTTCGTTTAGCTAGTGCATTTTTGCTGCCGTCGACAACCTATCCGCTAGAAGTAATGCGACCTTCGCTAGCGTCTCTATTATCTCTAAAGGAACGCTGGCGCGTATCAATCAAAGCGCAAATAAAACGGCTCGATGATCTTGAACTAATTCCGAGTGACCACGCCACTCACTTATATAAACTTTATTCTGCAAAAGGGTGGTCGAAAGGTGAACCGCTCGATTTAGAATGGGATGTTCCTTCACCACGCCTTCTCGCTGAGGCGATGAACCTTATTATAAGTTCTGGTATACGGACAAAGGCTGACCTTTTAGCAGTAGAGTTCACAATGCACGCGGGCGATATTGAAAATATCACGAATCTTCCGCCAGGTTGGTTTAATCGACCAGCAGGTGAGGTGGTACATCTTAAGGAACGCCAAAGCGAACCCCGCAATGCGACCTCAGCCAGCGCAGAAGTTATTCCGTTCAAACGTCATTGAATGGAATAGCAAAGAAAAACCACAGAAAACGCTTTTGCCCCCCATCCCAATGCGTATTGTAAACCCTGAAACAAGATGAACGCGGAAGGCTGGGCATGACGAAAGCGGTGTTGGGAATTCTGGGCGGCTCGGGGCTTTATGATCTGCCCGGCCTCGAAAACCGACGGCAGGAGCCAATGGCGACGCCGTGGGGCGAGCCGTCGAGCGACCTCCATTATGGCGAGATCGCCGGGCTGCCGATCGTCTTCCTGCCGCGCCACGGCAAGGGCCACACGCTGCCGCCGTCGGCGATCAACTACCGCGCCAATATCGACTCGCTGAAGCGTGCGGGCGTGACCGACCTGATCTCGGTGTCCGCCTGCGGGTCGTTCCGCGAACATCTCGCGCCGGGACATTTCGTGCTCGTCGATCAGTTCATTGACCGCACTTTCGCCCGCGAAAAAAGCTTTTTCGGTCCGGGCTGCGTCGCGCATGTGGCTATGGCCGATCCTGTCAGCCCCCGCCTTCACGAAAGGCTGGAGGCGGCGGCGAAAGCGGAGGACATCGACCATCAGCGCGGCGGCACCTATCTGGCGATGGAGGGGCCGCAATTCTCCACGCGTGCGGAATCGTACCTGTACCGGCAATGGGGCTGCGACGTCATCGGCATGACCAACATGCCCGAGGCCAAGCTCGCCCGCGAGGC
>CAYOUE010000143.1:0-8414 GCA_964407075.1 uncultured Hyphomicrobiaceae bacterium
AATCAAAAACGTAATCAAAATCAATGCGTTACGAATTATGATGGTGCCGCAAGAGGGACTCGAACCCCCGACCTACGCATTACGAAACTGTCGCTCATTTGAGGGCATAGTGCTGACATGGATTTGCGAAGGGCACACAAGATTTCGAACCTTGGAGTAGCTGAATAGGACACTGGCTTGATACGGGCTCCCGATCGGAAGAAGCTGGGGAACGCGATCAATTAGAAGAAAGCCCTATTTTAAAGCGTGATTTGGGCCACGCATGGGCCACAGAACGACGCAAATTCCATCAAAAATGAGGGAACTCTTTGATTTTATTGGTGCCGGCTGAGAGACTCGAACTCCCGACCTACTGATTACAAATCAGCCGCTCTACCAACTGAGCTAAGCCGGCTCCGGATGGTCCTGCCTTAGTGCTGCGGTCTTCCGGACATCATGATTTCACGGTCACGGAAGTATCCGAACATCACCGATGTGACTACCGGATTGCGTCTTCTGGTGCAATCCATGAATTTCCGGCCGTTCCCAGCTTGTCTCCATGCGCAAACTCTACCGCCTTAAGATAAGCGGCGTTGCGGAGAATTTTAGCCTTCCATTTAAGCACAGCTTCAGAGCCTGCGCGTTAACATCCCGTCTTCAACCTTCGAAGACGCGGACAGGGGTCTCGGCCTCCGGTTTCGCGCAGCAGATGGAGACGGATATGGCGAAGTCGATCACTACTGCGCTGCTGACGCTCCTGCTGACGGTCTGCGTAACTGCCGTCGGCTACGACGCGGCGGAAGCCAAGAAAGGCCGGAACAAGGCATTTGCGACGGGTCTAGCGCTCGGCATACTCGGATATGGCGCGTTCAGCGGCGAGGCCCGTGCGCGCGGCCGCTGCGCAAAAGGACCTGTCCGCTGCCGATGGGTGCGCGGCGATTGCTACTATAATCGTTTCGACGACCTGGTCTGCGAGTCGCGTTACCGGAAATGCGCGCGCGAACTTTATTGCGATTGAGCCGCACGCGCGCGCCTGCAAGGCGGCGCCGAAACCGTTCATGAAAGAGTAAGGCTTGTTAAGCAAATTCATTGATATAACTGAGCTTACAGCTTTCGCAGGCAATGAGTTGCTGTTAGCCTGCATGGCATCCTAGAGACGGAGGGACTGATGAAAAAACTCGCTACTGCAACCGCAGCTCTCGCCATGGCGGCTGTCATGGCCGGCGCCCCGACCAATGAAGCCAAAGCCGATGGCGGCGCCGTTGCGATCGGCGTCGGCGCCTATCTGATCGTCGATGCGATCGTCGGCAAGAAATGCCACCGCCACGACTGGCCGTTCAACACGATCGCCAAGATCGCGGACGAGCTTCATGGCCGCAAGGGCTGCCATCGCTACCACGACTCCTACAAGGATGACCGTCACGCGCGCAAATATCGCTGACGTCCCGCCACTGCGGAAAAATACTTCGGCCGCCCGGGCTAATCCCCTGGGCGGTTTCGCATTTTATGCGCCATGTGGTGGAGCGCGACTGCGGCGGCATTCGAGACGTTGAGGCTGACGATCGCGCCGAAGGCCGTGAGGGCGCAGATCGCGTCACAATTCTCGCGCGTCAACCGGCGCAGGCCCCTGTCCTCCGCGCCGAGCACAAGCGCGAGGCGGTCAGGCGCGTCGACCTGCTCCAGAGGCGTATCGCCGCCTGAGTCGAGACCTAGCCGGACAAATCCCATGTCGCCCAGTTCGGCCAGACAGCGGGCGAGGTTCGGAACCAGTACCACCGGCACCAGTTCGAGGCCGCCCGACGCCGCTTTGGCGAGCGCCGTCTCGAGAGGGGGGCTGTGATGCGCGGTCATGACAAGCGCGTGCGCGCCGAATGCGGCGGCCGAGCGCAGGATGGCTCCGGCGTTCTGAGGATCGGTGATCTGGTCGAGTACGATGAGCAAGCGTGCGCCGGCAAGGTCCGTCAGGCCGGTTTCGGGAAGCGGCGAAGCCTCGATCAGCACGCCCTGATGCACGGTCTCTCCGCCCAGCATCCGGTCCAGTTCTTTCGGGGTGACGGCGGTGAAGTCCGGCAGTCCGGGCCTGAAAGCGGCAGCGAGCCGCTGGACGGCATTGGGCGTTGCGTAGATCCTGCGGATAAGACGCTGGGGATTGGACAGGGCCTGCGCTGCAGCGTGCAAACCATATATCCGGACAATGTCACCGGTGCTTCGGCTGCGGCTGCGCCCGCGACTATCCCCGGGCGCGCGCATCGAGGCCTTGAAATGCTTGCGTTTCATTACGGCTCCACTGGAGGCAGCCTCGGGCGGCTGCGCCTCGCCGACTCTAAAAATCCCGGCGGAACACGCCATATCAGGCTTCGAGGCGCATTGCATCCGTAGCGATTGAATGTTATCTACCCGCATCCCGGTTCTGTGGAAGGACTATCTGCGCGGCAGGATCCGCGCTTCCCCCGCGCCGGTCATTGGAGGGGTGCCCGAGTGGCTAAAGGGGACGGGCTGTAAACCCGTTGGCTATGCCTACGTTGGTTCGAATCCAACCCCCTCCACCATTTTTGCTTACCGGTTGCCGCCCGCCAACCCAACCGGCAGGTTCCAGTTCCAGGATTCTCCTCTCGCCTCCACCATTTTCTGCTTGCGCGCAGCCGCCTGAGTCAAAACCAAACAGCCTCCGGCATACCCGGCCCGGTTCACCTCCTGTTCCCTCCGCCTTGCTCCGTCAGCCGACGATTTCCCTGCGCCGGGGAATGGGCGCCGTCGCCCCATAGCCGGAGACGGTGATGGCCGCGACATGCGCAGCGCGGCGCGCCGCCTCCATAGGATCGCCAGTCTCCAGCCAATAGGCGAGGAACGCTCCGGCAAAGCTGTCGCCCGCGCCGGTGGAGTCGACCGGCGTCGAGGGATGAGCAGGAATCGCCGCGCGCACACCGCCCGCTTCGATCAGAAGACCGTCCGCTCCCATCGTGACAATGACAATCTCCGGGCCGTTGGCCCGATAGGCTTCAACGATCTCTCCGGGCTCGGAAAGCCCGGTAAGCGTGGCGCTGTCGTCGAGGCTGGTTATGATAATCCGCGCATAAGCCATCGCTGCGTGTATGACGGCGCGCGCTTCCAGTGCGGACCACAGCTTGAGCCGCAGATTGGTGTCGAGCGAAACCGCCCCGCCTGCAGCCGCGACCGCGCGCATGGCCTCGACGGCGCTGGCGCGCATCGGCTCCGACACGGCGAGCGTGATGCCGCTGACATGAAGGACCTTGGCGCCCGCAAGATATGCGAGCGGCAACTGCTCAGGCGAAAGCAGGCTGGCTGCGGAGCCTTTGCGGTAATAGGTAAAGAAGCGGCCCGATGGATCGGGATCGACAAAATAGATGCCGGTCGAAGCATCGGGATTACGGATCACCGCCGAGGCGTCGACGCCCTCGCGGCCCCAGAAATCGACGATCGCATCGCCGAAGCGGTCTGTACCGAGCGCGGTGACATAGCCAACCGACGCGCCCTGGCGCGCCGCCGAGACCGCCGCATTCGAAGTGTCGCCTCCGACGCCGCGCCGATAGGTGTCCCCGTCGCCGATGCGGACGAACTCCGTCATGGGTTCGCCGAGACAGACGATATCGGGCGAGACGCTCATCGTTTCGCAACCTCCGCCAGCACAGCCCGCGCCGCTTCACGGATCACACCCTCGTCTCCGGCGTCCAGCGCTGCATCGTTGACGAGATTTCCGCCCATGCCCAGACACGCAGCGCCCGCCGCGAAATACGGCAAGATGTCGGGCGGATCGATCCCGCCGGTCGGCATGAAGGCGATCTGCGGGTAGATCGAGCGCAAAGCCCTGATGAAGCCGGGCCCGCCGAGTTGGCGCGCGGGAAAGATCTTGACGAAATCCGCGCCGGCCTCATGCGCGCGCAGGACTTCTGTGGGCGTCGCTGCGCCGAGCGCGAGAGGCGCTCCCGCCTCGCGGCAGAGTTCGGCCAGTCCGGGGATGAAAGCCGGGGAGACCGCAAATTCAGCGCCGGCCGCAAGTGCCTGCTCACCTTGCCGTGCTGACAGGATGGTTCCCGCTCCAACCAGGATTTCCCGGCGATTGGCCAACTCCGCGATGATCGCCAGCGCGCCCGGGGTCGTCAGCGTAACCTCGAATACGGCAAAGCCTTCAGCGCCGAGGACTTCGATAGCCCGGCGCGCGGACTTCTCCGTCGAAGTGCGGATCACGGGCGTAACGCCTGCCGATCTCAATTTCTCGATAATTGCGGACATGATGAAGCCATCGCTGGTGCCGATCCTTCCGGCAGACCGCTTCTCTTCCATTGCTTAGAGAAACGCTGCGCTTTGTCAATTCGCCTGCTCACAACCATACGGCAGGCGTGGCGAAAACGTAGCCAGCGCCGTAAACGGTACGGATATGCGTCGGGCTCCGCGGGTCGTCCTTCAGTTTCTTGCGCAGGCGCGAGACGCGCACGTCGATGGCGCGATCGAAATTCTCCTCTCCCTCGATCGCGCAGAGATCGAGCAGGAAGTCGCGTGTGAGCACGCGGCCCTGCGCTTCGAGAAAGGCGCGTAGAAGCTGGGCGTCGGCGCGGCTCAATGTGGCAACTTCCTTTTCAGGCGAGATCAGCTGAAAGTTGGCGAAATCGGCGCGCCATCCCGCGAATTCCGCCTTGTCGGAGTCCTGCCGCCCTGCGCCCCGCGCGCGCTGCGCGCCGGTCCGTCGCAGTACGGTGCGGACGCGGGCGGCCAGTTCGAGCGCCTCGACGGGCTTGACGATATAATCGTCCGCCCCCTCGTTCAGCCCTTTCAGCTTGTCGCTGAGACCGCCGCGCCCGGTCACGATGATCGTCGCGAGCCCTTCCTGCGCCAGCACGTTGCGTAGCAGAGGCAGCGCATCGCCGTCCGGCAAGCCGAGATCGACGATACAGAGCTCGGGCGCGGCCTCCGCGACGCGTCTTGCAAACCCGCTTATTCCTGCAAAAATCTCGACATCGTAACCCTCCTCCCGGAGCGTCCGGGCGAAAGTGGCTGCGACATCGGCGTCGTCTTCCAGAAGATAGATGCGCGCTCCGCCCGGTTTCGCTCCCGTAGCGCCCGTCATGACGGGAAAGCGTCCCGGAATGCGCGCATCAGGCTGTTACGGCCGAAGGGTTTTTGCAGGATCCGCAGTCCGGCGGAGGGTTCGCCCAGCCCCTCGCGCCCGAAACCGGTCATCAGAATGACGTTTATGTCAGGACGGGTCTCGGCGGTTTTGCGCGCCAGTTCGAGACCGGAATAGGCGCCGGGCATGGCAATGTCGCTCAGGACCAGCCGGATGCCGTCCACCGTCCCGATCAACTCGAATGCTTCCGGCGCAGTGCGCGCCTCGATCAGCCGGCAGCCCATTGCCAGAAGATCGCGCCGCAGAACGCTGCGCACTTCCTCGTCGTCGTCCACGAGCAGAACGAGGCCCTCGCGCAATTGGTCCGGCAAGCTAACGGGCGGAATTTCGGGGGGCGGAGCGCCAGGCGCGCAGGCCGGCAGCAGCAGGCGGAATTCCGAGCCGCCATATTCCCTGCTGGTCAAGCGGATGGCGCCCTGGGAATCCTGCACAAAGCTGTGAACGATCGTCAGCCCCAGACCCGACCTGTCATGATGGTTTTTGGTCGAGAAGAACGGATCGAAAATCTTGTCCATGACCGCCTGAGTCATGCCGACGCCATTGTCGGTCACGCGCACCTCGACATAGTCCCCCGAGGTGAGGCCGAGCGAAGCGCTTTCTGCGCTCTCCAGCCGGCATGGCGTCACGGACATTGAGATGCGTCCGCCCGGCCGCAGCGCGTCGCGGGCGTTGACGGCCAGGTTGAGAAGGCTGGTTTCGAGCTGTGCCGGATCGACGAAGCCGAAGCAGGGCTCCCGGCTCGATGTAACCTCGATCACTGCGTCGTCGGGCAGTGAAGGCTTTACGAGCTTGGCGATGCTGTGTGCGGTTTCGGCGATGTCCACGGGCGCAGGCTCCAGCGGCTGGCGGCGCGCGACAGCAAGCAGACGCCGGGTCAGATCCGCCCCGCGCCGCGCTGCGCGAATCGCAGGCGCGAGCATATCCTCGCGGGCGTCCTCGCCGATATACGGCTCCAGAGGCTTGAGATTGCCAAGTATCACCGTCAGCAGATTGTTGAAATCATGCGCGATGCCGGAAGAAAGCTGGCCGAGCGCCTCCATTTTCTGCGCGCGCAGAAGCGCCGCTGCGGCCTGTTTCTGGCGTGTGATGTTGATTGTGAGCACATAGAAGCCGCGTTCGCCGCCGCCTTCGCGCTCCGGGCGCAGAAAAGTGCGGGTGTCGAGCGTGCGCCCGTCGGGAAAGTCGATTTCGAGGTCGAAATCGAGCGCTTCCCCTGCAACGGCGCGTTCGAAATAGGGCCGCACGGCGGTCATCGTCCTGGCAGCGAGGATATGCTCGGGAAGCCTTCCGATGAGATCGGAAGGCCCATATCCGTAGGCGCTGGCGAATCGTCTGTTGACGAAGCGGAACGTCTGCTCGCTATCGAGATATGCGATCCCTGCGGGCACTTCGTTAGCGATCAGCCGCAATCGCTCCTCGCTGCGGCGCAGATCTTCTGTCTGGCGGTGCAGGCGACTTTCGAGGCTGAGTTCGCGGCGGCGCTGTTCGGTGATATCCGTGTAGATCGTCGCAAAGCCGCCGCTTGGGAGCGGCCAGCCGGAAATGCTGAGGACGACGCCGTTCGGCCTTATGCGTTCGAGCGTATGGGCCCGGAACTGGCGTGCGACGGCGACGCGGTCCCGCACCATTTCTTCCGCGTCGCCCAGGCCGTATTCGCCGCGCTCCACATTGTAGCGGATGATATCCTCGAAATCGGCGCCCGGCTGCATAAGGCGCTCGGGGAGATCGAGCAGTTCATGCATTCGTTCGTTGGAGAAAACCAGCTTCAGCCCGGCGTCGAAAATCGAAATGCCCTGGTCAACCTTGTCCAGCCCGGCCTGGATCATGGCAAGCGCATCCGCGCCTACGCCGGAAGTTGCGTCAGCGTCCCGCGCGAGCAAGTTCTGATCCGCCCCATGCGCGGCGCGCGCACAAGCGCTTGCGTCGGCGGCTTCGCCCTGCATGAGCCTTTCCTTCCAGTCAGGACACCGCTTCGGAAAAACTGCGCAAAGCGGGTTCCGGTTTTTTTCAGAAGATGACGCTTTTGCAAAACTCTCGCAACACTCTGATGGATAATTCCCGCTCATAAGATAAAGTCGCAATGAGGCCGGCCGTCCAATGAGCCGGTCCTTAAAACGAAAAGAGCGCCGCAGCATGATGCGGGGCTTACTGGGAGGTCGCGTTGGACCGCATGGCCGGCCGGAGCGAGTATCTGCTCGATGTGCGCAATGTTTCGGTGCGCTTTGGCGGCGTGCGCGCCCTGAGCAATGTCGGCTTCCACGTGGAAAAGGGCGAGGTCTTTTCCATTATCGGGCCGAACGGCGCGGGCAAGACCTCGATGCTGAACTGCATCTCGGGGCGCTACAGGCCTGATGAAGGCGAAATCCTCTATCGCGGCAAATCCATTCTCGGGCGATCCATCAACGACCGCGCCCGTCTAGGTATCGGGCGAACCTTCCAGAATCTTGCGCTTTTCGGCCATATGAGCGTGCTGAACAACATCCTCGTCGGCCGCCATCATCTTCTTAAGAACAATTTCCTGACCGGAATGCTCTACTGGTTCGGCGGGGCGCAGAAAGAGGAGCTGGAGCACCGTCGGCGTGTCGAGGAAATCATCGACTTCCTTGAAATCCAGGACGTACGCAACGAGCCTGCGGGCACGCTCTCGTACGGCTACCGCAAGCGGGTGGAGCTTGCGCGCGCTGTCGCCATCGAGCCGGAGTTGATCCTGCTGGACGAGCCGATGGCAGGCATGAATCTGGAGGAGAAGGAGGACATGGCGCGCTATGTCCTCGATCTCAATCAGGAATTCGGCATCACCGTCGTCATGATCGAGCACGATATGGGCGTGGTCATGGACCTCAGCGACCGGGTCATCGTGCTGGATTTCGGCAAGGTGATCGCCGCGGGAACACCGGCCGAGGTGATGAACAACAAACATGTGAAGCGGGCCTATCTGGGCGAAGAGGACGAGTTTCTCGCCGAACTCGAAGAGGCGGAGCCCGCCGAGGCGGTGAACGCATGAGCGCGCATCTCGATGTCTCCGGAGATGAAATCGGCTGGCTTGAGGCGTCTGCCTCGCTCGCCGACGTCATGCAACATGACACGCTGCCGAAACTGCTGGCCTACAATGCAAAAAACTTCCCGAACGAGATTGCCCAGCGCGAAAAGGATTACGGCATCTGGACCGCGTATAGCTGGGCCGATTGCGAGCGGCGCATCTCGCGCATGGCGGCCGGCTTTTCCGCCCTCGGTCTTGAAAAGGGCGACGTGGTCGCGCTGATCGGCGACAACCGGCCGGAATGGGTCTGGG
>CAYOUE010000144.1:0-8350 GCA_964407075.1 uncultured Hyphomicrobiaceae bacterium
GTACCGTATCGATCTGTTCGCTGGCAGGATCCGCTACGCCTGTGAGCCAGCGCCATAAGGCGCTCAGGATTTCACCGAATGACAGCGGATAAGGCCCGATCGTGACGGTGAACATGGCAAGCGCAATCAGCGCAACGCAAAGCCCGCTGATGGTCAACGCCGGAGCAGCGGGTGCGAATCCGCTCCTTATGGCCGTCCGCTCGCCCATTCGATCAGCCGATCCAGATCCTCGTCATTCAGATCGACATGATAGAACAACTGGTAAAAATTTCGCGTTTCTTCGCGCAGGTCGAAGGAGAAGCGCTCGGGATAGAATAGTCCGGCGAGCCATTTGAGGCCGATGATGCGATTGATCGAAGGCGGCCTGTCGATCCAGCCGAAGGGCGCGGTTGGCGCGAGGTAGACACGCTTGCGCCGGACTGCGTCGATCCCCTGCCACAGCGGGTTCGTCCAGACCTGCTCATAGAAGTTGCGGTCCCAGGTGATGATCGTATCGGGATCGGCGACGATCACCTGCTCGATCGAAACCTGCGTCAAACCGCGCCTGACATTCGCGTCCGGTCCCGGATCGGCGACGTTCCGGCCGCCCGCGCGCTCGATGATCTCGGTGTTGATCGAGCCCAGGAGACCGGTTTCCAGTCCTGCAGGGCCGCGGGCCATATAGACGCGGGGACGATTGTCCTCCGGGATTTGCGCAAGCGCCTCGTCAATATCCGAGAACAGCGTTTCGACATATGCGGCCAGCCGTTCCGCGCGCTCTTCCACGCCGAGAACGCCGCCCATCAGCCGGAGCGCCTGAGGCGTGTTTTCGAACCTGCCGTCAATCAGCAGATAGGGGATGCCGGTCTGCTCCTGCGTGCGGTCGGCAAGCGAAATATACGTATCGCGAATCGACCCGAAATCGAAGATCAGATCCGGCCTGTCGCGCAGGACGACTTCCAGATTCGCAGTGTCGCCGCGCCCGGTCAGGCGTCCGGTTTCCGGCAGGTCGCGATAGGCTTCTGCAAGATATGGCCGCTCATAGGCGTGCGGCGCGCGCGGCCAGCCGGTCATGCGGTCCGGCGCCAGTACATAGAGCAGGATCGAGGCAGGCGGACCGGCGGCGTAGACCTTGGCGATCGTGTCCGGAACAGCGACAGTGCGCCCGCCGGAATCGGTCACCTGTCCGGCCGAAACCTGCCCGGCGCAGATGACCGCCAAGGCGAGAAAGCAGGCAATGAAAAAGCGGGCGCGCATCATGATCCCTACTTTGCCGGAACCGCAGCAGCGTCAAATCCGTAATCGGCGAGCACAGTCTGGCCTTCCGGCGAAAGGATGTACATGGCCAAATGCCACGCCGCAGCATTGTCCTTGTCAGGCACGATCAGCCCGTAATCCGCGCCGACGCTCAGCGCTGGCGGAACCGGCACGATGTTGAGCGAAGCGACCTGCTTTTTGGCGAGCACCGCATTGGTGCAATAGGTCAGGAAGATGTCGGCCTTGCCGCCTTCCATCACCCAGCCATACTGGTTGCTGCCCTCCGGAGCTTTTTCGGAGTCAGGACCGCCGGTCAGCTGCAGCGCCTTGGCTTTCAGCGTTTCGCCTGCGCCGGAGCGGATGGCGTCGGCCTTGTCGAACAGCTGCCAGGCGTAGTCGCCGGACGGATCGGCCTTTGGCGTCGACGTGCCGACGCGGATCGCCGGATCGAGCAGTACGTCAAGCAGCGTCTCCGTCGTCACCGCCACGTTTTCCTGCGCCAGCGCGCACAGCTTGTTTCGCGCGAACAGCGCAACGGGACCGCCCTTGCCCTGGCTCTCAAGCGTTTTCGGGTGCTTCATGTTCGCCGAGGCGAAAACATGCGCCGTTTCGCCTTTCTCGATCCGCTCGCGCAAGAGGCCGGACGGGCCAAAGGCGGTCTCGACGGGTGTATCGTAAGCAGCGCTGTAATTGCTGGCGACGTCCCCGAGCGCCGCCTTGAGGCTCCCCGCAGCGTATAGCTTGATAGGATCCGCAGCGTTCACAGGCGTTGCCACAAGAATGAAACCGACACATAGCAGTGCAAGTCGGGACATGGGATCTCCGTCATTTCGTTGGACTGCCGGTTGATTGCATACAGCCGGCCCGGACGGCCGGGATGCCAGGCCGGGGTCTTGTTCCCAAATGCCTTGCGAGATCCCGGATAACGCCTTGGGCGTTTCCGGGATGACGAATAGCGGCGTCGGCCTTCTTTGCCTTACGAAGATCCGCCCGCATTCGGGAAGAACAGCTGCTGATCCTGCACCTTGAAGGATGCGATCGCCTGCTGGCCTTCGGCCGAAAGCAGCCAGTCCGCAAATGTCTGTGCCAGATCGGCCTTGACGCTCGGGCATTTGTCCTTGGCTACGGGAATGACGCCATACTGGTTGAAAAGGTCGTCATCGCCTTCAACCGCGATATTGAAGTCGCCCTTGTTGCCGAAGCTGATCCATGTTGCGCGGTCGGTAAGCACATAAGCGCCCATGCCGACGCCTGTGTTGAGCGTTGCGCCCATCCCCGAACCGGTTTCGCGGTACCAGCTTCCCGATGCGGCCTTGATGTCGATGCCGGCAGCGCTCCATAAAGACTGTTCCTTCTTGTGCGTACCGGAATCGTCGCCGCGGGATGCGAAGACGGCCTGAGCTTCTGCGATCTTCTTCAAGGCCGCTTCGGCGTCATTCATTCCGGCGATCCCGGCAGGATCGGAAGGCGGGCCGACAATGATGAAGTCATTATACATCAGGTCCGAGCGTTTCGTTCCGTAGCCGTCGGCCACGAATTTTTCTTCCGCCGGCTTGGCGTGAACGAGAAGAACGTCGCCGTCGCAATTCTGAGCGTTCTTGATCGCCTGCCCCGTACCGACCGCAACGACATTGACCTTGATGCCTGTCTTCTCCTCGAACATGGGCAGCAGGAAATCGAACAGGCCGGAGTTGGCTGTCGAGGTGGTCGACTGGACAATGATGGATTGATCCTGCGCGACGGCTCCGTTTGATGGCGCAAGGACTGCCGCCATCAGGACGGCGCTCAACAGATGATGCCTGAGTTTCATGCTTTTTCTCCCTTTTTCGCTTTGTTGTCTGTTACAGGACGATGCGTCCTTCGAGATAGGCTTTCGCCGCTTCCGAGGCAGGGGCCGCGAAGAAGCGCCCTGCAGGCGTATGTTCGCTCAGCCTTCCGCGATGCAGGAAAACGATGTCGTCGCCCAGTCGCCTGGCTTGCCCCAGATCGTGGGATACGAAAATGATCTTCGTGCCGCCCCTGTGCGCGGTGGTGACGATATCTTCGATCATCAGAACCGATGCCGGATCGAGGCTTGCCGTCGGTTCGTCGAGAAAGAGGACGTCCGGATCCAGAACCAGCGCCCGGGCCAGCGCCAGCCGCTGCTGCTCGCCGCCCGAGAGCAGGCGCGCAGGTTGACGGGCATGGTCGAGAAGGCCGACATGATCGAGGATTTCATCGCGCCTTTCGCGCCTGGCGCGTCCCTTGAGCCGCAGGACGAAGTCGATATTTTCGGCGACGGAGCGCCGCAGCAGGACAGGGCGCTGAAAGACCATCGCCTGCCTCTGGCGGATCGCGCCGCTCATCGGTTCGCCGTTCCAGCGGATCTCGCCTTCGGACGGCTCAATAAGGCCGTGCAGCAGACGAAGCAGCAGGCTCTTTCCTGCGCCGTTCGGCCCCATGACCATCGTAAAGCTCCGCGCATCCAGCGTCAGGTCGATACTGTCGATCAGAGCCTTGTCTCCGGCAGCAAATGTCAGCGCCCTGGTTTGGAGCGGGAATAATGCGCAATCCTGCGCAACAGCCGTTCCGGCAGGGATAAGTCTAGCTGTGGCGGGCTTTTCAAGCATAAGCATATCTTTGCGCCGACAGACGCAGCGCCATGACGGCGGCGTTTACGCCTATGGCGATGACCAGCAGGACGATGCCGAGCGCAAGGGCCAGCGCGAGGTCGCCTTTCGACGTTTCCAGAGCGATCGCCGTGGTCATCACGCGTGTTAGGTGGTCGATATTGCCGCCGACGACGATGACCGCGCCGACTTCGGCGACCGCGCGGCCGAACCCGGCGAGCGCCACGGTCAACAGCGCATAGCGCCCGTCCCACAACAGCGCGCCGACGACCGTGCCGCCGGGGACCGACAATGAACGGAACTGCTCTGCATATTCGGTATGAAGGTCTTCAAGCACCTGCCGGGACAGCGCGGCGATGATCGGCGTAATCAGGATTGTCTGCGCGATAATCATTGCGGTCGGCGTATAGAGAAGGCCGAGAAAGCCGAGCGGTCCGGCGCGCGACAGGTGCAGATAGACCAGCAGTCCGACCACGACTGGCGGCAGACCCATGAGCGCGTTGACGATCACGAGAGCCGCGCCGCGGCCGCGAAAGCGGCTGATCGCCAGAAGCGCGCCGAGCGGCAGTCCGATTAGGCAGGCAAAAAGCATCGCGGTCAGGCTGACTTGCAGCGACAGGGCGACGATCTCGATCAGATCGGCGTTCCCTGACATGACCAGCTGGAAGGCCAGCCTGAACGATTCCCCTAAATCCTGCATAATTTCCCATATGCACGTTGGGATGTGTAATTTTCAACAAATCTTGCATTATTCTCGTTGCCCATGCAAGTCTGCAATACTTTTCATAATGCTGCCGCTGGGGGCTCGTGAATGCAGGCAGGTTGGATTGCATACATATTCTGGCCGAAAATGACGGGACCATAAGGCCATGTCCGCAAGGCAAACACCGCAGCGCTCCAGACCTGTTCGAAGCCGGGCAGGGCAAGTCATCGGAGACGTTTCGGGCGCCTTCGCCGATCTCGGCGCGTTCCTGCCATTGGTCATCGGCGTGCTTCTGATCGGCTCCTACGACGCTTCGGGCCTGCTTGCCGGTTTCGGCGTTTTTGCCATCGCGACCGGCCTCATATACCGCCGCCCCGTACCGGTGCAGCCGATGAAGGCGATCGCCGCGCTCGCCATTACCGGAGGCATGTCGGCTGCAGCTGTCAGCGCGAGCGGCTTCATCATCGGCGCCGCGCTGCTGATCTTCGCGGCTGCCGGACTTATCGAGTATCTTCGGCGCGCCGTGCCCCGAACCATCCTGTTCGGCGTCCAGCTTGGCCTCGGCGTCAGTCTGATCGTGACCAGCGCCGGTCTGGCGGGGGATGCGATCTGGGCTGGCCTCGCCGTTCTCGGCTTTCTTGCCGTCCTGCAAAGAACAGGTCTGCAGATGGCGGGCGGTCTGATCGTCCTCTCCTGCGGGGTTACGTGGGCGGCTGTCACAGACTCCGCGGCGCTCCCGCAGCTCGCGGCAGGCTGGCATCCGCCCACGCTGCAGCTCCCTTCGCTATCGGCATTCGTGGAAGCTCTTGAAACCGGCGTGCTGCCGCAACTCGCGCTGACAATAACCAATGCGGTCCTGCTGACCGCGGCCATTGCAGCCGACTACTTCCCGAAGGACGCCGGGCGCATAAGCCCCCGCAACCTTGCCCTCTCCACTGGCGGGCTGAATGTCCTCCTTGCTCCCTTCGGAGCCATGCCGATGTGTCATGGCGCGGGAGGGCTGGCGGCGCAATACGGTCAGGGCGCGCGGACAGGACTTGCTCCGGTCATCTTCGGCGCGGCGTGTCTTGCGCTCGGTCTGTTCGCGGCTCCGAACGCGCTGGCATGGCTGTCGCTCACGCCCGCCCCGGTCATTGCCGCCTTGCTCGCCTTCGCCGGGTTCCAGCTCATGAGCATCCGCCGGCTCGCAATGCTGCGGCCGGCATGTCTGGCCATCATCGGTCTGACGGCCTTGACCTGCGTCTTCGTCAATGTCGCAGCCGGGCTGGCCGCAGGAGTGGCCGCCGAACTGATCCGATCTCGGCTTCTGCGTGGTTTCGCCGCCTTGCAGCCGTCGAGGAATCCTTGATCGGCGGGGCCTGTTTCGGAATATAGACGTGTTGCAACGTATCGAGGAGACGATCCGCCGATGCCCGATGCTGACGAAGACCTCCGCGCCAACGAGCTTGCCGTCGCGTTCCCGGAGCATATGGACGCCGGGATCATATTCATCGGCCGCATCCGCACGCCCTGGACGTCGCGGCTCGACTGTCCGCGCCAGGGGCGGCTGGACGGACCTGTCTGCCGGATCGAGATTTTCGAGCCGTGGACGCCTGCGCTCAAGGGTATCGAAGCCTTTGAAAGTCTTGAGGTTCTTTACTGGCTGGACCGTTCCCGGCGCGATCTGGTCTTGCAAAGTCCCGGTGACGACGGCAAAACGCGCGGGACGTTCGCGCTGCGGTCTCCAGTGCGGCCCAACCCTATCGGAACGGCCATCGTCAGGTTCGAGGGGCTGGACGGACAGGCCGTTCTGGTGCGCGGGCTGGACTGTCTCGACGGCACGCCGCTCGTCGATCTGAAGCCCGACCGCTGCCTCTACACGCCGCTGGCGGCTCCGAAATGATGGCGCGCTCCGGCCTGAAGATCCTGAATTTCACCTGACCTGTAGATTGCTCCGACCGCTTCGAGAATCGCGATATGAACTGCGGGCGGCGTCTCGAACGCAGCGCCAGTTTTTAGGCAATGAACGAAATGTGCGACAGTATTATCATACGATGACTGATAATCCGACGGCAAATCGATGTCGCGTTCTTCGATCCTTTTCGTTCCGTGAAGCGTGAGCCGGCTTCCGCGAAGTTCGACGGCGCCTTCCGTTCCCACGATGAACAGACCGTCGCCCGCGAGCGCAGGCTGTCCCCTCGCCGCCCATGAGGCGAACAGCACGCCGCTGGCCGGTCCGGCGCGCAGATGCAGCGTCACGGTGTCCTCGCCGATGACGAAAGGGGAAATCCGGTCGAGCGCCGCCGTCTTCACCGAGACGGGACCAAGCAGGCATTGCAGCGTGTCGAGCTGATGGACGAGCAGCTCCAGCGCGATCAGCCGCTCCATTCCGGCGAGGAACGGCTGGCGGGCAAGACCGGGCGGCGGGCCGCCGTCCTCCGGCGGAATCAGCGACGAACCGAGCACATCGAGACGGAAGGCGCGGGGCTCGCCGATCTCACCGGCGCGCAGCCACTGAAGGATCTGGCGGTAATGCGGGCGGAAGCGCCAGTTCTCGTGAACCATCAGCCGGATGCGTCCCTCCGCGGCCTCCGCCGTCGCGCGGGCTTCCTCGGGCGTTGCCCCCAGCGGCTTCTGGCACATCGTATCGACGCCGCGATCCGCCGCTAGCCGGACAAGATCGCCATGCACGGAGAGCGGAGCGGCGATGTCCAACGCATCCGGGCGCTCCTTGTCGAGCATTTCCGCCGTATCCGCGTAGATTTTCGGTATTCCGAACTCCGCCGCGCGCTGCCCGGCGTTCTCCCGGGACGGATCGGCGATGGCGACGATCTGCGCGCCTTCGCAGCGCGACCACCCGATCAGATGATGCCGGCTCACCATTCCGGCTCCGGCCATTGCGGCGCGCATCATGTCTTTCCGCCTCCCATGCCTGAAGGGTCAGGACGCATGTCGATCTCGCTCCCCCTCAACGAGAGGGAGCGACGCCGCCAGTCTGATGGTCTTCGAGCGCCTTCGAAAGCGGAATTTCGTTCTCCAGGGGCTCGCCCGCAAAGAAGCGGCGCAGATTGGCGAATACGGCGCGCATCTTGGTCTCGAAAGCGTCCCGCGTCCCGGCGCTGATATGCGGCGTAAGGACCGTGTTGGACATCGCCATCAGCGGCGAGTCCGGGGACGGCGGTTCGCTCTCGAACACGTCCAGCCCTGCCCCGGCGATACGCCCGGTTTGCAGCGCCTCGATCAGCGCCGCCTCGTCGATGACGCCACCGCGCGAGGTGTTGACGATGACCGCCTCGGGCTTCATCAGCGCCAGCGTCCGCGCATTGACGATATGGCGGGTCGACGGAAGCTGCGGAATGTGCAGCGTCAGAATGTCGGCCTCACGGAAGACGACTTCTAGGCTCGCCGCCGAAAGCCCCAGCTCCGCCTCGTCTTCAGGCGCAAGCCTCACCTGCGGATCGTGGTAGATCCCGCGCGTCTCGAAGGCGCGGAAGCGCTTAGCCGCCGCCTGGCCGATCCGGCCCATGCCGAGATAGCCGACAGTCTTGCCCGAAAGCTCGCGAGAGACCGGGCGCAGCGCATTGATGTGAAACCGGCCGCGCCGCAACTCGGCGTCGGCGAAGGGCAGGCGGCGCAGCACGGCGAGCGCAAGCAGTACGGCGTGCTCGGCGACGCCGGTGGTCGTGCCCGCGGGCGTGATGGCGAGCCGCGCGCCAGTCCCGCTCAAGGCGTCCATGTCGATCGTGTCCTGATAGCCGACGCCCTGATGCTGCACGAAGCGCAGCCGCTGCGCCGCAGCGATGAGATTGCGCGTGAACGGGTA
>CAYOUE010000145.1:0-8345 GCA_964407075.1 uncultured Hyphomicrobiaceae bacterium
CTGAGACCTCGAGAAACAGGAAATGGTGCGGACGGCGGGACTCGAACCCGCACGGGCCAGGCCCTCAGGATTTTAAGTCCTGTGTGTCTACCGGTTCCACCACGTCCGCGCAGAGCCGTTATGCGCCAGCGGCCGCCCGCATTCAAGACACATGCCGAGCCTCATGCCGCGCCGCGCTCGGCGAGCTCTCGCGCCCACGCCGGCCTCCATAGCGCACGGCCGCGAAAATCAGCAGGAACAGCACCACGCTGTTGAGCGAGTGCCAGAGGAAATGCGTGCCGAGCGCCTTGTCCATGAAGGAGATCTGGTTGCACCAGATCCGGTCGACGGAGCGGAAACCGACGGAGACGATGAAGACGAGGCCGGCCCCGAAGATATAGGGCGCGGCGGGATGGCGTCGAATGACCAGCCATGCGCCTATCAGGAGCATCGCGGCGAGGGCAGGCACATAACCGAAACTGCCGTTGAGGCAATTGGTGGCTCTGAAGAAGCCCCAGTCCAGACCGAGCGCCGCACAGTCGACTCCGCCCGCAACTTGTATCACATAGGCGAAGCCTCCGATGGCCGGTATGGTGAGAAGCAGCGGCAATCCTGCGAAGACATGGAGCGCATAGCCCAGATAGATCAGCATGAAGACGCCGATCGGGATGACGTCCGCGGCGGCGGCCCAGCGCGTGGCGTAGGTATGGAACAGGAAGCTGCCCACACCGATGACGAACACGTTGAGAATCAGTACGAGCCGCATGAGTTTCGCCTCACCCGCCGGCCTGCGGACGAGCATGGCAAGCGCTGCAATGCTCGCGATGATGAAACCGAGATTGGTCAGCGCGTTGACCGGTTCGGCCCAGAAGGCGGGATTCAGCCCGCGTTCGCAATAAGCGAAGATCTTGCCCTGCATTTCCATGACATCCGCTTAGCAGGGCCTCCCGGCGCTTGCAACGCGAAGCAGGCGCGCGGCTGATACGGTCTAGCGGGCATACGGCCGGCGCGGGGCATTTGGGTTGAAAATCACCTCATTTCGCCCTTATTGTGCGACAAGCGTATGATGAATGGCGGACCACGCCATGAAGGAGATGAGAGAATGGGGCACAAGTTCAATATTGCGCTTGGCGGTGCGGCGTTACTGGCCGCAGCGGCAGGTTTGGCGGAACAGGCTGAAGCCAAACGCAGCGGTGAGGGCGGCGTCTACCGCTATGTGACGGCACACGCGAGCACCGGCGGGGCCAGCGTGACCGGCCCGGTTCGCCATGGCCGCTGGGGCGACCAGGTTCGCACGCCGGGCGGCAACTGGTACGATTGCGAGATCACCTGCGAATATACGCTCCGCCGGCTCACCGTGGATTTCTGGGAAGGGCAGGGTAATAACCGCTCCGTCTCGCCGGGCTATCTGCGCTGGGATTTCGACCTCGATACCATGACGCTGCACCGGCGCCGCCACTACTGAACGCTAATAATTCGGTGTAGGAATGGAGCGGCTCTCTTTGCGCCGCTCCAGTATCTGCTGGCAAGAAAGCTGGCCGGCATTTTTTTTACGCAATGAGCGCCGCTTTTTCCCTGCTTGTGTATGGCGTGCTTTTTCTTCTTCAACTTTAGCGTGTATTTTATATAAGCTGCGTCAGCCCTTCGAGCGACCGGCTTGCTTCGGGCGTATGGACAACAAGAACGGCGAACGCCGCTATCGAGGCAACGATGTCTCTCGTCGCGCCTGAGTTTGCAAGCGAAGTGCGGGAGCTTACGCTCTTCCAGGTCATGCCGAGAGGCATGTATTTCGGCGTGTCGAAGGCGACTTCGATAGACCTCTGCGTACGCGATCTCGTTCACTTCAGCCGGTTCCGCGACCGGACCCGGATATTTTGCGAGCACGTCGAAGATCCTTTCGCGGAGATGCCGGTGAGCGCATTACCTGAAGCGCGTCGCGCGGCGACCTTCAGGCGCGCCAATTTCATCGCCGCCGAAGCCCGCAGGCTGTGCCCGGACATCATCGTCGTGCAGCAGCATCTGCCGACAGCGGCGGCGATCGCGCTACGCGCGCCCGGCGCGCCGGTCATTCTGCATACGCATAATGTGCAGAAAACCTTCGATGCGGATGCGGGTCTGGGCGCTGCGATCCGCCGCGCCGCGCGCAGATTCCGCTACAGGCAGCTTGCCGGGATAATTCACGTCAGCCATGCCTGCGCCGACGCATTCAACAACGCGTGGCCGGATGCGGATATCCCGGGCTGCGTCGTCCATAACGGGCTCGATTTCTCGGCATGGCGGCCCGCCACGGCCCGGGATCCGGAAATTCTCTATTCGGGCCGATGCGCGCCGGAGAAGGGCGTGCTCGAATTGGCGCACGCTGTTGCACGAGTCCTTCCCCATCATCCCGGCTGGAGGGCACGCTTCATTCTATCCGCAGCCGGCGCGCATCCGGACTATCTGGCTTGCGTCCGCGCAGCTCTGGCCGGTCTTGGCGGGCGGGCCGAAATCCAGCTTCAGTTACCGTTCGCAATGGTGAAAACCGCCTGCGAGCGCGCCGCGATCGCTGTGGTTCCCTCCATCTACTTCGAAGCCTTCGGGCGCTCGGCTCTTGAGGCGCACGCAGGGCGCGCTGCGGTCATAACTTCGGGGCGGGGCGGTCTTGCCGAGGTCAGCGGCGACGCGGCCATGCTGCTGCCAGCGCCGACCGAAGACTACATCGCCGCCGCCCTGCTCAGGCTGATTTCAAATGAACCCATACGCGCCGCGCTGGCGTCGGAGGGTGCTGAGCGCGTGCGGGCGCGGTTCAGCCTTGCGGAGCAGGCAAGGCGTTTCGACGCCTTCTGCGAGCAGGTCGCGTTTGGCCGCCAGAAGCGCTCAAGGGATGCTCAGCCTGCAGAATGAACGCCTCTGCCGAGGCCGTAACGCAGGACGCTTCGGCCGGCGCCCAGTTTCGTCCGCATGGATCCTGTGCAGGCATTGCCAACGCAACGCCGATAGATGCATCCGCCCGCATTCATCCTTTTTACGGCGCCGCGAAGACTGTTCCGTCCCGTTTCCCACACCTTGATACAAACTTAAACAAAAGATAAACGCGCGCATCAGATTGAATTCATAGCTATTGATTTAAAAAATCATTATCGGCTCCAAGAGGAGTTTGACCATTAGATAGAAAAACGGGAGTACACCGGAATGATTTCTCGCGTTCTCGTAACAAGCGCACTGGCTTTGGCATTCGGTTTGAGTGTTTCTGCAGCTCACGCAGGCGGAAATAAAGCGAATGTCGAGCAGTATGGTTACAAAAACTCTGCAGCTGGGGGCCAGAGCGGCCACCGCAACCGTCTGAACATCTACCAGAACGGCAGCCGTAACACGGCGGTCAGCACTCAGTACGGCTCGCGCAACCGCGCAGTAGTTGGGCAGCAGGGCCGCGGCAACTATGCCGACACGTACCAGAACGGACGCCGCAACGTCGTTGGCGTCGGTCAGTTCGGCTCCGGCCACACTGCAATCACCACCCAGGACGGCTCCGGCAACGCGATCGGCATCATCCAGGGCGGCCGCAACAACAGCGCCACTGCCACCCAATACGGCAAAGGCAACGTGTCCGTCATCGTTCAGGACTGATCCTGAAGCGAAGGCAATGCGGAGGGCGCTGGTCCGGCGCTCTCCGCCCAACATGCAAGGAGATAGGACATGACGGCATCTAAATTTCCGCGTGGCCGCAAATTCGTGACGCTGGCCCTTGGACTTGGCGTCATGGCTTTGGCGGGGCATGGCAGTGAGGACGGAATGAAGGCGCAGGCAGGCGATGGCTCAGTCCGCTGCGAAATCCAGGTCAAGGAGTTGCGCGGAGGCGTTCAGCTTCAGGGCGTCGTCTACTCGGACAGGGCGGTCAGCGGCGATTATCAGCTACAGGTCAGCCAGTCCGGCGGCAGCGGAAGCTCGAAAATCAATCAGGGAGGCGGCTTCGACGTGAGGCCGAACGCTCCTGCCAAACTCGGCGTCATCCAACTTGGCGGCGACGGCGGTTCCTACCGCGCGAAGCTCAAGGTGATGTGGAACGGCGAAGAGATCGAGTGCGTCAAGAAGGCCGGCGGAGGCTGGCTGTAAGCGCTCGGCGGAAAGGGCCGGACGGCGTCGAACCGCCCGGCCGCTCCGCCGCCGGGAAAGTTATCCCTGACCGCGAAGATCAAGCGGAGTTCCCGACGCGCTTGGCGCCGAATGGCTGAAACGCAAGCAATTCGGAATATGGCTGAATGCAACTTGCGCCGGGACGTCCCTGCGCGCGGGCAGCCGGGCGCGGCCTGGCCCAGGCTCAAGGAGAGATGGAATGACTAGGCAATACAAGGCATTGTTTCTGACGCTGGCGCTCGGGCTGGCTCCCTTATACGCGGCTCCCCCAGCCCAGGCCGGCGGAAGCGTGACCATTCACGTCGAGCCGAAAGGCAAGAAGGCCTATAAACTTCAGAAAGGGCTGGCCGCGATCGGCAGGATCCAGCAGCGCCGCAACAATGCGCGCGTCGATCAGCGCGGCAGCGGCAACTCGGCCTATGTCAGCCAGAACGGCAGCGGTAACACGCTTGGCGTGTTCCAGCGCGGCTCGGGCCACAGCGCGACGGCCTCGCAGGACGGCAACAACAACACGCTGGGTATTTTCCAGTTCGGCAGGAACACCACGACCAACTACAACCAGACCGGCAACGGAAAAACCGGCCTCATCATCCAGGGCGGCTGGTAAGCGGCCTGCGGGAGCGTCTCCGATGGCGCTCCCGGCCCGAAGATTCGCGTACCGCCCGCCGCATTCATAAAGTAGACGTTCGAGTCCGGTTACACTGTGGCAGCCCTGCGCAAACATGCGCGGGCTGATTTCTTGCCCGGACCGGACCCGTTCATGAGCTATCTTTATCTCGCAGCCGCCATCATTGCCGAAGTGATCGGCACATCCTCCCTCAAGGCCTCCGACGGCTTCACGAGACTCGTTCCCACAATCGTGGTCTGCGTGGCCTTCGCGGCAGCTTTCTTCTTCCTGTCGCTTGCGCTTCGCACGATCCCTGTCGGCGTCGCCTATGCGATCTGGTCAGGTGCGGGCACGGCGCTGATCGTGCTGGCGGGAGCCATCGTCTTCAGGCAAGCCCCGGACCTGCCCGCAATCGTCGGCATCGGGCTTATTATTGCCGGCGTCGCAATCTTAAATCTCGGCTCGGACATGCGCGGCTGACGGCAAAAACGTCTTGCGCGCACGCCCGAACCCGGGCAGGTCTTGTCCCACAAATGCTGCAGCGCAGTAATATTCGCGCGCGAAAATGTGAATATTAAGTTATTCATTTCTGCGTTTTTATTCCCTTACATTTTTTATTGAGTGAACTAAAATCTGGCGGTTCTGGGGGAGCTTACTGATGACACCGCCCGTATTTTCACGATCGCACCCGCCGCGTGGCCTCATATTAGCTCTCCGCGCGCCTGTTCTTGCCTTATGCTCGATATTTGTCGGAGCCGCGCCTGCAAGCGCACAGACCGTCTACGCCTTCGCGGACGAGAGCGTGCTGACCGTCGCCATGCTGCGCCTCGCTGCGCTTACGACCGGCGGTATGACCGTTCCCGACCCCTGCCGCCTGTATATCGTCACCGTGGCGGGAGGCCGCGAGCTGTTCCGCACCGAAACCTTCGACGCCATGAACAGGGTTCTGGCCCGCGCGGTCGTCGGTCGAAGCCGGATGGCGGAGTGCGAGATCCGGATGCATGAACTGACCAGGGACGGCGCGGACGGGCTGCTTGCCAGTCTTGGTGCGCAGAAGAACGCGTTTCACGTGCTGGAGACGCTATACATCTCTTCCGGGGACCGAGTCGCCGCCTACGCCGCCTTCCGCGACGGCAAGGGGCGCACGCTCGGGCAGAGCGGCCGCTTCGACCTGCCGGTTGCAGCTTCCGCCGCGCCGCCCGCCACGGCGAACCCCGCCCCGCTCCCCGCACTCAAGCCCGAACCGGAGCCTGAGCCCAAGCCGAAGGAAACGACGAAGCTGCTGACCGAGGTGCATTTCGATCCCGGTAGCGCAAATATCACCTATGTCGGCGCGCAGAAAATTCAGAAAGCGATCGAGGCGATCAGGAAGCAGAATCCGCGCGAAGTCCGCATCCTCGGCTTCACCGACACCAAGGGCAGCGCCGATGTAAACAAGGCCTTCGCGACGGCCCGTGCGCAGAATGTGGCGCAGGCGCTGCGCGAGGCCGGGCTGAACGTTCAGTTCGTGGTGGAAGGCCGCGGCGAAGGCAGCGGGCCTTATCAAACGCCCGACGGCGTGTCGGAGCCGCTAAACCGCTGCGTCGGAATCATCGCTGTCGGCGGCGGCGACGGGGCGCAATAAAGACGATGAGCGTATGGAGTTGCGATCCGTTCGGCCTGCAGCGCTTCGCGAGTGCACCGGATTTTGTTTATCTTCCCGCAGATCGCCAGACTGCGCTGCAGCCCAATGGCCGCTTTGAATAGCTGGCGACGATGAAATTCGCCGGCAAAGTGCTGTACAAGCACCAGCTAACATGCTGAAACGACAATATAAAATGCATGGTCGAAAGTGGATTGTTAAGGTTCTCAAATCAGAAGGGAAATTAATAGACGAATTGCCGGCTAAAAAGCCTCAACCTCGATCACCCCCGGCAGCGCCTTGAGCGCGCCGGCTTGCTTCGGCGTCACGTCGAAATTGGCGCCCAGCGCAAGCTCCACCTCGCGCGCCGGGTCCGCGAGCCGCAGCCGCAGCCGCAGCGCGGTCGAGCCGCCATTGCCGAGGGTTTTCATCAGCGCATCGACCGGAAGCCGCTGATTCGCCACGATGCATAGCCCCGACTTGGCCCGCCCCAGCGCGGCGTCGAGAGCCTGCACAGCGCGCACCCGCGTCTTGATGTTCTCGCCCTCCGCCTCGGCTTCGATCTCCAGCAGCACCGCCTTGCCCGGCTCCAGCGCTTCGCCCGCCAGCGCCAGCGTGTCGGAGAAGATCACCGCCTCGAACTGGCCGGTCGGGTCGGAGAAGCCGCCGAAAGCAAAGCGGTTGCCGGATTTCGACCGGCGCTCCTGGATATAGGTCACGGTCGCGGCGATGCGAGCCTCCGCGCCCGGCTGGTCGGCGAGCCGCGCCTCAAGCTCGGACCATCGTGTAACGCCTAGCTTGGTGAGCGCATCGGCATAATCGTCGAGCGGGTGGCCGGAGAGATAGAAGCCGATCGCCTCAAGCTCGTGGCTGAGCGTCTCCATGTGGTCCCATCCCGGCACGTCGCGCAGGGCGAGCGGCTCGGGCGCGCCCGTATCGCCCCCGAACAGGCTGGACTGGCCGGAGGCGCGGTCCTCGGCGAGGCGGCCCGCATGGGCGAGGATCTGCTCGCAATTGGCGTAGATGCGCGCGCGGTTCGGATCAAGCGCGTCGAAAACGCCGGCGGCGGCAAGCGTCTCCAGAGCGCGTTTGTTGAGCGTCCGCGGGCTGAAGCGCACCGTGAAATCGGCAAGGTTGCGGAAGGCCCCGCGTTCCTTGAGCTCCGCAACCAGATGCTCGGCCGCGCCGCGCCCGAAATTCTTCAGCGCCGAAAAGCAATAGCGGATCGCACCGTCTTCAGGCTGAAAATCCGTGTCCGAATGATTGAGGGCAGGCGGCAGCACCCCGATCTTCATGCGCCGCGCCTCCTGCGCAAACAGATAGAGCTTGTCCGTATTCGCCATATCGTAGGTCATGGTCGCGCACAGAAACTCGACCGGGTAATTCGCCTTAAGATAAGCCGTCTGATAGGCAAGCAGGGCATAGGCGGCGGCGTGCGACTTGTTGAAGCCATAGCCGGCGAATTTGGCGACCAGCTCGAAAATGTAGTCGGCCTTGCCCTTGTCCACGCCGTTTTCAAGCGCGCCCTCGACAAAACGGACCTTCTGCTTGTCCATCTCCGCCTTGATCTTCTTGCCCATCGCGCGGCGCAGGAGGTCGGCCTCTCCGAGCGAATAGCCGGACAGGCGCTGCGCGATCTGCATCACCTGCTCCTGATAGATGATGACGCCGTAGGTCTCCTTCAGTGTCTCTTCTATCAGCGGATGCAGATAGTCCGGCTCCTCAAGCCCGTATTTGCGGTTGATATAGGTCTGGATGTTGTCCATCGGGCCCGGACGGTAGAGCGAGACCATCGCGATGATGTCGCCGAAACGGTCTGGCTTCAGCTTGCGCAGCGCCTCGCGCATTCCCGTGCTTTCAAGCTGGAACACCCCGACAGTGTCGCCGCGCGAGAGCAGTTCGTAGGTTCGCGGATCGTCGAGACGGAGCGTCTGCATGTCGATCTCGACGCCGCGCTGACGCAGAAGAGCGAGCGTGCGCTGGATCACGGTCAGGGTTTTCAGACCGAGAAAGTCGAATTTGACG
>CAYOUE010000146.1:0-8295 GCA_964407075.1 uncultured Hyphomicrobiaceae bacterium
GCCGTGCCGTTCGAGATCACCGCGACGAGGTTGCCCTTGGCGGTGTAGTCGTAGGCGGAGCCGGGGTTCTTGGCGATTTCCTCGACCGGGACGGCGACGCCTGGCGAATAGGCGAGGCTCAGGTCGCGCTGCGTCGAGACGGGCTTCGTCGGCACGATTTCGAGCTTGCCCGGCTTGCCCATCATGTGGAAATGGAGAGCGTCTTGCCGGGTCAGGGCGTTTTCGGCTTGGTTGGACATTTTTTCGTACTCTCTGCCTTCCCGGACATCGGCCTTGGCGGGAAAATCGTTGTCGTCATCCATGCCAGCTTGCACGGATTTGTCTAGTTTCACAGGCATTTTACGATCTTAGGCGGATTGCCCGGCGCTAAGCTCCCTTAATTATTGTTGTTTTTTGAAGCGAAACCAATAGCGGCAGGCTGAGCCGGAAACAAGGCGTGCATTATTACGGGACGGCGCTTTTCATCGCCCTTTGCGTCAAGCTATGGATTTCGTCCGGGACTGTGTAGCATTTGCATCAATGCGGGAAAGGGGTGGCCCGATGAAAGAGCGCGCGAGGGGGCGTGCCCTTGCCGAGGAAAGCGGGACCTTCGGGCGCGCACGGCGCGGCGGCGAGTCCGGCCCTGCGGCTGAGATCGCGGCCATGACGCCGATGATGGCGCAATATGCGCGCATCAAGGCGGATTATCCCGGCTGCCTGCTGTTCTACCGCATGGGCGATTTCTTCGAACTGTTTTTCGACGATGCGGTCGAAGCCTCCGCCGCGCTCGGCATTCAGCTCACCAAACGCGGAAGGCATCAGGGCGACGACATCCCGATGTGCGGCGTGCCGGTGATTCGCGCGGAGGAATATCTGCAGAAGCTCATTGCGGCGGGCTTCCGCGTCGCCATCTGCGAGCAGCTCGAAGACCCGGCCGAGGCGAAGAAGCGTGGCGGAAAATCGGTGGTCGAGCGCGGCGTCATCAGGGTCGTCACGCCCGGCACGATCACCGAGGAGACGCTGCTCGAAGCTGGTGCGAACAATTACCTGACCGCCATTGTGCGCGATGCCGGTGGCGGCTGGGCGCTCGCCACCGCCGACATTTCCACCGGCGAAATGCTGATCGGCACGTGCGCCGCCGCCGATCTGCCCGGCGAACTTGCAAGGCTTTCCCCGCGCGAGGCGCTCGTTGGCGACGAGGCGGCGGGCGACAAGGCGTTGCGAACCGTCATCGAGCAGGCGGGCGCGGCCTTCACCGCCATCCCCGATCTGCATTTCAGCGCCAGATCTGGCGAGGCCGCGCTCAAGAGCGAGCTCGGCGTCGCAGCGCTCGATGCGTTCGGCGGTTTCACGAAGCCGGAACTGGCCGCCGCAGGCGCGCTCATCGGATATGTCGAGATCACCCAGATCGGGCGAAAACCCGCGCTGCGCCCGCCGGTGCGATCGGGCGGCGGCGGCGGCCTGCTGATCGACGCGGCGACGCGGGCGAGCCTGGAGCTGACGCGGTCCTTGTCGGGCGGCCGGCAGGACAGCCTTCTGGGGGCCATCGACCGGACGGTGACAGGCGCGGGCGGCAGGGAACTCGCGTCGCGGCTGGCGAGCCCGCTCGCCGCGCCGGACGAGATCAACGCACGCCTCGATGCGGTAGCGTTCATGAAGGACCGGCAGATGCTCCGGGCGCAGATGCGCGAAACATTGCGCGGGATGCCGGACATTGCCCGCGCGCTCTCCCGGCTCAGCCTCGACCGGGGCGGCCCGCGCGATCTCGGGGGCTTGCGCGATGGGCTGCATTGCGCGTCGGAGATTTCGGCGCTGCTCGAAAAGCCGCTCGCGGCCGACGGCGCGCCCGCCGAGATCGAAACTGTCCGCACGCGGATCGCGGGCGATTTCGGAGTCTTGCGGGAAAAGCTCGCCGCCGCGCTCGCCGAGGAACTGCCGCATCTGAAGCGCGACGGCGGCTTCATCCGTTCCGGGTTCAGCACCGATCTCGACGAGAACCGGCAGCTTCGCGACGACAGCCGCTCGACGATCGCGCGGATGCAGGCGCGCTATGCGGAGGAAACCGGGGTTCGCGGCCTTAAGATCCGGCATAACAACATTCTGGGCTATTTCATCGAGACGACCGCGGCCAACGCCGCGCCCTTGCAGAAGCCGCCGCTGTCGGAGATTTTCCGGCACCGCCAAACGCTCGCCAATCAGGTGCGCTTCACCACCGATGAACTTGCCGGCGCGGAAGCGCGGATCACCGGGGCGGCGGACCGGGCGCTCGCGATCGAGCAGGAGATTTTCGCGCTCCTGCGCGCCGAAGCGCTGGCGCTGGAGCGCGCGCTGATGGCCTGCGCGTCCGCACTGGCCGAACTGGACGTTTACTGCGCGCTCGCCGAACTGGCCGAAGAACAGAATTACCGCCGCCCGCAAGTCGACTCGAGCCGCGCCTTCGCGATCGAGGGCGGACGCCATCCCGTCGTCGAGCAGGCGCTGGCGAAGGACCGCGCCGGTCCGTTCATCGCCAATGATTGCGATCTCAGCCGCGAGCGGCTCTGGCTCGTGACGGGACCCAACATGGCGGGCAAATCGACATTTCTGCGCCAGAATGCGCTGATCGCAATTCTCGCCCAGATGGGCGGCTTCGTGCCTGCCGCCTCCGCCCATATCGGCGTCGCGGACCGTCTGTTCAGCCGCGTCGGCGCGTCTGACGATCTGGCGCGCGGGCGCTCGACCTTCATGGTCGAGATGGTCGAAACGGCGGCGATCCTCAATCAGGCGGCCGACCGCTCGCTGGTCATTCTCGACGAAATCGGCCGCGGCACGGCGACCTTCGACGGCCTCTCCATAGCCTGGGCGGCGGTCGAGCACCTGCACGACGTGAACCGGAGCCGGGCGCTGTTCGCCACGCATTATCACGAACTGACTGCGATGGCGGAAAAGTTGGAGGCGGCGCGGAACGTCACCGTCTCGGTCAAGGAGTGGAAGGACACGATCGTCTTCCTGCACGAGGTCGCGCCGGGCGCGGCGGACCGTTCCTACGGCATCCAGGTCGCGAAACTCGCGGGGCTGCCGCAGGCTGTGATCGCCCGGGCGCGTCAGGTGCTCGCCCGGCTGGAGCGGACGCAAGGGCGTCCGAATGCGGCGGCGCTGGACGATCTGCCGCTCTTTGCGGCGGTGAAGGGGGAGGCGGAACCTGCTGGCGGTGAGAGCGCGGACGCAAGCGCCCTCATCGAAGCGCTCGCCGACATCGACCCGGACAGTCTCAGCCCGCGCGAAGCGCTGGAGGCGCTTTACCGGCTGAAAGCGCTCCTCGGCAGCAAGGAGAACGGCTGACGGTTCAGCGCAGTGCAAAAATCAGAACGGCCAGAAGCAGGACTCCGTTCGTGCCCCAGAATACTGCTGAAATCTTGACCTTTTGCGTTATCTTTTCAGGTGTCCGGAGTGTCTTCCAACCGGGCGCCATCCGAAAACTCCGCGTACTTTCGTTCTGCTCCGGATCAGGTTGGGAGGGGTGGCTGCTAATCATAGTAAAAACGCTCCGAAACGATCTGTCCGGCAGGTACGCCAAGCGCAACGAGCGAATCCTCGACGGCATCGAGCATGGCAGGCGGTCCGCATACGAGATAAAGCCACTCCCCGCCATGATCGACCGAAAAAACCTTCTCGATGGTTTCGCGGCCGATTTGCCCGGTCAGTCCGGTCCAGCCTTCCGGAGGGTCGGAAAGGACGTGTATCACCTGAAACGTCTTCTTGCTGGCCAGCCGATTCAACTCGTCCTCATACACGATCTGGGACGCTATACGGTTACCGTAGAGCAGTATCGCCGGCCGCGGATCGTTCTGCGCATCCATCTCCCGCACGACGCTGAGGAGCGGTGCGACGCCGACGCCGCCCGCGATCAGCGCAACGCCTTTGCCTGAACGGCGTTCGAGGGTGAGATTGCCATGCGGACCGTCCAGATATGCCACCGCGCCCGGTTTGACTTCGCCGACTGCCGCGGTCATGTCTCCGGCTTCCTTGATGACGAACTGAACATCCGGCCGCGCGGCTGGAGCCGAGCTGATTGAGAACGGGTTTTCGTATAGCGTAAACGGGCTATTGCCGAGCTTCAGCCAGACGAATTGGCCGGCCTTGAACCGAAGCGCATCGCCGGCCCTTGGGCGGATTGTCAGTTCCCAGGTTTTCAGGGCTATCTTCCTGACCGATGTAACCCGATAGGGCTGCGCTATCTGCCGCCACGGCCCGACGAGATATGTGTGCAGCAGCGATCCGATGGCGGCCGCGAGAAGCAGCAGCCAGAATCCGGCCAGGACCGGGTCGGCGCTGTACCGTCCTCCTGCGATGGTATGATACGCAGCCATGAACGCGATGAGCGCGGCTCCGAGACCGTGCAGCAGCCTCCAGGTCTCATAGCGGTAGGGTAGCTGGTCCCGGTAAATGGACATGAGCACGAAAGCGGGAAGGATGATCCAGGCTATCAGCCCGGAAACGATGAACGCCGTGTCGTATTCGAGCCTGAATTGCCGCGTCCCGTCCCATGGCAAAGGCGGACCGAAAGGCGTTTGATACAGGAACGGGTGGACCAGCAGGAAAACCAGCGCCGTGCGTGCGAGAAGCTGATGCATCCGCATCGTCACATCCATGCCGATGCGGCTGGAAATCAGCCTGAAGCGTCCCGACAGGACAAATTCGGCCAGCAGGATTGCGAATGCGGCCATAGCCAGGCCGGAAGACACCTCGTCCAGCACGGTCCGCGATGGCAGCCCCTGCAGCGCTCCGAGAAGCAGCGGCGTTGTCGCGATAATCAGATAGACGGCCAGAAGCATGAGCGGGTGCATCGATTTGCCTGCTCCATTTGCTGGCTGCATCACGCAGCGGCGCCAAGCCTTGCCGCAAGCTATCTTGCTGCCCCGGCGGGCGCGCGGGCGCAACTATAGTGATGCTGAACTTCGCCGCAAGGCACCTTGGGCACCGTGCCGGAAAATATGGTCCTGCGTGCGGCTGCTATCGGACTACGATGTGTATAACTCTTCTCTGTGAACGATTATCCGTCAGGACGCGCGGTTTTCCGCCTGCGCCAGAACCGGCCCGATCTCGTACTCGCTTCTGGCCTTCGCCTCGTCGCCAAGATGCGAATAGACATCGCGGATGAATGCGCTCCGGCCGGCCCCGTCAGCAAACGCGCTGTCGGGCACGAAAAAGAACAGGCTTCCATGCGAGAGTACGACGCCGTCAGGCTCGATGAGCATCTGATTGATGCCCCGCCATTTCAGGAGATAGGCGATTTCGTCTGTATCGATATGGATGCCTTCTTCGTTTCTCGTCAGGCGTATGGTCAGGCCGAAATTGGTTCTGGCCTTGATTTCTTGCCTTTGAGTCGTGCGCAGTCTCAGCATTGCGGCAAGGAAGATCGCGGTGATCGCGAAGAAGACAAGCAGAGAGCCGCCCGGCACGCCTTGCCCGTAAAGCCACACATCCAGTTCATCGGAGAAAATGCTGAAAAGCAGAAGGATCGCCAGATAGCCTAGTAAAAGCCCCCATCGGAGCATCCACAGCCCCCGGAAAGCCCGGCGGCCCATCGACCGGCCTAGTCTGCACAAGCGCTCGAATGGTATTTCATAGGTGAGTTCCTGCATTGTAACCCTCGCTGCCGTAGCGGCATGGACTTTTTGCCGTCTCATCCGTTTCGACGCCGACGCCAGCCGTCCGGTTCAAACGGCGCGGCGCGAAATGCAAAGCACGTCACGCCGCAATATGCGCTAAAAGCTTCACAAATCCGGCATTCCCGGTTTAATCGGAGGTCGAACGGGTCTAAAAGATCCGGCAAGCACAGCGGGACGTTCAACTTATGGCGATCACACTCAACAGTTCGGCTCTGGTCACGGTGTTCGGCGGCTCCGGCTTTCTCGGGCGCTATGTCGTGCAGGCGCTGGCGAAAACCGGCTGCCGCATCCGGGTCGCCGTTCGCCGTCCGAACCGCGCCATCTTCCTGCAGACGCAAGGGACGGTCGGGCAAATCCATCCCGTGCAGGCCAATCTGCGGAATGAAGAGTCGGTCAGGCGCGCGCTCGAAGGCGCGGATGCCGCCATCAACCTCGTAGGCATCCTGCAGCCTTCCGGCCGGCAGACCTTCGATGCCGTCCAGGGCGAAGGCGCCGGGATCGTCGCGCGTGCGGCGAAGGAGGCGGGCGCGCGGGCGCTCGTTCATGTCTCCGCCATCGGCGCCAATCCGAAAAGCAGATCCGCCTACGCCCGCACCAAGGCGCGCGGCGAGGAACTCGTCAGCGAGGCGTTCCGCCAGAGCGTGATCCTGCGGCCGTCCATCGTGTTCGGACCTGAGGACGGTTTTTTCAACCGCTTTGCGTCCATGGCCCGCTTCACGCCGGTTCTGCCGCTGATCGGGGGAGGCCGCACGCGGTTCCAGCCGGTTCATGTCGGCGATGTCGCGCGGGCGGTCGTTGCGGGACTGGACGGGCGCGCGCGGGCTGGCGTGGCTTACGAACTCGGCGGGCCGTCGATCTATACGTTCAGGGAGCTTCTTGACCTGATCGGCGAATTCACCAACCGCAGGCGCGGCTATGTCTCGATCCCGTTCTGGCTGGCGAAGATCCAGGGCTTTTTCCTGCAAATCATACCCGGCGCGCCAATCACGCTCGATCAGGTGCGGCTTCTGCAGTCCGACAATGTCGTCAGCGAAGAGGCGATCCGCGAGGCGCGCACGCTGAAGGAACTCGGCATCGATCCGCAGGCGCTCGAAACCATCGTGCCGCATTATCTGGTCCGCTTCCGGCCGAAAGGCGAGTTTTCCGTCCGTGCGGTTTGAGCGGCGGCGCGATCCGGCGTAATTTCGCCCCGCGAATCGGCGAAGCGATTCGTCTTGGCCGAATTAGCGGGCGGGAAAGATATCGCGGATAGTATTTTCCGCTGGCGATGCCAGTCCTGCTCCTTTTCATGCGGATGACGCATTGGACATGCTCCGTTTGATCCATTACTCGCTCTGCCCGTTTTCGCGCTCGATACGGCTCGCGCTCGGCGAATGCGGGCTGGTGGTCGAGCTGGAGGAGGAGCGGCCCTGGGCGTGGCGGCGCGATTTCCTGCTGGTCAATCCGGCCGGAACGCTGCCTGTGCTGATGCGTCCGCAGGGTTTCACGCTTTGCGGCTTCTACGCTATCTCGGAATATCTGGCTGAAGCGCACGGGACGCCGGAGGCTGCGGCAAACGGGAGCGCCAGCAGCGAGACCGGATCGCGCAACGCGCTGTTTCCAGGCTCCGCCATCGAGCGGGCCGAAGCGCGCCGCCTCGTGGACTGGTTCCATCTCAAGATGGATCAGGAAGCGACGCGCTATTTTCTCGAAGAGCGCGTGTTCCAGCGCTTCACCGGGCCGGGCGGCGCGACGCCAGACACGGCGGTCATCAAGGCGGGCCGCGCCAATCTGCGCTATCATCTGTCTTATGTGACGCATCTGCTGGAGCGGCGCGAATGGCTGGCGGGCGATGCGCCGAGTTTCGCCGATTTCGCCGCAGCCGGGCATCTCTCCGTGCTCGACTATCTCGGGGAAACGCCGTGGGACGAGTTCGAAAAGGCCAAGCGCTGGTATCAGGCATTGAAGGCGCGCGACAGCTTCCGTCCGCTGCTGGCCGACCGGCTCCCCGGCCTGCCGCCACCGCCGGTCTATGCGGAAGTGGAGTTTTAGAGGCGAGCGTTTTGAGTGTCGGCGTCAAATCGGAACTGATCGCACGCGCCCGCGCCGAAGGCTTCGACGCCGCCGGCGTCGCGCATCCCGACGCCATCGGCGAGGCTGGCGACCGGCTCGCCGCCTTTCTCGCCGCCGGGATGCATGGCGACATGGACTGGCTGGAGACGCACGCCGCGCGCCGCCGCCATCCGCGAGCGCTCTGGCCGCAGGTCCGCTCCATCGTCATGCTCGGCATGAATTACGGGCCGGAGACGGACCCGCTCGCGATCCTTCAGGAGCGCGGGCGCGGCGCGGTCTCGGTCTATGCGCGCGGGCGCGACTATCACGACGTCGTCAAGGGCAAGCTGAAGACGCTCGCCGGCTGGCTGCATCGCACGACCGGGGAGGACGTCAAGGTCTTCGTCGACACCGCGCCGGTCATGGAGAAGCCGCTGGCGCAAGGCTCCGGGATCGGCTGGCAGGGCAAGCACACCAATCTCGTCTCGCGCGATCTCGGCTCCTGGCTGTTTCTCGGCGCGATCTTCACCGCCGTCGATCTGCCGCCGGACGATCCGCAGACGGACCATTGCGGGAGCTGCCGCGCCTGTCTCGACATCTGCCCGACCGACGCCTTCCCCGCGCCCTACCGGCT
>CAYOUE010000147.1:0-8158 GCA_964407075.1 uncultured Hyphomicrobiaceae bacterium
CGCCGCGCCCCTAAATCCGGCCGACGATGAACCGCTCGAACCGCCCGCCCTTCACCCGGCTCTCGCTGATTGCAAAATCGCGCACCGAAACGCCGGCTTCATGCACGCTCTCGCTGCGCCCGGATACCAGCGGGTGCCACCATGCGAGATCCTTCCCCTCCGCCACCAGCCGGTAGGCGCAGCTCGGCGGCATCCAGCTCAGCTCAGAAACGCTCTCCGGCGTCAGCCTGACGCAATCCGGGACCCGCTCGTGCCGGTTCTCGTAATCCGTGCAGCGGCAAGCGCCGATGTCGAGCAGCTCGCAGGACACGCGCGTCCACGCAAGCTCCCGCGTGTCCTCGTCCTCAAGCTTGATGAGACAGCACAGCGCGCAGCCGTCGCACAGCGACTCCCACTCCGCAGACGTCATCTCCGCCAGCGTCTTGGTTTTCCAGAACGGGACGTCTTCCGCCATGACAATGACCTTTTAAGCCTTCACCCTTATCACTGAAACGGCGGTCCGGCGCAATCGGGCCGCATCGCCCGCCCGCCGGGCGCGCGGAACGGGTTTTCCTGTTTTCAGCGTCCCAGGAGTCGCGTATTCATAGGAAGAACCAAATCTGCGGGAAGAGTTGAACCTTGCGCGACGACTGGATTTTCAAACCGAACCGGCGCAGCCGTCTCATCGACTGGTGGGCGCTCGACTCCTGGATCGATTCGAGCCTTTACAGCATCTGGGCCAGATGGCAGGACGCCTGGTCGGCCTATTCCAATTTCATAAACAGGTTCCGCGTGCGCGGTTTCCGGCGCGGCGTGAACGAACTCGTCTCCGAGGCGACCACGATCGGCCTGATGGGCCTGACCGGTATGCTCGCGCTCGCCCTGCCTTCGCTGGAGGCGACCAACAACCCGGCCTGGCTCACCTCGGCGCAGTACAGCGTCACCTTCCTGGACAGGAACGGGACGGAAATCGGCAAGCGCGGCATTCTGTTCTCCGACGTCGTCCCGCTTGAGGAAATCCCGGACAATCTCATCAAGGCGACGCTCGCAACCGAGGACCGCCGCTTCTTCGAGCATTTCGGCATCGACGTCGTCGGCACGTTCCGCGCCATGGTCGCCAACGTGCAGGCCAACGACGTCGTGCAGGGCGGCAGTTCGCTGACGCAGCAATTGGCCAAGAACCTGTTTCTCGACGCCGAGCGGTCGCTCGAACGCAAGATCAAGGAAGCGTTCATTGCGCTCTGGCTGGAGGCGCGGCTCACGAAACGGCAGATCCTCAAGCTCTATCTCGACCGCTCCTATATGGGCGGCGGCGCCTATGGCGTCGAGGCGGCGTCGCAATTCTACTACGGCAAGAGCGTGCGCGAGATCAATCTCGCCGAGGCCGCGCTGCTGGCCGGTCTGTACAAGGCCCCGAGCAGATTCGCGCCCCACGCCAACCCCGCCGAAGCGCGCGCCCGCGCCAACCAGGTACTCACCAACATGGTCGACGCCGGCTACATGACCGAGGGGCAGGTTCACGGCGCCCGCCTCAATCCGGCGCGCGTCATCGACCAGACCGACGCCTACACGCCGAACTATTTTCTCGACTGGGCCTTCGAGGAGGCGCAGAGGCTGACCGAGGGTCGGGGCGAATATAATCTCATCGCCCGGACGACCGTGGACATCGGGCTGCAGCAGGCCGCCGAGACCGCGCTTGAGACGACGCTGGACCAGAACGCCCGGTCCATGCGCGTCGATCAGGGCGCGCTCGTGGCAATGGAGATCGACGGCGCGGTCCGGGCGCTGGTCGGCGGGCGCGACTACGGAGACAGCCAGTTCAACCGCGCGACGAAAGCGCTGCGCCAGCCCGGCTCGTCCTTCAAGACCTATGTCTATCTCATGGCGCTGGAGAACGGCGCGCATCCCGACATGCGCGTCGTCGACGGCCCGGTCTCCTGCGGGAACTGGTCGCCCGGCAACTATTCGGGCGGCTATCGCGGCGGCATGACGATGACGGCGGCGCTCGCCAGATCCGTCAACACGGTCGCCGTCAAGCTGTCCTTCAACAATCCCGGCCGCGACGAACTCATCAATGTGCTGCAGAAGCTCGGCCTCACGCATGTCCGCAAGAGTTGCTCGATGGCGCTCGGCGACCAGGGCATAACCGTCCTCGACCACACCGCCGGCTACGCCACGCTCGCCGCGGGCGGCAAGCGCGTCAAGGGCTACGCCATCACGGAGATCAGGAACGAACAGGGCGAGCTGATCTACAACCGCCAGACAGACGAACCGCCTGCCGAGCAGATTTTCGACCGCGAAGCCGCCGAGACACTCAACGAGATGCTGACGCACGTCATCACGGAAGGCACTGGGCGGCGCGCGCAGCTCGAATTCACCGCAGCGGCCGGAAAGACCGGCACGAGCTCGGATTACCGCGACGGCTGGTTCCTCGGCTATACGGGCCAGTATGTCGTGGGCGTCTGGTACGGCAATGACAGCTTCACGCCGACGAACCGCATGACCGGCGGCTCGCTTCCGGCCGAGACCTGGAAACAGGTCATGGTCGCGGCGCATACCAATTACAATATTCCCCCGATACCGGGCGTGCCTCTGCATCCGAACCAGATCGAATATGCAAACCGCATCGCCGAGGTGAAGAAAACCGACCCGACGCTCGGCGCGTTCTCCAGCACAGCATCGGGCGTCATGCCGGAGAATACGCGGGCGCTGCTCATCTCGCTGTCTAAAATGTTCAAGGAGGCCAAGCCTCTCGACGGAACAGGCGTCCGGGGGGCTTCGCTTTTCGATCCGGCGGCTCGGGTGGCCGGAACGCAGGAACGGTAAACGCTCCGGAGCGGGGCTTGATTCGGCTTCCCGCAAGAGCTAACGAGGATAGCGCGGCTGCGGCACGGACATCTCATTCGGCGGAACGATCGCGTCGTGAAACATTTTTTCTATTTCATCATATTTGCAGGCCTTTCCCTGGTCCTGGGACTGGGATCGGCAAGCAGGATGATCGACGACGGCTTTCCGCTCGTGGTGAGCCGGGTCGGCCCCTGGCAGGTCTGGGTCAACGCCGGAAGCGCCGGCGCCGACCCCTATACACGCGCGCACATCGCCCGCACCGGCCAGCTTCCGATCACATCGGCCAGCGGCGCGACGTTCTTCGCGACCCGCGACGAGGACGGCCGGACGCTGAGCTCCTCCTGCGACTATGAGATCATCGCGCGGCCTTTCAACGCCGTATGGTGGACGATCGCGGTCTATGACGGATACGGCAATCTGATCCCGAACAAGGCCAACCGCCATGCGTTCAGCAGTCAGAGCCTCACCGTTCTTCCGGACGGAACTCAGCGCGTCGTTCTGGCCCCCGAGGCCCGCCCCGGCCACTGGCTGCCTTCCGGTCAGGCGAGTAGCCTCACTCTGGCGCTGCGAATCATACGTCCGCTCACGGTGGAGGGCCAGGCCGACGAGGACGTGAAGCAGGCGCAGGCAACATCGCTTCCGCAGATCAGGAGGACGGACTGTTGATCCGGCGCATACTCACGCTCTGGCCCTGGTTCTTTGCGTCTTTCCTGTGCGCCGGAATCATCCATATCCTGACGGTGTTCGGCATACCCTATGTCGCAACGCAGGATGCGTGGGCGCGGCTTTCCGAAATCGCCCGGGACAATGAGATGGCCGTGCTGCCCATCGCCGAAAGCGAAACGCCCCTGCCATACATGGCCCCCGACATCGCCTATGCGTTCTGCCGCTACGACCTTTCCGAGAAGAACGTCACGATCAAGACCCCGCTCGGCGATTCGAGCTGGAGCATCGCCGTGTCCGGCCGCTACGGCGAGAATTTCTATTTCATCACCGGCGCGGAGGCGAAACGGCGCGAGTTGCGTCTGCTGCTCGTGCCGCGCACCCGTCTGGCGCAGGAAATCAGCACGGAACTGTCGGAGGAAGGCGAGGAGCAGATCATCGTCGTCACGCCTGCCGAGACCGGCCTCGCCGTCGTGCGCGCGCCAATCCGAGGGCCGAGCTTTACCGAGGAAACGGTCAGCCTGCTTGCAGATGCGAGCTGCGCGCCGCAGGAAGAGAATCCGTTGGATATCGACCCGGCCACCCTGTCGAGAGGTCTGGAGCTGCCGCGCAAGCGCAGCGACAACCCGCCCTCGTTCTGAGCGCGGAGACCAACGGCTGGACCGCGGAAAAGGCTGTTTCCTGCCCGGATCGGGAATGTCAGATTTTCACACGCATCCTGCGCCGTTTTTCGAGAAGATCTCGCGGGCGTTTCATTGCGGTCACGGACACCCGCGGGAAAAGCAGAATTTCCGCGCCATCGCCAGGGGGGGCATCGCCGGGCGCGCCGTCTTCCGCTTCGTTCGCCTTGCGCGCGGGTAAAACAAGGGGGATCGCGCCGGCAAGGCCGGGGCGGCAGGTGCGTCCTTCGCTCATGATGTCAGTCCGGTCTGGAACGGGGTGTCGTGCTGGCGTCTGGCTGAAGGAAACGGATAGCGGAGAGTACTGAAATTTGCGTTAAGCCGCTTAAAGATTGCGGCGCAATCGTGAAAAAAATGCGGCGAGGCCGCTCCGCGCTCATCCCGCCACGATCATGCCGTCAAGCCCGTGCCGCCCGTCCCTGTCCTCGACCTCGATGATCCACATATCCGCATCGAAACCGGCCTGGCGGGCCAGATAGGCGTCGGCCGCGGCTTCTTCGACCTGCTCCCCGCCAAGAGCGATGCTCCAGGCGCGTTCAGCCGCCGCGCTGTCCATGCCTGCCGCTGCGGGGCGAAGCACGAGCGCGCGCCCGTCCAGCGAGTTGACCTTGATATAGATTGCGCCTGCGTCCCGGTCTCCCCGGCGCACGACCACCGCCGGAACCAGTTCCGCGCCGCGCTGCCGGATATAGGCGCTGACCCAGATTTCCGATTTGAGCCTCAAACCGTACGGCCCTCCTCAAGCGCGCCGGGCCATAGCGGCGAGTATGCGCTGGACGGCGAGCCGGTCCGCAGCCTCGCTGGTCGGGATGTCCTGTGTGTCCGCCGCCTCGAAGACGGCCGAGAGCGTTGCGCCTATCGCGCGCACGCGCACCTCCACGGCTTCCGCCGTCTCGCCGGTCAACTCGCCCGCAAGCTGGATGACCCCGCCCGCATTGATGACGTAATCCGGCGCGTAAAGAATGCCGCGCTCCCGGAGCGCCGCGCCGTGTGCGGGAGCTGCAAGCTGGTTGTTGGCCGCCCCCGCAACGATTCCGGCCCTGAGACGCGGGAGGGTTTCGTCGTTGATGACTGCGCCGAGCGCGCATGGGACGAAAATATCGGCTTCCGCCTCGTAAATGGCGTCGGGCGCGACGGCTTCCGCCCCGAATTCCGCAACGGCGCGCGCCGCGGCCTCTTCGCGCATGTCGGTCACGATCAGTTTCGCGCCCGCCTTCGCGAGCATGGCCGCAAGACGGTAGCCGACATGGCCCAGCCCCTGCACGGCGACCCTCAGCCCGTCAAGATCGTCGCGGCCCCACTTGTGGCGCACGGCCGCGCAGATCCCCTCGAAACAGCCGAGCGCCGTGCTGGGCGAGGGATCGCCGCTGCCGCCCGCGCTGACCGGCAGGCCGAGCGCATGGCGGGTTTCCTTACGGATTTCGGCCATGTCCTCCGCGCTGGAGCCAACATCTTCGCCCGTCGTGTACAGGCCGCCGAGCTGTTCGATGGCGCGGCCCAGCGCACGCAGCATGGCCGGAGTCTTGTCCTTTTGCGGATCGGCGATGACCACGGTCTTTCCGCCGCCGAGCGGCAGGCCGGCCATGGCGTTCTTGAACGTCATGCCCTTCGACAGCCGCAGCACGTCGGTCAGGGCCGCGGCCTCGTCTTCATAGGGATAGATGCGGCATCCGCCCGCTGCCGGCCCGAGCGCTGTGCTGTGTATGGCGATGATCGCCTTGAGGCCGCTGTCGGCATCGCGTATGAAGATTACCCGTTCATGATCGTCGAAATCGGCCGATCCGAAAACCATTCCATTGCTCCATATTGAATGCCGGCCGCCGCCGTGCATAGTGTTGTTGCGGCGTGATACGACAATTTGCCCGGACATGACAGTTCCCAATTCCGTGATCGCATCCATGCATTTCGCGGCCTGAGAGCGGACCCACCCCGGCCCTTGATGAGGAAAACGCCATAACCGACCGTTCGATACCCGCAGGCGGACAGCCGGGTGCGGCGCCTGCCCCGGTCCGGGTCCTGCATCCTGCGACCGGCTACGTGCTCGCGGCCGCCGGTTCCCTGCTGTTTTCGATGAAGGCGATCTTCATCAAGCTGGCTTACGGGCCTGAAGGCGTGCCCGAAGTGGACGCGATCACCCTGCTTGCGCTGCGCATGGTCTTCGCCATGCCGGTCTATTTCGCGGTCGGTTTCCTTGCATGGCGTTCGATGCGGCGGGAGAACAGGGTGCCGCCAACCCGGCGTCAGGCCGTGTCAGCCTTTCTGATCGGCATTCTGGGCTATTATCTGGCGAGCTATCTCGATTTCGAGGGGCTGGTCTATCTGACCGCGCAGTTCGAGCGGCTTCTGCTCTTCACCTATCCGTTTTTCGTCATGATCCTCGGCGCGCTGTTTTTCGGCCGGCGGATCACCTCGTGGGGCGTTGCGGCGCTCGCGCTCGCCTATGCCGGGATTGCGGTGATCTATTTCGAGGGGGCGACATCGACCGGCGAGCACGCCGCCTTCGGGGCCGTGCTGGTGCTCGGGGCCGCTTTCAGCTTCGCGCTCTATCAGCTCCTTGCGCGTCCGGTGATCGCGGCGATCAGCAGCCCCATCTTCACCTGCATCGCCATGACCGGAGCGGGCTGCGCGGCGCTGATGCATTTCTCCATCGAGAGCAGCTTTTTGCTGCTTTTCGATTTGCCCGCACGCATCGTCTTTCTCGGCGCGCTGCTGGCGATCTTCGCGACCATCCTGCCCTCCTTCATGCTGAACGCCGCGATCGGCCGCGTCGGACCGCAGGCGGTCTCCATTCTAGGAACGCTGAGCCCGACGGGAACGATCGCCCTCGCCATCATCTTCCTGAACGAGCCATTCACGCTGGCCGACGCCGCCGGGACCGCGCTCGTCATCGCCGGGGTTGGACTGTTCACATGGCGCGACTCGCGTCAGAAGGCTCCGCAGGCATGATGCGGCTGGCGGATGTCTCCGGGCGCATCCGTCCCGCGTTTGTTTTGCGCCGCACAAAAGCGCGGGTTATAGTTTTCCGGCCTAACTGCGTCAGCAACGGACCCCCATGCGAGAGCTGAAAAAGATACTGATCGCGAACCGCAGCGAGATTGCGATCCGCGTGAGCCGCGCCGCCAACGAGCTGGGCAAGCGCACCGTCGCCATCTATGCCGAGGAGGACAAGCTTTCGCTCCATCGGTTCAAGACCGACGAGGCCTATCTCGTCGGCGAAGGGCTGGGTCCGGTCAAGGCCTATCTCGCCATTCCAGAAATCGTCCGCGTCGCGCGCGAGTCGGGGGCGGACGCCGTGCATCCCGGCTATGGCTTCCTGTCGGAAAGCCCGGAATTCGCCGAAGCCTGCGCGCAGGCGGGGCTGACATTCATCGGCCCAAAGCCCGATACGATGCGCAGGCTCGGAGACAAGGTCTCCGCGCGCAACCTTGCCGTGGAAGCGGGCGTCCCCGTCATTCCGGCGACCGCCGCGCTGCCCGATCCGGATGCGCCGGAAGCCATGAAGGCCATCCGCGAGCAGGCCGGCGAGATCGGCTACCCGCTTATGCTGAAGGCGAGCTGGGGCGGAGGCGGGCGCGGAATGCGCGCCATCCGCAAGGAGGAAGAGCTTGAGGACGAAGTCCGCGCCGGATCGCGCGAGGCGCTCGCCGCCTTCGGAAAGGGCGATGTCTATCTCGAAAAGCTGGTCGAGCGCGCGCGCCATGTCGAGGTGCAGATCCTCGGCGACCGCTATGGCGAGATCGTGCATCTGTTCGAGCGCGACTGCTCGGTGCAGCGCCGCAACCAGAAGATCGTCGAACGCGCGCCCGCGCCCTATCTGGACGATGCGCAGCGGCAGGAACTGGCCGGGCTGGCGCTGAAGATCGCGCTCAAATCCCGCTACGAGCTGGCAGGCACGGTCGAGTTCCTGATGGATACCGACACCGGCAATTTCTTCTTCATCGAGGTCAATCCGCGCATTCAGGTCGAGCATACGGTGACGGAGGAAGTCA
>CAYOUE010000148.1:0-8153 GCA_964407075.1 uncultured Hyphomicrobiaceae bacterium
CCGACCAGCCAACGCCGCAGATCTTCACCAAGCAGATCGCCTTCAACGTCATCCCACATATCGACCGTTTCATGGAAGACGGTTCCACCCGCGAGGAATGGAAGATGGTCGCCGAGACCAAGAAGATTCTCGATCCGAAGATCAGGCTCACGGCGACCTGCGTGCGCGTGCCGGTCTTCGTCGGCCATTCCGAAGCGGTGAACATCGAGTTCGAAGAGCCGATCTCCGCCGAACAGGCGCGCAGCATCATGCGCGAAGCGCCCGGCCTGCTCGTCGTCGACAAGCAGGAGGACGGCGGCTACGTTACGCCGGTCGAATGCGTCGGCGAATATGCAACCTACGTTTCGCGGGTGCGCGAGGATCCGACCATCGAGAATGGCCTCTCGCTGTGGGTCGTTTCCGATAATCTGCGCAAGGGCGCGGCCCTGAACACCGTGCAGATTGCGGAAACCGTCATCAACCGCAGGCTCGTCAAGGCGCGCGCAGCAGCCTGACAAGGCCGCAGACACGGTGCGGGCGCTGCGTTCCGTCCCGCTCCGCTCATCAAGAACGGATTGTCCGGACATTGGACTTCACATTCCCGGTCATCGCGCTCTCGGCAGCGATTTTCGTCTTCGCGGGCGCGGTGAAAGGCCTGATCGGCGTGGGCTTGCCCACGGCGGCGATTGCGCTGCTCATCAACGTCATGCCTCTGAGCGACGCGATCCCCGCAATTCTCGTTCCCGGCCTGGTCTCCAACATCTGGCAGGCTTCGGCGGGCGGCTTCGCACGTGTCACGATCCGGCGATTCTGGCTCTTCCTCGCCTGCATGTTCATCGGAACCTGGTTCGGCGTCGGCGTCCTGATCGCTGCAGACCCGATGCTCATGGCCGGTATTTTCGGCGTCATGCTGACGATCTATTCGGCCTTCAGCCTGCTCCGGCCTGCGCCGCCAAGGCTCGCACCGGCGCTTGAGCGCTGGCTTTCGCCGCCCGTCGGCCTGGTGAACGGGTTCCTCAGCGGCATGACCGGCTCCTATCTGATGCCGGGCGTGCTTTATATGGAGGCACTCGGGCTTCGCCGCGACGAACTGATTCAGGCGATGGGCATCTTCTTCCTCTGCGCCATCATCGCCCTCGGCGTCGCGCTCGCGGGACAGAACGCGATGTCCCTCTCGCAGGCCGGTTTTTCAGCGCTCCTGCTCGTCCCGACCATGATCGGCTACTTCGCCGGCGAATATTGCCGCAAGAGCCTGCCGGAGCAGACTTTCCGCAAGGTGTTCTTCATGGGGCTGCTCGGGCTGGGGCTGTATACCGCGGTAACGCGGCTTCTGGCATGAGGGCTCACGCCCTGATCTCCATAATGAGGCCTTTCGGATCGGCGGCCGGATCGTCCGGGAAGCGTATCGCCTCGCCGCGCAGAACGCGCCGCGCCGTCCATGCGCAGGCGCAGGCGTCGAGAAAGTCGTCCTCCCCCGCCTCGCTGCGGCGGAAGCGGCGTTCGGCGAGGAAGGGCTCGGAAAAACCCGCTGCAGTCAGCAGCGAGCGCCGCAGCGCGAGTCCGGGCAGATAGGGTTGCGACTTGACCTTCTTGGGTTCGCCCAGCGGCCGCCCGCCATTCATCGCCCAGAAAGATCCTTCGGGATGGCATTCCGCCACGCGGGCCTGAAGTTGCGGTGTCATGACGGCGTCCACCTCCCGGATTTTCGGGAAAATGTGGAAGCATTGTATGGAAACGGCGCGCGGCGGATCGGATGTGCGGCGCGCAGCTTCGCAGGCCGACTGGTAATCGTCCTGCGCCAGCGCATCGCGTGAAGGCATGGTGAAAACCGATGATTGCCGCCCACCCAGCACCGCCCGCAGCGCCCTGTCACAGCCGCGTCCACCCACCCCTGCGAAACCGGGGATGCCGATCGGGATGTCGACCGCGATCTGCACGATGTCGGCGCGCGCGACGAGAGTGGCGAAATCCGGGGCGATGAAGGCCTCGCGAGGTTCGCCCGTCATCGCGTCCGCCACGACGCAAAGCCATCCGCTGCGGCAGCCGTCGGCTCCGGCCACGAGCGTCATGGCGCATTGCCGGTCAGAGGCTTGACCGGCCAGGGCGCGGCGTCAGCCCACTCATTCTGTGTCGCGACAAGGGCCAGCTCATCGCGCCCCGCGCTCGCCTCGACGACCGCCTCAAGTCCGCCCGCAGCCAGGGCAAGCGCGCCGGACAGGTCATGCCCCCGCATCATGTGAGCGAGGAACAGCGCCGCGATCAGGTCGCCGGTCCCGTGCGGCACGTCCCTGCGGCGCGCCGATACCGCGCGCCACGCCCCGCTGCCGGAGACCGCGATATTGGCTAGCGCGTCCGGTTCCCCGCCGGGCGCGGAGGTCGCCAGGACGACGCCTGCAAGCGCACGGGCCGCGGTGATCGCATCTTCGGCCGTATCGATCCTGCGGCCCGAAAGCCATCCCAGTTCGAACGCATTCGGCGTGAGGATGCCGGCGCGCGGCACAAGCTCATCGCGAAGCGCGGCAGCAGCAGGTTCTGCGATATAGAGGCCGTCCGGCTCATCCCCGAGGATCGGATCGCAGCAATAGAGCAGGCCCGGATGCCGGGCCTTGAGCCGGTCCACCCAGCGCGCGGCGAGCCAGAAGTGTTCGGCGCCCGGCAGATAGCCAGTGAACACGGCGTCGAGGCCGTCGAGGAAACCGTTTGCGTCCAGCGCGCCCAGCATGGCGTCGAGCCGCGCAGCACTGAGGGACTCGCCCGCGCAATGCGAATAGTCGGGCCGGTTCGAGAGCACGACGGTCGGCAGTGCGATCACCTCGAAGCCTAGCCTCTGCCAGACGAATCCGCTGGCGGAATTGCCGACATGGCCCCGCGCCACTTGAGAGGACAGGCTTAGAATGAGGGGCATCAGCGAACCTACCAAAGCCGGGCTTTCATGCCTTGTGCGCCTCCTCTATGCTGACACGCATCCCGGCGGCGATGCCGCGCACTCTAACCCCGGGGCCGAAAAATGCAATTCCGTCCACGCCGCAGCGTGCTTTACATGCCGGGCGCGAACGCCCGCGCTCTGGAGAAGGCGAAAACGCTCGCCGCCGATGCCCTGATCTTCGACCTGGAAGACTCCGTCGCACCGGACGCCAAGGACGCCGCGCGCGAACAGGTCGCCGCCGCCTTGCGGGGCCGAGGCTACGGAAAGCGGGAGATCGTGATCCGGGTCAACGGACTTGGCGCGCAATGGGGCGCAGCGGATCTGAAAATGGCGGCGCAGGCCGGAGCGGACGGCGTGCTGCTGCCCAAGGTCGAAACGCCGCATGATCTGGCGGCGGCGCGTCTTGTCCTGGGCGCAGCAGGCGCGCCGCGCGGCCTTGCGCTTTGGGCGATGATGGAAACGCCGCTCGCCATGCTGAACGCAGGCGCCATCGCAGCAGCGTCCGGCGCCAACCATCCGCTCGCCGCGCTCGTCATGGGCACGAACGATCTCGCCAAGGAGACCCGCGCCTCCCTCGCCGACGGACGCATCGGAATGCTCGGATGGCTTTCGGCCTGCGTGGCCGCCGGACGCGCTCATGGCCTCGACGTGATCGACGGTGTCTATAACGCGATCGGTGACGAGGCGGGGCTGCGCGCGGAGCTCGAACAGGGCCGACTTCTCGGCATGGACGGCAAGACGCTGATCCATCCAAGCCAGATAGATCCATGCAACGAGGCGTTCAGCCCTGCGGCGGACGAAGTCGAACAAGCGCGAAAGATCATCGCGGCCTTCGACCTGCCGGAAAACGCCGGGAAAGGCGTGCTGAGCCTTGACGGGCGCATGATTGAGCGGCTTCATGCGGAAATGGCGCGCCGGACGGTCGCCATAGCCGAGGCGATCGCTGAGCGTCAAGCTGCAGACTAGCCGGTCTTTCCGCGCCGGTGCTCCATATAGTGCCGCAAAATTGCGTTGATTCTGGTCTGATAGCCGGGGCCGCTCTGCCGGAAGAATTCCACGACATCTTCGTCGAGCCGTATGCTGATCGCCTTTTTCGGCGGCGGAACGACCAGTTCGGCGTCCGACCAGTCGATATCCAGAGGCATGGCGTCGGGATCATCGGCGATGGCCGCGGCTATATCCTCATCGCTCAGCCGGCCGAGCGTTTCCCAGTCGGTTTTGCCCTTGCGAGGATTATTTTTCGAACGCCTGCTGATATGCCTTTCGTTCATTGTCGCGCGCCTTTCGCGCCGAAATCAATCGGCAGCAATTATTCCTTATCGTATATACGATTGTAATATAATAGTCTCTCAACCGCCCGATCGCAAGGTAGCGCGTCTCGTCGTGACGATCCGATCGCACCGCAAGATATGGAGTGTCGAAAAATTCATGAACGTCTTCAAAATCGATACTATGCTTTGCAAGATTTTTCAGACGTTTGTTCTCGTCCCATTCGAAATATTCGAATTCCATCGATTGATAAAAGCGAACGCAACCGCCATCCGCTCCCTCTTATTTTTAGCCCCGTCCACGTGCACGAACACGAGATGCGCAGTCATGTCAGTCATGCCATCCCCCAATCGAGATTTCCCTCAAGCGCCCTAACTCTACAGACAATCCGTTCGATAGCTTAAACCCCATCTCCGAACGGATGTGTATATACATCTGCATATCCAGACGAAACAAGATGAAGCAGAAATCTATCAACATATATTCGGATGAAATAGAGCGTGCTAAGCCTTGACGGGCGCATGATTGAGCGGCTTCATGCGGAAATGGCGCGCCGCACCGTGGCGATAGCGGAAGCGATTGCGCAGCGCGCGGCTGCAAACTGAGCGACAGGATTGATCGAGTGTTGCGTATCTTGACGTTCATGGCCTTCCTCACGGCTCTGGCCGGTTGCGGGGAGGCAGGAGAAACCGCCCGGCTGGTCGCAGCGCCTCAGGCGACGGCGGAAAAAGCGGATCGCATCTGCGAAACGGCGCAGGCGGTGGCAGCGGGTTTCGGCGAGGAGAACGTCACGAAGCTGGCCTATCTCAATCTCGACCGGGAAATCGACAGGGTGAAGGACGAACTCGTCCGGAGAGGCGCGAGAGGCTTCTCCGTCGGAAGGCGTGAGGCGGCCTGCCGCGATTACATTGATTTCGGCGGCTCGATCGGGCGCGAGCATCTATGCAGAGCAAGCGTTGAAGTCTGCGGACAGGTTCCGTCCTCCTGAAGCGTTCAATGTTATCCACAGGCTGCATACGGCTGAATGGCGCACAAAGGGCTGCGGCGCGAATCGCCTAATATCGCATTCCGATGAGGTTCCGAAATGCGCTTTCCGCCATCTCTTCTCGATGAAATCCGCGCGCGTCTGCCGGTCAGCAGCGTCGCGGGGCGGCGGGTCAGGCTCAAACGGCAGGGCCGCGAATATGTCGGCCTGTCGCCGTTCAAGCAGGAGAAAACCCCTTCTTTCACCGTAAATGACCAGAAGGGTTTCTATCACTGTTTCGCCACGGGCGAGCATGGCGACATTTTTACCTTTCTCCAGAAGGTGGAGGGCCTGTCCTTCCCCGAAGCGGTGGAGAGGCTTGCTCGCGAGGCGGGCGTGGAAATGCCGAGGCCCAGCCCTCAGGCGGAAGCGCACGAGGCCCAGGCGGTCACGCTCCGGCGTATCACCGAGGAGTCCTGCCGCTTCTTCGAGGCCGCGCTCGCCGGGCCGCAGGGTCGGGACGCGCGCGCTTATCTGGAGCGGCGCGGCCTTGGGGAAGCCGAAATCGCCCGCTTCCGGCTCGGCTACGCTCCGCCCGGCCGCCACCAGCTTAAGGAGCATCTGGCCGCGAAGGGCTTCAGCGCGCAGGATATGGCCGCCTCGGGCATGGTGGTCTCGGGCGACGATATACCCGTCAGCTACGACCGTTTCCGCAACCGGCTGATCTTTCCGATCGCCGATCTACGCGGCGAGGTCATCGCCTTCGTCGGCCGCGCGCTGGGCGAGGGGCAGCAGCCGAAATATCTCAATTCGCCGGAAACGCCGCTATTTCACAAAGGCTCGGTGCTGTTCAACGCCGCCGCCGCGCGCAAAGCCGCTCACGAGACCGGCGAGGTGATGGTGGCCGAGGGTTATATGGACGTGATCGCCCTGCATCGCGCTGGCATAGCCCACGCCGTCGCCCCGCTCGGGACGGCTCTGACGCCCGATCAGCTCAAGATGCTCTGGCGCATGGCCGATGAGCCGATCCTGTGCTTCGATGGCGACGCGGCGGGCATGAAGGCCGCGCACCGCGCCACAGAGACCGCACTGCCTCTGCTGACGCCGGGCAAGAGCCTGGGCTTCGTCTTCCTGCCGGACGGTCTCGACCCCGACGATCTGCTCCGGGAGCGCGGGCCGGCGGCGGTCGCCGAAGCGCTCGGCGCAAGACGGCCGCTCATCGACGTGCTCTGGGACAAGGAGTTGCGCCCTGACTCCTGGCGGACGCCTGAAAAACGAGCCGAATTCGAGGAGCGCCTGCACGCGCTCGTCAACATGATCGCCAACCCCACCGTGAAGAAGCATTATCGGGATGCGGTTAAGGACCGGATCTGGAAGCGCCGCCGTCCTCCCAGAGACGGCAGGGCGGAATCGCCTCGAACGCACCCGCGCGCCAATCTGTCCGGCGTCAATGGCGAACGCACGCGGGAAGCCGAATTACTCAAGGCCTTCCTCGATCATGAACAGGCGATCGAGCAATATTACGAAGAAATCTGCGGTTACGATTTTGAAAGTGAGGAGTTCAACGCCCTGAAGCAGCGAATGCTGGAGCTGTATCTGAGCGGAAAATCGCCGCTCAGGAACGCGCTCGCGCGCGAAGAGCGCATGGAATCCGTCATGAACCGGATCGAGAGCATGAGCGCGATCAGGAGCAGCGCCTCCGAGATGCAACTGAGCAACATCAAGACATTTTTCGAGATCAAGAAGGCCGAAGAAAGCAGGCGCCACAATCAGCGTATCATACTCGAAACGGTCGAACGCGGGGACGAGGCGGAATGGCAGTCCCTGGCGCCCGTGCTGGGCGGCGACGCAGACGGGGCGGGACCTAAAAGCGGAAAAGCCGTCATCGAACTGTCGGAGAAGACAAGCTTCGAGGAAATGCAGCGCATCGCGCTGGAGCGGGTCGCAAGAGCCAATGGGAGACGGCGCTGAACCTTGCGCGTGTGCGTGCCCATTGGCTGGGACTAGGCTTGAATATGTGGGATTTATACGAAGATGCATACACTATGCCCTTGACAAGCCGTCGCTCTGCCATCAATTCAAAAACTGGCGTATTCTGATTTTTTTCGGCCAGTTTTGAGCACGCCATTGCATATTCCGCATCAGGCTGCAGTCGCCTTGCGATCCGAACAGACGCAGGGGCTCAGCACTTCGAGGCGCTGCACCTGACCGAGAAAAGTGACTGGACCTTTATTGATGTGCGTGATCGAACGGCCAGGGAGCCCGCCATCGGATTTGACGCCAGAAGCGGCTGAGCGCGGGAGCCGTGCGGACTCGCCCCGGTAAGAGGCATTTTAACAAGTGTTAACTCTGCTGATTTAACGGTAATCGAACGGGGTCAGTTAAGGTGATTCGATCGGCGGGAAAATCCAGTCACATACGGCAATCCGCTTCGAGGGAGCTTGAAAGCCGCCCTCACCTTGATACTGAAAATTTCGCCGTCCATCGGCTGGGTGAAACCTCCCCCGGCGCGATGAACGTCTTACGGCGGACCGCGCACGAGCCGGTCCGGCGGATATAGTCTTTTCGGCGGCCGTCGGCAGGATGGCCGGCATCTGGAGTTCGGGATGGCAGCGACAGCAAAACGCGAAGATGACGAAACAGTTCTGACGAACGACAATCCGGACGGTCCTCTGCTGGACCTTTCGGATCAGGCCGTCAAGAAGATGATAAAGACCGCCAAGCAACGCGGTTACATAACGTTCGACGAACTGAACGAAGTGCTCCCGTCCGACGATGTGTCCTCCGAGCAGATCGAGGACATCATGTCGATGCTTTCCGAGATGGGCATCAATGTGATCGACGCCGAGGAAGTCGAGGAAGCTGACGCCGGATCTCTCGCCGCCGACCAGGACGACCGGGACAACGTCGCGGCTCTTCCCGTCCCCAAGCAGGAAAAATCAACCGAAGTCTCGACCGACCGGACCGACGATCCGGTGCGCATGTATCTGCGCGAGATGGGCTCGGTTGAGCTTC
>CAYOUE010000149.1:0-8148 GCA_964407075.1 uncultured Hyphomicrobiaceae bacterium
ACCGCATCGGCGTCGTTCCACGCCAGTTCCAGCGCGACTTCCGCCGTCTTCTCCAGCCCTAGCTTCTCGATGTCCTCGATCGTCAGCACGTTGGTCTGGCGCTTGCGGGCTTCGGCGACGCCATACCGCGGCACCTGCCAGCCGCCAATCCCGAGCTGCACGAGATTGGTTGCGGGCACGTTCTCCATGTTGGTCGCCCAGTACCAGGGCGTGGTGTGCATCCGCTCGTCGAGATCCTTTTCCTGAATGTCGATATGGCGGTCGAAATGGATGATGCCGATGCGTTTGGACGTGCACTGAGCGATGCCGCGCACGCAGGGGAAGCCGATGGAATGGTCGCCGCCAAGCATGATCGGCAGTGCGCCGGACGAGAAGACATGGGAAACGCCGCGCGTGATCTGGTCGAAGCTCTTCTCCAGATTGGCCGGGATGGTGAACACGTCGCCGACATCGCACAGGGTCATCTGCTCGCGCAAGTCGACGCCCATCTCGTAATTATAGGGCGTATAGAGCGCAGAAATGCGCCGCATCCCCTGCGGGCCGAAGCGCGTGCCGGGACGGTAGGTCGTGCCGCTGTCGAACGGAATACCGAGCACCGCTGCGTCATATTTCCCGACATCGCGGACATTCTCTATATAGGGCGCTTTCAGGAAGGTGTTGATCCCGGCAAAATGGGGCAGCTCGCCGCGCGCGAAGGTCGGGATCGACTTGTCGGTGATGCTGTCCGCGCCGGGCAGGCCCATGTCGAGCGCCCATTGCTGCTCGCGCCGCCACCCGTCCTCCGGCAGCTTGCCCTCCGCCTCAACGGCTTTCCAGCCGCGCGTCTCTCTGGAATTGAAGTCCGGATGGTGGGCGCGGCCGCGCCTTGCATGGAGCGGAAAGGCTTGCGCCGGACGGCGGGCGCGAAAAGGAAATGCGTCAGGCATGGAGAACTCCGCCGGTTGTGAGCGTTTCATTGGCAAGAAATTCCGCGGCTTTGAGCTGATCCTTCGGCGCGGCGTCCTTCAGCTTCAGATCGTAGGTGATCGTCGCGCCGTATGCGTTCGGAAAGTCGGGATCGTGGCGGACCTTGTCGAATACGATCAGCCGCGTGCCAAGCTTGAAGGCCTCGCCAATGTCGTGCGTCACCATGAACACCGTCATTCCGTGCTGGCGCCACAGATCGAGCAGCAGTCCGTGCATGTCCGCGCGCACGCCCGGATCGAGCGCGCCGAACGGCTCGTCGAGAAGCAGGATGCGCGGGTTTTTCATGAGACTCTGGGCGATGGCGAGGCGCTGCTGCATCCCACCCGAAAGCTGCGCGGGGTAGCGGTCACGCACATGGGCAAGCCCGATCCTTTCGAGCAGCGCGGACGCATTTTCCTCTGCCGCGCGGCGGTGCGAGCCGAATGTGCGGGCGAGGAACGGCGAGCTTTCGAAATCGGCGGCGAGCATCAGGTTCCCATGCACTGTCAGGTGAGGAAAGACGGAATAGCGCTGAAACACGATGCCCCGGTCCGGCGCCGGCTCGCCGGGAAGGGTCTCGCCGCCGATCAGGATCTCGCCGCGCGACGCCGCTTCCTGCCCGAGCAGAATGCGCAGGAAGGTCGATTTACCGCAGCCGGACGCGCCGACGATTGTGCAGAACGCACCCATTTCCACATCGAGGCTGACGCGCTCCAGAACGGGTACGCCGCCATAATCCTTGTAGATATTCCGTACTGAGATCATGAGCTACATCGCGCCGCCCCGGTCGTGCGCCCAGGGAAACAGCCAGCGGGAGGTCGTCATCAGCGCCCGGTCGATCAGATAGGCGATCAGCGTGATCCAGGCAACGTAAGGCAATATGACGTCCATGGCCAGATAGCGGCGCACCAGGAATATCCGATAGCCCAGGCCTTCGGTCGAGGCAATCGCTTCGGCGGAGACGAGGAAGATCCACGCCGGGACGAGGCCGAGCCGTATGGCGAGGATCAGCCGCGGCAAGATCTGCGGGACGACGATACGGACGATCAGTTGCCAGCTCGATGCGCCGAGCGTCTGGGCCTTGACGATCATTTCCTGAGGCAACTCGCTTGCAGCCTGTGCGACCGAGCGGGTCATGACCAGCGCCGTTCCGATCACGATCAGCATGATCTTCGAGGTTTCGCCGAGGCCGAAGACGATGAACAGGATAGGCAGGATCGTGATCGGCGGGATCAGCGACAGCGTGGCGATGAATGTCGCGAGCAAGCTGCGCATTTTCGGGATGATGCCAATCGGCACGCCGATGAAGAGGGCGAGCATGGCGGAGATGCCCATGCCTGCGGCGAGGCGCTGGAGGCTGGCGAATGTGTCCGTCCACAGAAGATAATTGCCCGAGCGCTGGTCTGCTTGGGTTGCGAGTCGCCAGAAGGCTTCGCCCATCGACTGGAAGGACGGCAGCAGCTTGTCGGCCGGGTTCGCTTCGAGGCGGATCTGGCTGGCGATGCTGTAGATGACGATGAGCGCGATGAAGGGAAGCGCGGCCAGCATGATCTGCACCGGCGGCGACGCTCTCTGATTGATCAGACGCATGATGCGGCCTCCCTTGATCTTTCTTCTCTACCTTCTCTACCCCTCACCCGCACGCTGCGCGTGCGCCCTCTCCCGCATGGGGAGAGGGCCTATATGCCGAACGTACCGCCATACAACTGAACCTCAAAAAGCAAGCAGCAGAGAGGTTATCATCAAACTTTTCAGCTTGCTCCTTGCCCTCTCCCCTCGCGGGAGAGGGCGGTGCGATTGCGCCGGGTGAGGGGGCGTTGCGGTCTCATGGGATAATAATAATCTGTATGCGGAGTGCTATCAAAGCCCGCCGTCCGCGGCCATCTCCATATATGTCGTGTCGAAACGGAGCTTGACGTTGTTTTCGTCACCCGTCACCTCGCCGCCCGGATAGGCGACGCCGACGTAATCCGCGCTCGGAGCGCCTTCGCCGAGAATGCCGTGATCGAACAGGAACTTGGCGACGAAGGTCATCGTCTTGGGCAGGTCCGCGCTCTTGGTGAATTCGACGGCTTCGGCGGGCGTGTAGAACATCTGCGTGGTGGCGAGCTGCGCGTCGTATCCGGCCAGATCGGTGCCCGAGGCTTCGGCCATCGCCGAGCGCGCGGCTTTCCCGGCGTCATCATCCTTCGACATGATGCTCATCATCTCGTACCACGCGCCGACAAGCGCCTTGCCGAAATCCGGATTGTCCTTCAGTGTCTCGGTGTTGACCATCATGATGTCGATGATCTCACCGGGGATGGCCGCGGAATCGAAGACCTGCGTCGAATCGGGCATGGCGGCGATTTCCGACAGCAGCGGGTTCCATGTCACGACCGAGGTGACGTCCGGCGTCGAATAGGCGGCGACCATGTCGGCGTCGGACGTGTTGACGACGGTGATGTCCTGCTCGCTCAGGCCAACGCTTTCGAGCGCGCGCGCCAGCAGGTAATGCGACACGGACAGCTCGACCAGATTGACGCTCTGCCCCTTGATGTCCTCAAGCTTGTCCTTGCCCTTCAGCACGATGCCGTCATTGCCGTTGGAATAGTCGCCCACAATCAGCGCGGTCGTATCGACGCCGCCGCCCGCCGGGATCGACAGCGCGTCCATATTCGTCATCGAGCAGCCGTCATAGGCCCCCGCCGTATACTGATTGATCGACTCCACATAATCGTTGATCTGAACGATCTCGACGGTGATGCCGTATTTGTCGGCCCATTTCTTCATCAGGCCGCTGTCCTGCATATAGCCCCACGGCATCCAGCCGACATAGATCGACCAGCAGACCTTGAAATCCTTCTTGGCTTCGGCTTGCGCGGTGGCAACGGGCAGGAGTAGCGACAGTGCGAACAGGGCGGCAAATGCGCGTCTCATCATGACTCGGTTCCTCTCAAAGCGTGTTTGCGGCCCTGATGAAGGAACCGCGCGGGCTTTGTTCGCCGAGCGCAAAACGGGAGGAGTTTGCGCGCGGCAAACTGTGCAGTGACCTCCCGGGATTTTGTCCCGCCGTGGCTCCGGCCCAGTGCAACGCGCTTTCGTTAGAACGCGGACAGTTGCGCTAAACATGAAGATCAGATCAACGCCGGTTGATCTGCCCTCGCCGGAGTGCATCTCTCGGACCAGCGCCGCGAATTGCGGCCGGAACCCTAGACGCGCTGCACGTCCCATCCGTCGCAAGGGCTGTGCCACTTGTATGGAAAGCGGTCTTAGATACTGATTTTAAAGGATAATTATCGCCAAGTGGCGGAGTAGCATTAGGTCAGCAATGGTGCAGGCAATATTTTTAGTCAATTGCGGGCACGTCTGCCGCTAATTTGGGCACAAAGCAAAAGCCCGACTCAAGCCGGGGCAACGCTCTCGCTCATGTCGTCCCGGACGAAGCGCAGCGAAGATCCGGGATCCATTCTGCTTGCCATCCGGCATATTTGACTGAAAAATCAATGGACCCCGGACAGCGCCTGCGGCGCTTCCGGGGCGACGAAAATCCATTACGCTTGGCTTTACGCCGCCGCGAACATCTGCTCGACATAGTCCCAGTTGATGAGGTTGTCGAACCAGGCTTCGAGATATTTCGGGCGCGCATTGCGGTAGTCGATGTAATAGGAGTGTTCCCACACATCGCAGCCGAGCAGCGGCTTGGCGCCATGCACGAGCGGATTTTCGCCGTTCGGCGTCTTCATCACTTCGAGCTTGCCGTCCTTCATCGCCAGCCAGCACCAGCCGGAGCCGAACTGCCCCTTGCCCGCCTCGATGAAGTCGTTGCGGAACTTGTCGAAGCCGCCGAGATCGCTGTCGATGCGCGACTGCAGGCTGCCCGGAATTTTCGTTCCGCCCCCGCCGGGCTTCATCCATTTCCAGAAATGAATGTGGTTGTAGTGCTGCGCCGCGTTGTTGAAGAGCGGCTGGTTCTTGCCGAACGAGCCGGTCACGACGTCTTCGAGCGCGTTGCCTTCCAGCCCGGAGCCGGCCAGCAGCTTGTTGCCCGTCTCAACATAAGCGTTGTGGTGCTTGTCGTGATGATACTCCAGCGTTTCCTTGGACATGTAAGGCTGCAACGCATCGTAAGCGTAGGGAAGATCTGGGAGTTCGAAGGACACTTTTCTCTCCTTGAAGCTGCGCCTGTCGGTGTCCCGCGAAACGTAATCTTTGTTTGGGGATGGCGCAAGCCGGGAGAAAAAAAGGGGCATGAAGTCCCTGAACTTCATGCCCCCGATATTGCCGAGGAAAGTCTTCTGGATGACACAGGGATTTGACGCGACAAATATCCGCTATCGCCGCTGAACGCTTTCTGAACGCAGCGTTCAGGCCCTTTTCAAGAGCACGTTCCCGCGGGGAGAGTCTATTTGATGAGCGCCTGAAGCGGCTTGAACTCCGGCGTTCCGGCGCGTTCGAGCCACTCGAAAATAATCATTTCGGTATCGACAATGAAAGCGCCCGCGCGCTCCATGCGGCGGGTTGCGAGCGCGTGGCTGAGATCCGCGCGCGATCCGATCGCATCGGCTGCGACGAAAACCTCGAACCCGTCGGCGATGAGATCGAGCGCCGTCTGAAGCACGCAGACATGCGATTCGATGCCCGCGACGACGACCTGTCCGCGTGCGCCATCGCGGTGGTCCTGGAGATGGTGGCGCAGGACGTCGTCGCGCATACAGGAAAAATCGATCTTGCCGTACGTTGCGCCGTAGCCGTTCAGGAGGTTCCGCAATGGTTCCACGGTCGGTCCCAGACCTTGCGGATACTGTTCGGAGACAGTGATGGGGATATTCAATATTTGGGCAGCTTTTATAATTTTTATAGTCTTATCAATAATCGTTTCTTTTGATGGAATTGGCGCCAAGACCTTATCTTGTATGTCCACAATTAAAACCTGCGACATATTGCGTTGCATTCGCATCATAGCACAAGACTTTCATTCGAGTACGGGACCGGCATCACCAAACGGCATGATAGTCTAGATTAAAATGCTTCCATGTTGAAGCAAAACGTCCGGCGTCGTTACCCGGCGGGTAAGGAAAGCCTGACAAGAGTAATCCGGAAAGCGCCCCGCAGAAAACAGACAGGCTTGATTTTACCGCCAGCGCCAGCCAATCTCAGGCGCGATCGACGCCCGCGCCATCCATGACCGCATCAGCTTTCCGAGCGACACACACATGATCTTACCCAAGGCCATTTCCGAAAGCGTTCTGAAGCGCGGGCGCAAGGAAGCGCCGGCCCGTCCGGCGCCGAAAGCCGCGTCACAGCGCGCGATCGCCCATTACGATCTCGTCCTGGCCAGCGAGTCGCCGCGCCGCCTCGCTTTGCTGGAGCAGATCGGCATCGAGCCGACAGCCCTGCGGCCCGCTTCCATCGACGAGACGCCCAAGAAGGGCGAACGCCCGCGCAGTCTTGCGCAGCGGCTCGCAAAAGCCAAGGCGCTCGCGTCCCACGAAAGGATTCAGGACGAGCCTCGATTGCAGAATGCCTTCGTTCTTGCGGCCGATACGGTGGTTGCGGTCGGCAGGCTCTCGATCGGCAAGCCCGAATATCTGGATGAGGCGGCCAAGGCGCTGGCAACGTTGTCGGGGCGGACACACAAGGTCTACACGGCTGTCTGCCTCGTGACGCCGGAAGGCCGCGTGCGGATGCGGACCGTGGAGACGCGCGTCCGCATGAAACGGCTGAACCGCCAGGAAACGGAGAGTTATCTGGCTTGCGGCGAATGGCGCGGCAAGGCGGGCGGCTATGCGATCCAGGGCATAGCGGGCGCGTTCATACAGAAAATCGTCGGCTCCTACTCCAATGTGGTCGGCCTGCCGCTGATCGAAGTCGTCGGCCTGCTCGTCGGGGAAGGTTTCCCCGTCTATTTCAACTGGCTCAACCGCGCGGAGGTCGATGCGGGATGAGCGGGGGCGCAGGAAACGGCGCATCCGGGACGGGACCGGCGGGAAGCGGCATGCGCTGCCCGATCTGCAGGAAACCTGCGATCGAGTCGTACCGCCCGTTCTGCTCGAAGCGCTGCGCCGATGTCGATCTGGGGCGATGGCTGAAAGGCAGCTATGCGATTCCGGTCACGGAAGACGATGATGAGGATGGCAGACCGGCGGCTGACGCATCCGTAAAGCCGCAGGGCCGCGATCATGAGGACGGCAAGCCGTAATCAGGCCTGCGCCCCCGCATAATCCAGGCTTCCGGCGCCGGGAATGGCTCCCGGCGGGCATTTGCCGAGTATAATCATGCCAAGCACTTCGTCCTTCGTCACATCCGCCGTGTTCGCATGTCCGACGACCTGTCCGTTCTTCATCACGGTGATCCGGTCGGCCAGATCGAAGACGTCATGAATGTCGTGGCTGATGAGAAAAATCCCGATGCCGCTTCGTTTCAGCTCCTTGATGAGTTCGCCCACCTGCACGGTTTCCTGCGGTCCCAGCGCCGCCGTCGGCTCGTCCATGATGAGAATGCGGGCGTTGAACAGAATCGCGCGCGCGATGGCGACAGACTGGCGCTGGCCGCCCGACAGCAACCGCACGGGATCCTTGAAGCGTTTGAAATTCGGATTGAGGCGGCCCATCACCTCGCGCGCGCGCGCCTCCATCGCGACATCGTCAAGCGTCCCCCATGGCGTCTGCAACTCGCGGCCGAGGAAGAGATTGGCGGCCGCGTCCACATTGTCGGCGACGGCGAGCGTCTGGTAGATCGTCTCTATGCCGTAGTTCTTGGCGTCGCGCGGATTGCTGATTTCGGCCGGTTCGCCATTCACGTAGATTTCGCCGGAGTCGCGCCTGTATGCGCCGGAGAGAATCTTGATGAGCGTGGATTTTCCCGCGCCATTATGCCCGAGCAGTCCGACGACCTCGCCGGGATAAAGGTCGATCGAGGCGCTGTCGACGGCGCGGACCCCGCCGAAGGATATTGATATGTCCTTCATCTCGACGAGTGGCGTGCGTTGCTGGTCCATGTTCCGTCTCACCTATTTCGCGCGGGATCTGTACAGCGTGTCGAGCCAGACGGCGAAGACGAGCACGATTCCGACGACGATATTCTGAAGCGGCGTATCGACGCCCATCAGCACCATTCCCGACTGGAGCGACTGCATCACCACCGCGCCGAGCATGGCGCCGGCGATCGTGCCGGCCCCGCCTGCGAGCGAGGTGCCGCCGATCACCGCCGCGGCGATGACGT
>CAYOUE010000150.1:0-8088 GCA_964407075.1 uncultured Hyphomicrobiaceae bacterium
CCGCAGCAGCTTGCGCACATCCTCGGTGGTTAGCACGCCGCCGCCTACGGTCAGCGGCATGAAGCAGCGTTCCGCCGTCCGCTGCACGACGTCGAAGATCGTGTCGCGATCCTCGTGGCTGGCGGTGATGTCGAGAAAGCAGAGTTCATCTGCCCCGGCGGCGTCATAGGCTGTCGCCGCTTCGACCGGATCGCCCGCGTCGCGCAGATTTACGAAATTGACGCCCTTGACGACGCGGCCATCCTTGACGTCAAGGCACGGAATGATACGGGTTTTCAGCATTCCGCTCTCACGAATTCGGCCTTTCGCATTCCACCCTTTCCGCGTCAGCGCGCTTCCGCCTGCCGGCGGCGCTTCGCTTCGGCGACGATTGTCAACGCTTCCTGAGGATCGAGCTGGCCGTCATAAAGCGCGCGGCCGGCGATCGCGCCTTCGAGCATGTCGTATTCCGGTTGCACCAGCTTCTTTACATCCTCGATGCTCGCCAGCCCCCCGGACGCAATGACCGGAATCGAGACTTCGCGGGCGAGCGCCGCGGTCGCTTTGAGGTTGAGGCCGGTCAGCACGCCGTCGCGGGCGATGTCGGTGTAGATGATCGCGGCGACGCCTGCGTCCTCGAAGCGTTTTGCCAGATCGGTCGCGGTCAGCTCGCTGGTCTCGGCCCAGCCTTCGATGGCGACGATCCCGTCGCGGGCGTCGATGCCCACGGCGACATGTCCGGGAAAGGCGGCCGCGGCCTCGCGCACAAGATTCGGGTCCTTGACGGACACTGTGCCCAATATGACACGGGCGACGCCTTCCTTGAGCCAGTTTTCGATCTGCGCAAGAGTGCGGATCCCGCCCCCGAGCTGTACCGGGATCGACAGCACGCCAAGTATGCTGCGAACCGCCGCTGCATTCACCGGCCCGCCCTCGAAAGCGCCATTCAAATCAACGACATGCAGATATTCGAAGCCCAGACGCTGGAACGCCGCAGCCTGCGCGCCGGGATCGTCCGCAAAGACTGTCGCCTCGCTCATCAGCCCCTGCCGGAGCCGGACGCACTGGCCGTCTTTCAAATCAATGGCGGGGAACAGGATCATGGGTTAATATCTGCCTAAAATTGAACAAAGCAGTCTGGAATATTTCGTCCTAATCGAGTTGCGCGTTCGAGTGCGCTCCGTTTGTCCCGCGTCCGGAGCCGTGAAGCATCCCGGAATTCTGTGACGTGGGGATCCATGCAGCGCTATATCATATCCTACGACCTCTACCGGCCGTCGAACAACTATTCCGAATTCACCGCCCGCATCAAGCGGCTCGGCCCGGATTGGGAGCATCCGCTCGCCAATCTCTGGATTGTCGAGACCAAACTGCTCGCCGACGAGATTCGGCATATCCTTGGCGACTATCTTACGCCGGGCGACAAGCTCTACATATGCGAGACCGGCGGCGACGAGGCCGCAATGGATCTTGCGCCGCTCGCCCATTGCAGCGTCGCCGCGGCGTCGAACAAACGCCCTTCCGGCCGCCTGCTGGCCAAGGTTCTCACTCATCCGGCCGCCCGGCGCGAATCGCGCCTGCTCATGGCCGCCACCGGATGAAGTTCGAAATCAGCCGGAGGCCCAGCTTCTGGCTTTTCTCGGGATGAAACTGCGTTCCGGCCACGTTGTCTTTCGTCACGATGGCCGGAACGCGCACTCCGTAATCGGTTTCGGCGAGAATCTCGTCAGGATCCGCGCCGGTCAGGGCATAGGAGTGCACGAAATAGGCGTGCCAGCCGTCAGCGCCGGTCGGAATGCCTTCCAGCAGCGGGTGTTCGAAACGCGCCTCCAGCGTATTCCAGCCCATATGCGGGATCTTCAGCGCCGGATCGTCCGGCTCGATGATCCTGACGTCGCCCTTGATCCAGCCGAGCCCTTCGGTCACGCGATGCTCGAAGCCGCGCTGCGACATGAGCTGCATTCCGACGCAGATACCCAGGAACGGCGCGCCCCGCCGCATGACGCTCTCCTCCAGCGCCGCCACCATGCCCTCGACAGCGCTCAAGCCGTCCCAGCAATCGCCATAGGCGCCGACGCCGGGCAGCACGATCCGTTCCGCGCCCCGCACGCGATCCGGGTCTGAAGTGACGACGATCTCATGCCCGGTTCCCGCCTCGTGGACGGCGCGTTCGAAGGCTTTCGCCGCCGAATGCAGGTTGCCCGAGCCGTAATCTATGATCGCGACAGCCACGTTCAGCCGCCATGCGCGGGAAACATGCCGATGACCGGCACCGATGTCTGCGGCGCGCTCTCGCCCGCTGCGGGGCGGCCGGCCGCTACTGCCGCCAACCGCTCGCGCTCACGGCGCGCCGCGGGTAGCCACTCGGCCAGAAACCGCCTTTCGCATTCGGCGAGGCTACGCCCGGAGACGACGGCCTGCAGCACATAGCCGCGCCGTTCATAGGCCGCCCGCTGGATGTCCCGCGCCTCGAAGGCGTAGATCAGGTTGAGAACGCTGAGGGCCGAGGCGATGATCTGCTCGCTGGAGCCGATCTGCGCAAGCGCGACGCTGATCCCGGCGCTGAGCAGCAGATAGATCAGCAGCCCGCGCCAGAGCCCGTTGAACAGCAGCCAGAGCGCCGGCGCGATCAGCGCGATAAATACGAAGCCTTCGCGAATGAAGACAAGTCCGTCCGCGCGTTCCGGCAGGTCGTCAGCGGAAGCGACTCGCTTTTCATACACCGTGTAGGTCTGCATCTTTTCTCCCTGCCCAGCGCCAGTCAGCCGCCGAGCACGCCCTTGGTGGTCGGCAGGTCCGCCGCCTGCGCAGGGTCGATGGCGACCGCCATCCGCAGCGCCCGCGCCAATCCCTTATAGCAGGTTTCCGCAATGTGATGGGAGTTCCCGCCGTGCAGATTCTCGACATGAAGCGTGATTCCCGCATTCTGCGCGAAGGCCTGGAACCACTCGCGGAACAGCTCGGTATCCATCCCGCCGACCTTCTCGGATGGAAAGTCAACTTTCCAGACCAGATAAGACCGCCCGGAAACGTCGAGAGCGACGCGGGTCAGCGCCTCGTCCATCGGCAGCAAGGCCGAGCCGTAGCGGGTTATTCCGCGCTTGTCGCCAAGCGCCTTGGCCACGGCCTGGCCGAGCGCGATGCCGCAATCCTCAACCGTATGGTGCTGGTCAATGTGAAGATCGCCCTTCGCGCGCATCTTGATGTCGATCAGCGAATGGCGGGCCAGCTGCTCCAGCATGTGATCGAGAAAGCCGACGCCGGTGGCGATGTCATAACGGCCCGCGCCGTCCAGCGCGACCTCGACCGCGATCTCGGTTTCCTTGGTCTTTCTGTCAATCGCGGCCTGTCTCATCGGACCCGTTCCTGTAGGCCGCGCGCCGGCCCGTTCCGTCATCGGCCATTCCGGGCTTGCGCCCGGGCCGAATAAGCTTGATATCCGATCCACGGTTTACGATATCTGACGAATATTTCTCAAGCCGGAACATTATGACAGATCAATCTTCCCAATTTCCTCACTGGCACGGCACCACGATCCTGACGGTCCGCAAGGGCGGCAAGGTCGTCATAGCCGGAGACGGGCAGGTCTCGTTCGGCCAGACCGTCATAAAGGGCAATGCGCGCAAGGTGCGCACCATCGGCAAGGGCAACGTCATCGCCGGTTTTGCAGGCGCCACCGCCGACGCATTCACCCTGCTGGAGCGTCTGGACGCCAAGCTGGAGCAGTATCCGGAGCAGCTCATGCGCGCCTGCGTCGATCTCGCGAAAGACTGGCGCACGGACCGCTATCTGCGCCGTCTCGAAGCGATGATGATCGTCGCCGACCGGGCCAATACGCTTGTCCTGACCGGCACGGGCGACGTGCTGGAGCCGGAGCATTACATCATGGGGATCGGCTCGGGCGGAAATTACGCGCTCGCCGCGGCCCGCGCCCTGTTCGACACCGACATGGACGCCGAAACCATCGCCCGCAAGGCCATGGCCATCGCCGCCGACATCTGCGTCTACACCAACGGCAGCCTGATACTGGAACAGCTCGATGCCGAACAGCGATGAGTTGGACGCCGCCGTCGAGGCAGGCGTGATCGGGCGCAGCGAGGCGGACCGGCTCGCCGGTTTCCTCGCGCAGCGTGACGCCGGGCAGGTCGCGCAGAACGATCGCGCTGCTGATGACGACGCGGAGGCGGCGCGATTCGTGCGCGGCTTCCACGACATCTTCCTGACCATCGGCGTCGTCCTTCTGCTGCTCGGCGTCGGCTACAGCTCGAACATCCTGCGCGATGGGATCTGGTTCCTGCCCGTCGCCGCCGCATCATGGGCGCTGGCCGAATATCTGTCGAAGCAGAAGCGCCTGACGCTCCCGAGCATCGCGCTGTCCATCGCCTTCGGCGTCGCCGGCGGCCTGGCGATCGACCTCATCATCCATCTGTTTGGCGGGATCGCGCCGGCGGAAAGCCCGAGCAGCGGCGCCAATTTCCGTTCGGGCGCGCTTATCGGCGGGATCAGCGCCCTCGCCGCCTCGCTCGCCTTCTATCTGCGCTTCCGCCTGCCCTTCACGCTGGCCCAGATCGTGGCGGCCCTTGCCTTCACGCTTGCCGCGATACTCAACGCCTTCGCGCCGGACCTGACCAGCATCTACGACTCGCCGGTCTTCCTGATCCTCGGCGTGGCCGTGTTCCTGCTGGCCGTCCGCCTCGACATCAAGGACCCCGAGCGCAGGACCATTCTGGCCGACAACGCATTCTGGCTGCATCTGGCCGCCGCGCCGCTCATCGTCCATATCGGCGTCGGCTTCGTATGGGGGCCGGACGTCGCCAATCTGAGCGCAGGGGACGCGCTCAGGATCATGGCGCTGATCGCCGCCGTCGCCTTCGTCGCGCTGCTCATCGACCGCCGGGCGATGCTGGTCGCCGGGCTGTTCTATTTCGGCGCGGCGCTGTTCGTCCTGATCCGCAACACCGCGATCGAGGAAGGCTCGGTATTCGCGATCACGCTGCTCATTCTCGGCTCCGCGCTTCTGCTTCTCGGCATCGGATGGCGCCCGGCCAGACAGTTCATCCTGACCAAGCTGACCCCACCCGGCCTCGCCCGCCGCCTGCCAACCCTCAGACAGGCATGACCATGACGAATTTTTCACCCCGCGAGATCGTGTCCGAACTCGACCGCTACATCATCGGACAGAACGACGCCAAGCGCGCCGTCGCCATCGCCCTGCGCAACCGCTGGCGCAGACTGCAGCTCGACGAAGAGATGCGCGAGGAGGTTCTGCCCAAGAACATCCTCATGATCGGCCCGACCGGCGTCGGCAAGACCGAAATCTCGCGCCGCCTCGCCAAGCTCGCCAATGCGCCCTTCCTGAAGGTCGAGGCGACCAAATTCACCGAGGTCGGCTATGTCGGCCGCGACGTCGAGCAGATCATCCGCGACCTGACGGAAATCAGCATCAGCCTCGTCAAGGAGACCAAGCGCAAGGAAGTCCAGGCCAAGGCGCATCTTCTGGCCGAGGAGCGGGTCGTCACGGCCCTCGTCGGCCCTGCCGCCTCGCCATCGACGCGGGAGACCTTCCGCAAGCGGCTGCGCGACGGCGAGTTCGACGACAAGGAGATCGAAATCGAGGTCGCCGACACCGGGTCCGGCTTCCCCAGCTTCGAGGTTCCCGGAATGCCCGGCAGCCAGGTCGGCATGATTAACCTCAACGACATGCTCGGCAAGGCGCTGGGCGGGCGCACGAAGAAACGCAAGACGAGCGTGCGCGACAGCTACGAGCTGCTCATCAACGAGGAATCAGACAAGCTGCTCGACCAGGAACAGATCGTTCAGGAGGCGATACAGGTCGTGGAGAACAACGGCATCGTCTTCATCGACGAGATCGACAAGATCTGCGCGCGCTCCGAACGCATCGGCGGCGACGTCAGCCGCGAGGGCGTGCAGCGCGACCTCCTGCCGCTGATCGAGGGCACCACGGTCGCCACCAAGCACGGCCCAGTCAAGACCGACCACATCCTGTTCATCGCATCTGGCGCGTTTCACGTCGCCAAGCCGTCCGACCTGCTGCCCGAGCTTCAGGGCCGCGTGCCGATCCGTGTGGAGCTTTCGGCGCTGACGCGGGAGGATTTCGGCCGTATCCTGCGCGAGCCGAAGACCAGCCTGGTCAAGCAGTATATTGCGCTGATGGCCACGGAGGGCGTCGAGCTCGAATTCACCGAAGACGGCATCGACGCCATCGCCGACATCGCCGTGCAGGTGAACTCCAGCGTCGAGAATATCGGCGCGCGGCGGCTTTCCACCGTCATGGAGCGCGTGCTCGACGAGATCAGCTTCACCGCTTCGGACCGGTCGAAGCAGAAATTTACCATCGACGCGGACTATGTGCGCGAGCATCTGGGCGACCTGGCCGACAACGCCGATCTGAGCAAGTTCATTCTTTAGGATGCGGGATGGAGCCTGCTTCCATCGAGATCGTCTATGACGGCGCGTGCCCCTTCTGCAGCGCTTATGTCCGCATGGTGCGGCTGCGCGAAGCGGCAGGGCCAGTCAGGCTGATCGACGGGCGCGAAGACCTGCAGGCCGCCCAGCGGCTCCGCGGCGAAGGCGTGGATCTCAACGAGACGATGGCCGTCATTTATGGCGGCCGGATCTATGCAGGCGCCCGCGCCATCGAAATCCTTTCGCTGCTCAGTTCGAATTCCGGCGTCATTAACCGGCTGGCCGCGCGTCTCCTGCGCAGCCGGCGGCGGGCGGACTTCTTCTATCCGGTCCTGCGGTTCGGGCGCAATACGGCTCTCAGGCTGCTGGGACGCGACAGGATCGACATTCCGCCCGCTTCATAGCAAAGTCGGGGAAGGCTCCAACACAGGCCGCTACCGAAGCGGCGGCAGCAACCGGAGGCGTCCCCATGAATCTCCATCATCTTCTCCAGCAGGCGAAGGAAGCGGGCCGTCCCGTGCGGACCGGGCTGATCGGCGCCGGCAAGTTCGGCTCCATGTTTCTCGCCCAGGTTCCGTTCACGGACGGACTGGAGACCGTAGCCATAGCCGATCTCGATCCGGAGCGGGCGAAGGCGGCGTGCCGCATGGTCGGCTGGGACGACGCCCGCATCGCCGCGACGGCTTGCATGGAGGACGGCGCGGAACTGGCGGCGCGCAGCGACGTCGACGTCGTCATCGAGGCGACCGGCGATCCCGCAGCCGGAATCCGCCACGCCCGCGCGGCCATCGCCGCAGGCAAGCATGTCGTGATGGTCAATGTCGAGGCCGATGTGCTGGCCGGGGCACTCATCGCCGCCGAAGCGCGTGCTGCCGGCGTCGTCTACAGCCTCGCTTATGGCGACCAGCCCGCGCTCGTCGCCGAAATGGCCGACTGGGCGCGCGCCTGCGGCTTCAGGGTTGCGGCCGCCGGCAAGGGCACGAAATATCTGCCCGCCTACCATCATGTCACGCCGACAGATGTCTGGGAACATTTCGGCGTGACGCCGGAGGAAGCCGAAGCGGCGGGCATGAACCCGAAGATGTTCAACTCCTTTCTCGACGGCACCAAATCCGCGATCGAGATGGCCGCCATCGCCAATGCCTGCGGCCTCGACGCGCCGTCTGACGGCCTCGGCTTTCCGCCCTGCGGCGTGGACGATCTCGCCCATGTCCTGCGCCCGCGCGCCGAAGGCGGCGTGCTGGAGGGGTCCGGCATGGTCGAGGTCGTGTCCTCGCTGGAGCGCGACGGGCGTCCGGTGTTCCGCGATCTGCGCTGGGGCGTCTATGTGGTTCTGGAGGCCCTGAGCGATTACGCCGCGGCCTGCTTCCGCCAATATGGCCTGAAGACGGACGCCAGCGGACGTTACGCGGCCATGTACAAGCCGTTCCACCTCATCGGACTGGAGTTGAACATTTCGGTCCTGTCGGCGGCTTTGCGCGGTGAACCGACCGGCGCGCCGCAAGGCTTCCGGGGCGATGCTGTCGCGGTCGCCAAGCGCGCGCTGAAGGCCGGGGAGACGCTCGACGGCGAAGGCGGCTTTACCGTCTGGGGCAAGCTGCTGCCTGCGGCGAAGAGCCTCTCGGCGGGCGCGCTGCCCATCGGCCTTGCGCATCGCGTCCGGTTGAAGAGGGATATCGCCGA
>CAYOUE010000151.1:0-8068 GCA_964407075.1 uncultured Hyphomicrobiaceae bacterium
CATCGCGAGGGCGAAGCTCTCGAACACTTCGGCCATGACTTCGGCGTCGCCGGACTGCCGCAGCGCCACGCCCGGAATGCTGTCCAGCTCCTGCACTTCGGGCAGGTTGTAGACCTTGTCCAGCGCTTCGCCGAGCGCATCCGTCCCGACCAGATCGGCGCCGATGATGACCTGCCGCTGCCGGTCGTAGCGGCTTATCGAGGAAGGCCCCTGCCCCGTCTCGATGGAGGCAACGGAGATCAGCGGCACGGCGGCCCCGCTGGAGGTGCGGACCTTCCGCGATTCCAGAACCAGCCTGTCGGCCCGCGCGTTCTCGGCAAGCTGCACGCGGATCGGGATCTGGCGGTCCTCGGCGTTGAACTTGGCGAGGTTGGAGTCGATGTCTCCGATCGTGGCGATGCGGATCACCGAGGACAGCGCCTCGGTCGAGACGCCGAGTTCCGCGGCGGCGTCAGGGCGTGGAAGGAAACGCAATTCGGGCCGGTCGAGCGCAGAGTCGGCGACGACGTTGTTCAGCTCGGGGATGCGCTGCATCGCGCTGGCGATCTTCGGCGCGGCGGCGGCCACGCCATCGGCGTCCGAACCCGACACGATCAGAGAAAGCGCGCGCTGGCCGTTCTCGTTGATGACCCATGACCGCACATCAGGCAATTGCGCCAGATCGGCAGTGATCCGCTGCTCTATCTCGCGCTGGGTGGCTTCGCGTTCGCCCTTGTAGACGAGATTCACGACGAAGGTCGCCTTGCGCACCTCTTCGCCCCCGCCCGCCACACCGAGAATGCGGCCGCCGTCGACAAACACGCGTTCGACCTCCGGGTTGCGGCGCATGATTGCGGTAATCTCGTCGCTGGTTTCCTTCATGTCCTCAAGCCGCGATCCCGGCGGCAGCTCGGCGGCGACCAGAATGCGCGCAGCGTCCTCGGCAGGCAGAAAGCCCTGAGGAAGCAGTTGCATACTGCCGATCGAGCCGGCGAAGACCAGAAGCCCGATGAAGACGGTCGTGAAGCGCCGGCGCACGGACCAGCCGATGAGCCGCGTATATTGCCGCAGCAGCCAGCCGTCCTTTTCCTCCACATGGCCGCCATGGCCGCGCATGAAATAGGCCGCCAGAAGCGGCGTGATCAATCGCGCCACAAGCAGCGAGAACAGGACCGCAGCGGCGACCGATATGCCGAACTGCTTGAAATACTGCCCAGCGATGCCGCCCATGAAGCTGACCGGCACGAACACCGCAACGATCGTGAAGGTGATCGCGATCACGGCGAGGCCGATCTCGTCAGCGGCTTCGAGCGCGGCGCGATAGGGCGACTTGCCCATGCGCATGTGCCGGAAGATGTTCTCGATCTCGACAATGGCGTCGTCCACGAGAATGCCGGTGACGAGCGTGAGCGAAAGCAGCGTGACGAGATTGAGCGAGAATCCCATAGCCGACATCGCCCAGAAGGTCGGCAACACCGAGAGCGGGATAGCGAGCGCGGCGATCACCGTGGCGCGGAAATCGCGCAGGAAGACGAAGACGACGAGGACGGCGAGCAAAGCGCCCTCGATCAGCGTGGCCATCGTGGCTTCGTAATTGCCGACCGTGTAGGTGACGCTTTCGTCGACCTTGCCCAGCGAGATCTCCGGATAGCGTTCGAGCAGGCTGGCGACGGCGGCGTCCACGCGGGCTGAAACATCCACGTCGCTCTCGCCCTTGGCCCGCGAGATATTGAAGCCGACGACCTCCTCGCCGTTCAGCCGCGCGAAATATTTGGGTTCCTTGTATGTGTCGAGCACCTCGCCGAGTTCGTCGAGCCGCACCTTGCGCCCACCCGGCAGCGTGATCGGCGTCGATGCGAGGCGCTCCACCGTATCGGCGCTGGCGAGCGCGCGGATGGACTGCCGGCCGCCGCCGACCTCGGCGGTCCCGCCCGCCACATTCAGGTTGGTCGCGCGGAGCTGTCCGCTGATCTCGCCTGCCGTCACGCCAAGCGCTAGCAGGCGGTCGGGATCGAGCGAAATGCGTATTTCGCGGTCCACGCCGCCGATCCGCCGGACCTCCGCAACGCCCTTTTCGCCCTGAATTTCGCGGATGACCGTGTCGTCGATGAACCAGGACAGCGCCTTGATGTCCATTGCGTCCGAGGTCGCCGCATAGGTCATGATCGGAAGCCCGGCGACATCGATCCGCTGCGCGATCGGCTCGTCGATGTCTCTGGGTAGATCGGCGCGGATGCGCGAGATGGCGTCCTTGGCGTCGTTCAGCGCGCGGTCCGTCTCGGTGCCCAGCTCGAACTCGATGCTGGTCACGGACGAGCCGTCGGTGATGGTGGAGGTGATATGCTTGACCCCGGTCAGACCGCTCACAGCATTCTCGACCAGCTTCGTGACCTGAGTCTCAAGCTCCGAAGGCGACGCGCCGGCCTGAGTGACGGCGATCGAGACCAGCGGAACGTCGATATTGGGGAAACGCTCCACCGGCAGGCTGCGGAAGCTCATCACGCCCAGTATCAGGAGCACGATGAACAGCACCAGCGGCGGGGTCGGATTGCGTATCGACCAGGCTGAAATATTGAGTCGGCGCATCAGAGATTCTCGCTCGCGACCTTGTCGCTAGACAGGACGGGACGGACGGCGTCACCATTGCGCAGCAGCGCTCCGGAGCGGAGCACGACGAGTTCGCCTTCCTGAAGCCCGTCCGTGATCTGTACGTTCGCGCCGTCCCGGATGCCGGTCGCAACCTTGCGCGTTTCGACACGGTTGTCCTTGACCACCAGCACGATGTCCGTTCCTTCGCGGGTGAACACGCTGCTCGACGGCACACCGACGCCTTGCGTCTTGTCGGTGTTGATCGTGGCGCGCGCGAAAGCTCCGACGCGCAGCCGGTCGTCCCGGCCGATGAAGATGCGCACCTTTCCGAGGCGCGTGGCCCTGTCAACTTCGGGCGAGATGAGCCGGATCCTCCCCTCCACGGGCGGCAGCCCCGCCGCCTCTATGCGGGCGGCCTGGCCGGCCGACAGGCGCGGCAGATAGATTTCCGGGACCTCGGCCTCAAGTTCGATCTCGCTGTCCGCAATAATATGGAAAAGCGGCTCGGACACCGACGAGGCAAGCCCGCCAGTCCTGGCGTTGCGGCGGCTGATCTTGCCGGCCCGCGGCGCAGCGATCTCGGTGTAGCCGAGGCGCAACTCGGCTTCTACAATCTGCGCCTCCACTTCTTTCCTGCCGGCTTCCGCAACCTTCAGCCCGTCCTTCGCCAGGGCGAGCGCTGCGGCCGCAGTGCTCGCCGCAGCTTCCTTTTCGTCGAAATTGGCCTGCGTGCCGGCTCTGGACTGCAGAAGCTGGCGGGCGCGCTCGAAGGCGGCGTTCGCCTGCTTGAGCGTGGCTTCGGCCTGGGCGATCTGGCTGCGGGCCTGTGCGATGGCGGCGTCGCTCTGGCTCAGCGAGGCGTTCAGCCGGGCAAGCTGCGCCCTGAGCGCCGCGTCTGCCAGCTTCGCGAGCTTCTGGCCGGCTTCGACCGTATCGCCCTCCTCGACGAATATTTCCTCGATCCGGTAGCCCTCGATCTGTGGCGTCACCAGCACCTGTTCGCGGGCCGCGAGGGAACCCGTCACCAGTATGGTTTCCTCGAACTCGGTCTGGCGCGCCGCGACCACGGCGACAGCGGGCGCTTCGGCCGTTTCAGCGGTAAGAGCAGCCTCCGCGGCTGCCACCTGCGAACCGCGCTGCGTCGCGGCGGCGAAGCAGAACAGGACGGCCGCGAAAATTGCGGCGCAGGAAGAGAGCCGGCTAATGGACTGACGCATGTTCACCTCTGTCGGAAGCGGTTTCGTCCTGTTCCGCGTCTTTGACCGGCCGGACCAGCGAAGCCAATAAGGAAAGGATTACGTCCATGCATTGTTCGACATCGAGATCCGGGTCGATTGCCCGGCGCAGAAAAAGGCCGTCGCCTATGATGCAGATGATCTGCGAAATCAGCTCCGGCTCGACTTTCGGATCGATCCGGCCTTTTTGGCGGGCCTCCTCCACGACCTGTGCGAAATGGCCGCATATGATCTTGTCGGACTCGCGCACGGTTGCGCCGATCTCCGCGTTGCGCAGCGCTTCGGCATTTATCTCGACCTGGAATCGGAACTTTTCCGGCGGCTGTTCGAGGCAATAGGCGTCGCCGAGCTTCTTGAGCGCCGCCATGAAATCCGGAGCGTCGCCGAACTCGGTGAGCGCAGCCGCGAAAGCTGTCCTCTCACGCTCGCATATGGCCGCGATCAGGTCTTCCTTGGACTTGAAATAGAGATAGAGCGCACCAGGACTTACCCCCGCCTCGCGGCAGATGTCGTGCATGGAGGCGCTGTGAAATCCCTGATTGGAGAAACAGCGCTCTGCGGCGTTGAGAATGTTGTCGCGGCGCGCACGCTGCGCGTCTTCGTCCAGCTTTGGCATGGGCAGTCTATAAGATTAAAAATGAACGTTCATTCGGTTTTGCGGAAAATGCTTCGGAACCTGCCGGATGTCAAGCGCCTTGCCGGAGGAAATGTGCGATGCAGCATTTCCCGTCGCATTGCGATGTGACGATTCTGGGGCGTTGCGTAAAGCCAAGGTTCATGAGGTATGCGGCACAATACCCGGCGCAACCTTGTACGCCGGCGCCTTCCCGCGCCACTTGCCATTCTCCACGGCAGGACACAGTTTAAATAATCTGGAACCGCCGACGCCCGGAAAGTCAGAAAGGATCCGCCATGAAACATGCTTCGCTCACCGCCGCAATATTTGCTCTTCTTCTCTCCGCATCCGCACAGGCAGAAGACACCAGCGCATTCAAGGAGGAACAGACCGCCGGCGAGTGGCGCATGGCGACCTATATCGGCTCGCCGATCCATAATGCCTCCGGTGAAAAGATCGGCGACGTGAAGGATGTGCTCTTTGACCGCTCCGGCCGGATCCGCACGGTCGTGATCGGGGTCGGCGGATTTCTTGGCCTCGGCGAGAAGCGCGTCGCGGTTCCCTATGAGGTCGTAACCTATACCGCCGAGGACGGCGGACGGCGCATCGTCGTGCCGCTGACCAAGGAAGCGCTGCAGAATGCGCCGGCCTACAAGGTCAGCGAGAAGACGACGATGGAGAAGGTCAGCGAGACCGCAACAGAGGTTGCGGGGAAGGCGACAGAGAAGGCCGTCGAGCTGAAGGACCAGGCGGTCCAAGCGGTTCAGGAATACCGTGAAGGCGCGCGCGGCGAGGAAGGCGCGAACTGATCCGTTCGCAGAGCCGCGCCGCCCGGCGCCGCCGGGCTGATACGGCTGCGAGGCCGAAAAGGGCGCAGCGCGGAAATTTCTTTGCCGATCACGAAGTTTTCTCTTGAAACCATGCCTCATAGCGTGCATATGCCCCCCCTTGTAGGCCGGGGTCATGGTTGTGCTCATGACGCCGGCTTTGTCTGGTCATCTACTGGTTGGGGAGGACGCCATATGGCATTCGATGTCGCCCTCTTCCAATTGGGGATGGACTTGGATCGAGGTTCAAGCACCGCCCAAACGGAAGAAAAGCATTCCGTCTGCGGCCCGGATGTGGCGCAGCAGGATCGTAAAGACTACTTTTGTGTGCGTAACGGCGAGCGTTTTGCCGGAACGCATTTGATTATCGATGTGAAGGACGGGACACGTCTCGACGATCTTCAGCACATCGAGACCACCTTCAGAAAATGCATCGAAGTCGCAGGCGCCACACTCCTGCACATCCACATGCATCATTTCACGCCCAATGGGGGCGTTTCGGGAGTTGCCGTGCTTGCTGAATCCCATATCAGCATTCACAGCTGGCCCGAATACGGCTACGCCGCTCTGGACATTTTCATGTGCGGAGACGCAAAGCCGCATCTAGCGATCGACGTGATCCGCGAGGCTTTCCAGCCGGGCGAAATCGTCGTCCACGAACATCTGCGCGGCAAGGAAGTGCCGGTTGCAGCCTGAACTGCCGCGCGTCTCTGCCAAGGCAGGGCGCCGTCCGATGTGATTATGCCCGGCTAGCCATGCCGGGCATCCTCATTTGCACACAAACGGTCTTGAATCGAGGAGATCGCGCGATGACACGCTGGATCGAGGAGACATTGCACGACCATTTCCGGTTCCGTTTCGCCGCGGAGGAAGTGTTCTTTGAAAGCCAGACCGAACATCAGCATCTCGTCATATTCAACAACAGGACTTTCGGGCGCGTCATGATGCTGGACGGCATCATTCAGCTCACGGAAAAAGACGAATTCATCTACCACGAGACCCTGGCCCACACGCCGCTTTTCTCCCTCGGGCTCGAGGAGCCGCGCCGCGTGCTGATTATCGGCGGCGGAGACGGCGGCGTCTTGCGCGAAGTGCTTCGCCACGAGGCGGTGGAGCGGGCAGTGCTGTGCGAGATCGACATGAGCGTGATCGATATGTGCCGCCAGTATCTGCCGATGATCTCCAGCGGCGCATATGACGATCCGCGTACGGAAATCGTCATTGCGGACGGTACGAAATTCGTGGCCGAAGCCGATGAGAAATTCGATGTCGTGATCGTGGACTCGACCGACCCTATCGGTCCGGGCGCCGTTCTCTTCACGCCGGAATTCTACCGCAGCTGCAAGCGCTGTCTGAAGCCGGGCGGCATTCTCATGAACCAGACCGGCCTTGCCTTCCTGCAGGGCTGGGAGTTGAAGCAGACTGCGAACCGGTTCCGCGCGCTCTTCGCCGATGTCGGCGCGATGCTCATTCACGTGCCGACCTATATCGGCGGACCGATGGCGCTGGGCTGGGGGTCTGACGATCCGGGCCTGCGCGCCGTGCCTGTCGAAACGCTGCGCGCCCGCTTCGACCGCGCCGGGCTGGCGATGAAATTCTATAATCCCGAAGTCCACAAGGGCTGCTTCGCCCTGCCCGGCTACGCGCTGGCCGATTTCAACGCAAACGATTGAGGCCGGCGCGGCCGGCGCTCATGCTTCCGGCACGAGATAATGCAGGCTGAAAAGCTTCTCCTCGCCCGTCCAAGCCTCAACCGGCTCCCAGCCCGCCGAACGGGCGAGATCCTGGAACTCCGCGACCGAATATTTATGCGAATTCTCCGTGTGGATGCGTTCGCTCTCAGCGAATGAAAAATGCTCGCCGAGAACCTCGGCCGACTGCGCCCTGAGGCTGCGGATATGCATCTCGATCCGTCCGTACTCGTCATTATAGATGGCTTCATGGGCGAAGCCGTCCAGATCGAACGTGCCGCCCAGCTCCCGGTTGACGCGCACGAGCAGATTGAGATTGAAGGCTGCGGTGACGCCTTCGCGGTCGTTATAGGCGGGCAGCAGTACGCTGAGATCCTTCTTGAGATCGACGCCGATCAGGAAGGCGCTCCGGGGTCCGAGCAACTCGCGGCCCATCGCCAGAAACCGCCTTGCGCCGTCATGGCTCAGATTGCCGATCGTTGAGCCGGGAAAGAAGCCGAGCGTCATGCGGGCGCCGGGGACGTCGGGAAGATCGAGCGGAGCGTTGAAATCGCCATGCAGCGGGAGCACATTCAGAGCCGGAAAACGCGCCTTGAGCCGGACGGCAGCCAGCGACAGAGCACTGTCGGAAATGTCGATAGGCACATATGCCGAGACCGCAGGCAGCGCTTCGATCAGACCATCCGTCTTGCGGCTCGATCCCGAACCGAATTCGACGAGCCGGACATTCGGCCCGGCAAGCCCGGCGATCTCGTCCGAATAACGCTCCAGCAGCCGGATTTCGGCGTTGGTCGGATAGTAATCGTCAAGCTCGGTAATCCGCTCGAAAAGCTCCGAACCGCGCGCGTCGTAAAAGAAGCGCGAAGGGATTGATTTGGGGCTCCGGCGAAGCCCGGCGATCACGGCCTCGGCGAAATCGCTGTCCGCACCGTTCGATCGCACCGGCTGTCCGAGCGTCACGATGCGGCCCCGTCATCTGCAAGCCGTACCCCGGTGAATTGCCATCGTTGATGCGGATAGAAGAAATTACGGTAGCTGCGGCGGATATGGCCTTCCGGCGTTACGCAGGAGCCGCCTCTCAGCACGAACTGATTGCACATGAACTTGCCGTTATATTCGCCGACCGCGCCC
>CAYOUE010000152.1:0-8039 GCA_964407075.1 uncultured Hyphomicrobiaceae bacterium
CGGCGGAAAAGCCGTCGAGGCCGCCGCCCTGTTCCGTCAGGCGCTTACCGCCCCGGATCTCGACAAACGTCACGCCGCACGGATCCGCCGCAATCTGGCCGTCGCGCTCGCGGTCGAAGGCGATTTCGAACTGGCCGGCCGGCTTGCCGGCGAGCCGCTGCCGCGCGGCCTCGAAGGCGCGGACGGCGCGAGCGTGGCTGCTTTCATGGGACTCGATCCGCCCGTGGAGACGGAGGAAGCAGGCTGGCAGGCGCGTCTGGCCGATGCCTCGCCACGGCTTCGGCATTCCGCTCGATGATCTGCTCGCTGTGGGCCTTGAGCGCCCGCCCGGCCTCCATGACGGTAGGGGCGAGGATGACGGTGAGCAGGACCGGCAGGAAGAAGATGACCAGCGGCGCCGACAGTTTCGCCGGCAGCGCCGCGGCTTTGTACTCCGCCTCCGCGATGCGCGCCTCACGGCACGCCTGCGCCGCCGAGGCGAGCGCCTGGCTGATCGAGGCTCCGTGCCGCTCGGCCTGGACCAGCGCGGCGGTAATCAGCCTGATCGCGGGCAGGCCGACGCGCTCGCCAAGATTGGCGTAGGCGCGCCAGCGCAGCGGCAGATAGGACAGCTCCGCCATCGTGAGGCTCAACTCCTCGGCGAGTTCGATGCACTGCGCCGGCATTTCCTTCGTGACCCGGCCGAGCGCGGCTTCCGCTGACAGTCCCGACTGAACGCAGATCAGCAGCAGATCGAGCGCGTCGGGAAAGGCGCGCAGGACGCGCTGCTGGCGGCGCGCGACGATGCGGTCGAGGGCGAGGCGCGGCAGCGCATAGCCGGATGCGGCGGCGGCAAGGGCGAACGCTGCGGCGGTGGCCGGATCGGACTCTCCCATGACCATGACAACCGCAAAGGCGGCGAAGGCGAAAACGGCCGGCAGCGCCATGCGCAAAAATAAGAAAAACGCCAGCGCTTCCGGCCTGCGGTATCCGGCCATCCGCAGCCGCGCAGAAATGCCGCCGTCCGAGGACGCCTGCGCCGGCGTCCCGCGCCTCATCAGCCGGGCGACGAATCCGCCGCCGTCGCGCCTGATCCTCGCCTTGCCGCGCGCCGCGAGTTCGTCAAGCCGCGTCTCGCTGAGACGGGCCCGCTCATGCGCCACGGCCTTGAGGCGCATACGGAGCTTTTTGTCCGCACGCGCGGGAACGAGCCACGCGGCGACGCCCAGAAACGCAGCCGTTCCGGCGAGCGCAGCAGCGCCCGTCTCCACGTGAAAAAAGCCATGCTCCATGCCGCCGCCTCCTTTCCGCGCTCAGACTTCGATTCGCGACATGCGCAGCAGCGCATAGACGCCGAGCGCAAGCCAGAAGAGGCAGAACAGCGCCACCCTGCGCCCGCCCTCGTCTGTCCAGAGAAAGGAGATGTAGTCCGGCGCCAGCACCGCCGCGCCTCCGGCCACGACGACAGGCAGCGTCCCGATGATAGCGGCGGAGAGCCGGCCTTCGGCGCTCGCGATCCGGATTTTCATTGCGATGCGTTCGCGCTGGCGCAGAACGGAGGCAAGGTTCGCAAGCGCGCCGGTGAGGCTACCGCCGGTCTGGGTCTGGGCCGACATGACCATGACGAAAAACCGCACCTCCGGAGCCGGGACCGCGCAGGCGAGACGCTCCATCGCTGCGGGCAGAGGCACGCCCGCGCCGAGCTGGGCGAGGATGGTGCGGAACTCTCCGCGTACCGGCGTCTCCGCGTCGGCGGCGGCCATCGCAAGGCAGTCCATCAGCGACAGGCCGGATTTCGCGCCCCTGACGATCATGTCTATGGCGCCGGGAAAAGCCTTGAGGAACGCCTGTTTGCGCCGCTCCGCCCGGTAGGCCAGATAGCGCAGCGGACCCAGCCAGCCCGCAAGCGCTCCGGAAAGGGCGGCGGCGAGGGGCGTCATGCCGGCCTGAACGGCCGCGCCGTAGACGGCGAAGCCCGTCGCCGCGCATACTGCGAGATAATGCGGTGCGGACCAGTCGTGGCCTGCGGCGGAAAGACGGTCCTGAATCTGCGAGCGCCGCCTTGCCGCGCCGTGCTGGGCGATGGACCTGAGCGCCGCCTCCTGCGCCCGGCGGACCGAGCGCCCTTCCGGGGTCTCGGCATGGGCGCGTCCCTTGACCAGCCTCCGGTAAAGAGCGCTGTCCTCGACCGATTCCGGCGCGCGCGGCAGATGCCTGAAGAATGCGGCGCAGACGAAGCAGGCCGCGCTCAGCGCCGCCAGGGCTGGGGCAAGATAGACGGCCGGATCAGCCATAGATGTCTCCCGCAGCCGCCTGCGGCTGGGCGCGGTCGGCTGCGGCGAGCGTTTCCGTCAAACGCTGCTCCAGTCCGTAATAGCGCGCGCGTTCCGCAAATCGCGGGCGCGAGATGCCCGTGAAGCGGTGTTGTCCCATCAGCCTGCCTTCGGCGTCTTCGCCCATAAGATGAAAGCGCATGAGGTCCTGCATGACGACGATGTCGCCCTCCATACCCACGACCTCGGTGATATGCGTCAACCGTCGCTTGCCGTCGCGCATCCGGGCCACCTGAATGATGAGATCGACAGCGCCCGCGATCATCTGGCGGATTGCGCGAGAGGGCAGGTTGAACCCGGCCATCAGGATCATGCCTTCGAGCCTGCCGAGCGCTTCGCGCGGGCTGTTCGCGTGCAGCGTACTCATGGAGCCGTCATGGCCGGTGTTCATCGCCTGGAGCAGGTCGAACGCCTCCGAGCCGCGCACCTCTCCGACGATGATCCGCTCCGGCCGCATCCGCAGGCAGTTGCGCACAAGATCCCGCATGGTCACGCCGCCTTCGCCCTCCAGATTGGGCGGGCGCGTCTCCAGCCGGACGACGTGGGGCTGCTGCAGTTGCAGCTCCGCCGCGTCCTCGCAGGTGACGATACGCTCCTCCGGCGAGATATGCCCCGTCAGGCAATTGAGCAGCGTGGTCTTGCCTGAGCCCGTTCCTCCGGAAATCAGCACGTTGCAGCGGCAGCGGCTGATGATCTCCAGAACCGCCCGTCCTTCCTCCGAGACTGCGCCGAGTGCGGCCAGCTTTTCGAGCGTCAGCCGGTCGCGGCGGAATTTCCGGATGGTGAGCGCAGGACCGTCGAGGGCGAGCGGTGGAAAGATGATGTTGACGCGGCTGCCGTCGGAAAGGCGTGCATCGCAGATCGGCGTCGACTCGTCGACGCGCCGGCCCACGCGGCTTGCGATGCGCTGGCAGATGTTGGCCAGTTCCTGGTTGTCGGCGAACCGGATCGGTACGCGCTTCAGCCGGCCGCCCGCCTCGATATAGCATTCGCGCGCGCCATTTATCATGATGTCGCTGATCCCGTCCTCGGCCAGAAGCGGCTCCAGCGGCCCGAGGCCGAGCACGTCGTTGCAGATCTCGTCGAGCAGTTCCTCGCGTTCGAGGCCGGTGAGGGGCGCCGGCCCGATCTTCAGGATCTCTCCGCACAGCGTGCGGATCTCCTTGCGGGCTTCCGGGCCGGGGAGCTTGGCGAGCGCGGCCAGGTCGATGCTGTCGATCAGGGTGGCGAAGGTCTTCTTCTTCGACTCGTAAAAAGTCTCTGAGCGTTCGATGCCCGGTTCCGGATCGAGAATGGGGTAAGCGGGCGGCGAGGCGGAAGGAGCGCGCCGCCCGTCCGGCCATCCGGGCGGTTGCCGGGCCGGATCGGCGGCGATGCGCCGTAGCGGGGCGGCGTTGCGTTTGCCGAACATGACCGGCCTCACCGCTCCGTTGTGCGGCCGGCAAGCCGCGACAGGAGGCGCAGAAGGCCGCCCGCCCTGCGCAAGTGCGGCTTCGGAGGCGTCACGCCGCCCAGTTCGGCGGCGAGGCCAAGGAACCGCGCAGGGAGCGTGGATTTCGGAAGCATTTCGCCGATCATCAGACCGTTATTTGCGGCCATGCCGAAAGCGCGTGCGTCGAAACCGATGACGAGGGCGGGCGTCAAGCCTGCGGCGTCGGCGAAATCGCCGATGGAGACTTCCGGGCGGCGCGGCGTCCCGGCCTTGTTGAGGACGAGAAAAGGCGGCCGCCGGTCACGGCGCGCTGCGCGTGCGGCCTCGATCAGGCTTCTTGCGTTGCGAAGGTTGGCCAGATCGGGCTCTGCGACGATCACGCAGTCATCGGCGGTTTCGAGCAGGGCCCGCGACCAGTCTCGCCAGCCGCAGGGAATGTCGAGAAACACGGCCTGCCCGTGCTGCCGCAACAGCGCGGCGATCCGCAATGCCGTCGCCGTCTCGATCTCCGGATCGCGAGCGAGCGAGCAGGACGCGGTCAGCAGGGAAAGATGGTCCGAGCATCTCGCCAGCAGCTTGCCCATCATCGCGCTGTCGAGCTTCGCGCCTGCGGCGAGCGCGCCGGTCAGGCCGTGGCCGGCATCCTGATTGAAGTTCAGGCCCAGCGTGCCGAAGGCGTCGTCGAAATCGGCGATCACCGTATCCGTGCAGGCCATCTCGGCCAGCGCCCAGCCGAGATTGTGGCATATCGTGCTTGCGCCGCATCCGCCCTTCGCGCCTGTAACCGCGATGCACCGCGCCGTCTCCGGGCCTGCCTCCGGCCTGAGCGCAGACAGGCAGGCGGCGGCGAGCTGCTCCGTCCCGGCCGGCGCGACCAGATAGTCGCTGACGCCGCGCCTTATCAGCTCCCGGTAAAGATGAACGTCGTTGATGCGCCCGACGATGATGAGTTTGGTATGTGGCTCGCAGACCGTGGCCAGGTCGTCGAGAGCGCCTAGAAGCGCGCCCCGCTCCAGATGCGTTTCGACGACGATCAGCGCCGGGCTTGAGGCGCGTTCGTAGGCCGCACGGGCCGCCGCAAGGCCGCCCTCGACGATGCGGATCTCGCCCACGCCGAGCCGGTTGCGGCACAGCGCGCCTGCTGCCTCGGCGAGCGCGCCGCCCGCTTCGCAATAGATGTGCGCGTCCGGGCGGCGGGCGGCGTGATTGCGCGGGGATGTCTGCCCGAGCGTCACGCCGGCAAAGGCGGCCATGTCGTTCATAGCGGGCCCCCCTGCGCCGCCGTAGCGCTTCCGGGCGGGGCTGCAGCCTGCGCTCCGGGCCTGGCATAGCTTCGGAAGAGTCCGTCCCGGCGCATCGCGTCGCGCGGCGTTTCGGGGCGCGGCACGTAAAGATCGCCGGCGTTCTCTGCCGTCACCGCAAGGTTATGCGCGGTCGCGCAGCCTGCCTGCCACGCTGCATCGGCCTCCCGGACAGCGGCGCAGAGTGCGCCCGCCCGCATCATCGGATCGGCGAGAGGAAAGCCGCCCGCACATCCGGCCAGCGCCGGAAGCGCGGCGATGAGCGCGGCTTTCAGTGTTGCTTTCATCTGTTGCGTCCTATTCGATGATGAACCCGAAGCGCGGCTCGTCTCCGACCGGCGTTTCCTCCGCGGCTTCGCCCGGCTCGGCCAGCATCGCCTCCTGCGTATGGGTGACGAGGACCGGCGTTACGATGACGACCAGCTCGGTCTCGGAACGGATGAATTCGCGGCTCGAAAATAGCGGACCGATGACGGGCATGTCCCGCAGCCCCGGCAGGCCGTCGATGCTGCGCCGGGTCTGGGAGGAGATCAGCCCGGCCATGACCAGAGAGCCGCCGCTCGGCATCTCCAGCGTACTGCTGGCCCGGCGCACGCGCAGCGCCGGAATGCTGATCCCTCCGACGGCGACGGCCCCGTCGCTGCTGAGTTCGCTCACCTCCGTTTCGATGCCGAGGCTGATCCGGCCCGCCGAAAGCACTACGGGGGTGAAGGAGAGCGACACGCCGAACGGCTTGAAGGATATGCTTATGCCGTCGCGGTCGCTCCCGACGGGCACCGGATATTCGCCTCCGGCAAGGAATTTTGCGTTTTCGCCGGAGACCGATGTGAGGTTCGGCTCGGCCAGGATCCGGGCCATGCCGTTGCGCTCCAGCGCCTGAATGACGGCGTCGATGCGCGCCTTGCCGTTTCCCCAGCCTGCACCGAGGAGCTGGCCGGACCCGGATCCAGCCAGCTCCCCGGTCACCGCGGCGAACGCGGCGGGAGGTACGGCCGCGCCCGTCAGGGGAAACGCCGCTTCGCTGAGCTTGACGATCGAGATGTTGCCGGATGAGAGCGCCTTGGCGATATCGACGCCGAGCCGCCGCGTCGCGGTGCGGTTCATCTCGACGACACGCACGCGCAGCAGAACCTGCTCGCGCGCCTCGACCTCGACCATGTTGAGGACCTGCTCGCGCCCTGCGGCGAAGCGCCCGGCGATCTCGGCGACGCGGACGGCGTCGAGCGGATTGGCCACGCTGCCTATGATGACGATATTGTCGTTGATCGCTTCCAGACTCACATCCGCCTCGGGCAGGAGACGGCGGATCAGCGCGGCGGCCGGCGCAAGATCGCGCTCCACCCCGATATCGAGCGTGAGGACAGGCTCTCCGTCACGGCCGATGAATGTTGCCGTCGCCTGTCCGATCCTGCGCCCGATGAGATGGACGCGGCGCATGGTCCGCACCACGGCCTCGATGACGGCGGGATCGGAGATCACGACCTCGGCGAGTTCGGCGGGCAAGGTGACAAGTCTGGATTTGTTCAGCCCGACCGTCATGCGTTCCATCGCGGGCTGGCTGCCGCCGTCTCCCGAGGGCTGCGCCCGGACTGGAGCGGACGCCGCGCAGGAGGCGGACAGGATGAGGAGAGCTGCGATCAGTCGTGACGTCATGAGCTTTCGGCCTTATCCTCTCGGCGACGGCGTCAGGCCACGGCCGAATTTCATGATGCGAATGGCGGGCTGCGTCCCGGCGTCGTCGAGCTGTTCCACGGGGCCGGCGTCCGCGGCCGGATCGCCCGCAGCGATCAGCGCCAGCGACACCTCGCCCCTCGCACGCGCGCCCGCAAGGATGCGGGCTTCTTCCTGCGTCAGTTCCAGCGTCGCCGTTCCGGCGTTTCCACGGGCGTTCCCGGCCTGAAGCGACCTGCCGACCGCAAGCACCTTCACCGCCCGGAGGAGAAGCCGCGCGGCTGGCCTGCTTCCGGAGGCTTCGGAAGGCGGCGTCCAGAGCACGTCGACGCGGTCGTGCGGCTGTATCAGTCCGCCTGCGGCGCTTTCCTCCCGCACCGGCACCGCGACGGCGCGATTGCCGTGTGCGATCAGCGCTGCGGCGTGGCTTCCCGCGCCGTGACGGGTCAGCTTGAGGGGGGCGACCGGCTCGCCGGCAAGCAGCGGATAGCGGGCAATGGCTGGCAGATGTGACGTCGCGCCCGCTCCGGGGCGGCGTCTGACCGCTCCAGCCGGGACGGCGTCTTCCGGCCAGGCCGTCCAGCGCGTGTCGGCCTCCGCGACGCGCTCCCCGGCCTCGATGGCGCGCGCGGCGACGAGGATCTCGGCCATCGCGGGCGGAGCGGGAGGCGCGGATACGGTCCGCAGGCTGACGGATTGGCGCACCAGCGCCGCCGCGCCGGCTGCGGCGGCAACCGCGAGTGCAAGAACGAGTGTGCGCGTCAGGCGCATATCCGGCAATCCATGACATTTGAATAAAAATGTTACGGACACCGGTTTCCGCCGAACCGGTAAACGATTGATTAACAAATCAGTAAGTAGAAATTCTTATCCGTATTTATACTATAAATAACACCATGTATAAGTAAAGTTTTCTAGTATTATATTTACAACAACTTGTCGGTATTCATTTTTGCAGGGATATGACGGATTGCTTCGGCTCCTACCTGCATACATTGTCTTTGTTAGATGCCGCGCAACATGTGCGACCGGCAGAGTTCAGTAATGCGTTGATCCCATGCCCTGTTTTCTTTCATTCCGAATTTCCGCCTGTGCTTTGCGAGCCGCTTTCGCCGCAGGCGCGGCCCTGGCTACGGCATTGTCCGGCGTTCCTGCGCAGGCAGGCTCCGTATCGGAGGGCTTGTCCGACCGTGCGGCGGTGACGCTGCGCGGACGCATAGCGCCGCGATGCGCGCTGTTCGATATGGCGGGGCGGGTTGATTTCAGATTGGCTCATGGCTCTGCTGCAAAGACAGAAATTCTCAGTTTTACAATAGATTGCAA
>CAYOUE010000153.1:0-7981 GCA_964407075.1 uncultured Hyphomicrobiaceae bacterium
GCCACGGTGTCGTTCTCGTTCACGACCGGCACGACCCCGAGAGAAAGAAGCGTGCCAATCGTGCTGCGCGCATTGAGATAGCGGCGGCGCTCCTCGGTGTCGCCCAGAGTCAGCAGGATCTGGCCGGCGGTCAGGCCGCGGGCAGAGAAGACCTCGCGCCAGGCGCCCGCGAGGGCGATCTGTCCGACGGCAGCAGCAGCCTGGCTCTCCTCCAGCTTGAGAGGTCCAGGCGGAAGACCGAGCGCGCGGCGGCCAAGCGAGATCGCGCCGGAGGAAACGACGATCACATCCTTGCCGTTAGCTTTCAGCGCGGCGATATCGTCGCACAAGGCGGCCAGCCATTGCGATTTCACCTTGCCGGTTTCGGGTTCGGCAAGCAGGGCGGAGCCGATCTTCACGACGATGCGGCGCGCGCCGGTCCAGATTTTTTCCATCGCTTCCGGTCCGGACGTTAAAACATGCGCAACAGGCAAAGCGGATCGCCACGCCTGTCCAGTTATTCCGCCGGACACGACAAAGAAGAAATACGCCTACAGCGGCAGGCTGCCATTTCCATTGGCGCTAAGCGGTTTCGGCGCGTCGCCTTCAAAGTCGAGACCTTCAATCTTCCGGCTCCGGCTGGCGATCTTGTCCGTGGAAGTCAGGATCTTGTCAAGGTCGGAGCCGATCAGGCCGAAATGCTTCTGGAAATCGAGCACACGGTCCTTCAGCCGATTGACGTCAGCCAGCAGCAAGCCGACTTCACGCTGGATCACGCCGGCCTGTTCCCGCATCCGAACGTCCTTCATGATCGCCTGCATTGTCTGGACGGCGAGCATAAGCATGTTGGGCGAGACGATGAAGACGCGCGACCGATGAGCTTTCTGCAGTATATCCGGGAAGTTTTCATGCAGATCCGCGTAGGTCGACTCCGAGGGCACGAACATCAGCATCGAGTCCTGGGTTTCGCCGGGCAGAGTGTATTTCGCGGCAATGTCGTCGATGTGCTTGCCGACATCGGTCCGCACGCGACGCAGCGCCTCCTTGCGCGTTGCGTCGTCCCGCGCGGAGCGGAGCGCCTCGAACGACTCCAGCGGGAATTTGGCGTCGATCACCACCCCCGCGGAAGATCCGGGCAGCATTATCATGCAGTCGGGGCGCTTGCCGTTGGACAGCGTCGCCTGGAACGTATAGGCGTCCTTGGGCAGCGCGTCCTGGATGATGGTCTCCATGCGCAGCTGCCCGAACGCGCCCCGCTGCTGCTTGTTCGCCAGAATGTCTTGCAGCGAGACCACTTGCGTCGACAGCTCGGTTATGTTGCGCTGGGCGGTGTCGATCACGGCGAGGCGTTCGTTGAGCCGGCTCAGATGCTCCGTAGTGCGCTGCGCTGTCTGTTCCAGATTGACGCCCACGGATTGCGTCACGCGGTCAAGACGTTCGTTGAGCGTGCGGCTCAACTCCGCCTGATTGGAGTTGGCGAGTTCGGAGATCATCTTCAACTGCCCCTGAAGCGTGGCCAGCTCCATTTCGACCAGCCTGGCCTCATTCTGACGCGCCGCAGCCTCGCGGGCGCGGTCGCGCGCGTTGCTCCACAACATGAAGACCAGTGCGAACAGCGCGGCCACCGCAAGCAAAGCGGCGGCGGCGAAAACGGCGAAAGGGTCGATGGCGACGCCGTAGACCTGCCACGGCTGGATTTCGTTCATGATGCCCTCGATTACAAAACTCCGTCGCACGCTATCCCGATTCCGCCTCGAACGAAAGGCGAACAATCCCTTACATGTGCATAATCGCGAGCGTTGACCGAACCGCTCAATCGCCTTATCTCCTTCGCATGACGAAACTTCCGATCATTCAGTTTCCAGAACCGATACTCCGCGAAAAGGCGGCGCCGGTTGAACGGATCGACGCGGAGACCCTGCGTCTGCTGGACGACATGCTGGAGACGATGCGCGAGGCGCCCGGCGTCGGGCTGGCCGCGCCGCAGATCGGCGTTTCGCGGCGCATGTTCGTGATGGACCCGGCGCGCGACAAGGAGGCCCCGGCCCCCCATTTCATCATCAATCCGGAAATCCTGGAAAGCAGCGGCGAAATGCGCCTTTATGAAGAAGGCTGTCTGTCCATGCCCGGCATCTACGCCGATGTCGAACGCCCGTCGCGCATCCTCATGCGCTACACGAACCGTGACGGTGAACGACGCGAAGAGTGGTTCGAAGGCCATGCGGCCACCATCGCGCAGCACGAAACCGACCATCTCGACGGCGTGCTTTTCATCGACCATCTCTCACGCCTCAAGCGCAGCTTTCTCATCCGGAAGTTCCGTAAGGCGCGCAAGACCGAAAACGGCGAGTCATGACCAGCGCCGGCGGAGACCAGATCCAGAGATGACTCCGCTTCGGGTGATTTTCATGGGCACGCCGGATTTCTCTGTGCCCCCGCTGAGCGAGATCGTGGCGGAAGGGCATGACGTGCTCGCCGCCTACACGCAGCCGCCGCGACGCGCCGGACGCGGCATGATCTGGCGGAAATCGGCGTTGCAAGGTTTTGCGGAGGAGGCGGGGATTCCGGTCTACACGCCGAAGAGTCTGAAAACGCCGGAAGCTCAGGCTGAATTCCGCGCCCATGAGGCCGATGTGGCTGTCGTCGCTGCCTACGGCCTGATCCTGCCCAGGCCGATTCTGGAAGCTCCGCGTTATGGGTGCCTGAACATTCACGCCTCTCTGCTGCCTCGCTGGAGAGGAGCCGCGCCGATCCAGCGCGCGATCATGGCGGGGGACAGAACCACGGGCGTCGCCATCATGCAGATGGATGAAGGGCTCGACACCGGGCCTGTCTGCCTCGGAGAACGGATCAGCATCGGCATCGACATGACGGCGGGTGAGTTGCACGACGAACTGTCTTTGCTTGGTGCGAAGCTGATCTCGCGCGCCTTGAGGTTGCTTGGCGAAGGTCAACTGACCTGCCGCCCACAGCCAGCATCAGGCGTGACCTACGCCGCCAAGCTGACCAAGGACGAGGAGCGTATCGACTGGACCCGTCCGGCGCAGGAAGTGCACAACAAGATTCGCAGCCTGTCGCCGTCGCCCGGCGCATGGTTCGAGGCGTTGCTTTCGGGGCGTCGGGAGCGCATCAAGGTTTTGCGCTCTGTGGTCGTGCCGGGACGTGGCGAGCCGGGAAGCCTGCTCGACTCGCAGCTCACTGTGGCCTGCGGCCAGCAGGCTGTAAGGCTGATTCGCGTTCAGCGTGCGGGTAAGAAGCCGATGCTGGGAGCGGAGTTCCTTCGCGGATTCCCGCTGGCCAGAGGCACCCATTTCGGATAGAACGCGGCCGCCCCGGTCCGGAACGGCCGCGTTGAAAGCGTAGGCGGGCCTAACGCTATTCCGGCTTGCGGAAATGCTGAATGCCCCAGGCAAGGTAGCCGCTATCGGCGGCTTTCACCCAGTTCTGGAGGCCCGTCATCATTCTGTCGAGATAGGCTTTCGAGGCGTTTTCCTGAAGCTGCGTGTAATTCTTCTCCAGTTCCTCGTAGACGCGCGCATAATGATTACGCAGGTTCTGCGTCATTTCCAAACTGTCGATCGCCTCGAAGCCGACCGCTTTGGCGGCCCGCTCGTAGAAGCCCGGCGAGCCGAGATTCTTCAGGCCCAGACGGTCATAGACCGGCTGCACAACGCCTTCGGGCACGTTGTCGGCCTGCATGGGGTCGGTGAATATGAATTCGCCGCCCGGCTTCAGCACGCGGAAGACCTCTTCGAGCACCTTTTCACGCTGGTTGGAATGCAGGATGGCGTCCTGCGACCACACGACGTCGAAACTCGCGTCCGGTTCAGGGATGTCCTCGAAGACGCCGTGAACGACGTCGATCCGGCTCTGAAGCCCTGCGCGCCGGTTCTTGTAGCGGTTGATGTCGTTCTGCGCCTCGGAGATGTTGAGGCAGCGGACATGGCAACCGCGGGTCTGCGCGATACGCCGCGCCGAACCGCCATAGCCTGCGCCAATATCGAGAACCCTGGTCTCGGGGCCAAGTCTGCCGAGCATCCGCGCCATGCGGTCCACCGTCTCGACGCTGGCGGCCTTGATGTCGTTCGTGGACTCGTAGCAGCCGATGTGCAGATCCTCACCGCCCCAGATGCCCGAATAGAACGCATTGGCGTCTTCGCTGTCGTAATAGAATTCGGTGTCCCGGCGGCTGTCGTCCTTCTCGGCGGCCTCGCCATCGCGGCCTCGCCATTTTGCCGTCGGCAGCGACGATTTCTCCGCGATGTGGATAAAGAAATCCGGATCGCTTTCCTGATAGGTCTCCTGAAAGTCGCCATAGGTCTGGACGCGCTCGAATCCTGCCTCTCGCAGCAGCTTGCGCATGTAGTTCTTGCGCAGCGGATACAGATTGAGCGTATAGGCGTCTCCGTCGGCAAACGTGTATTTGAAGCGGACAAGCCCGTCGTCTATATGTTCGGGTTCGGCGGAAACCTTGTCGCCACAATAATAATATTTGTGCTTCGTCTTGAAGCCGTGATCCAGCATGTAGTCGTAATTGCGCTGGTCGATGATCAGAATGCCGTCATGCTTCAGCGCAGCGTAGAACTCCGCAAGCGCGCGCCTGCGATCCTGTTCCTCATGCAGATGCGTGAGCGAGTTGCCAAGGCAGATGATGGCGTCGTATTTGCCCTGAATGTCCCGGTTCAGCCAGCGCCAGTCCGCCTGCACCGTTTTCAGGATCAGGCCCCGCTTCTTGCCGTTCTCGAACGCCTTGGCGATCATCGTCGCCGAACCGTCCGCGCTCGTGACGTTGAAGCCCGCATTTGTGAGACGCACGGAATGAAAGCCAGTGCCGGTCGCAACGTCCAGCACGGTGGTTTTGCCTCGTGCGCGCAGAATGTCGATGAAGAACTGTCCTTCCGACTCCGCGCGCGCGTCCCAGTCGATCAGTTCGTCCCACTTCTCGACGAAGGTCTTCACATATTCGTTTCTGTAGAGATCGGTCGTGCGGTCCGAGATCGGATTGTCGCTGTAGTTCTGTTTCTTGAGATTGAATTCGGGATTCAAGCTGGTTGAATGTGAGAAAGACACGAGTCGATACACCTCCATTTTGATCCAGCCAGACAATTAAGCAAGGCTGCTCTTGAGAAATCCGTTTCCCTGGGCCCCGTGCATTGCTCGCAGGGCCGGGCGCTGAAACGCGTTTCCCCGGCCGCGATGGCGCAGGGATCGAGCGGAGCCGCGCAAAACGATCGAGCCGGAGCCGATGAGCCGCCGGTTTCCGCGCAGGCCGGGTACAGTGTCAGCCATCTGTCAGGCTGCGCCAGTCCGGCTGACCGAGGGGTTGTGAATGCGTATGGAACGCTGCGCGGTTCAGTCTTTACAGGCGAACCCTAACACAGCGACGACACAAGTTTAAGGGTGGAAATTTTTATTTTGGATTTACAGACGGATTCCACGGACGCAAGAGAAATAAAAAGAATTCCATCATAAATATGTTTATCTAAAATATTATGTTGAATATTAATTTAAATCGCTTTTTGAAAATTATTAATTGATATTGGTAACCTATTTTGTTTTAGTTTTATTTTATAAATAATATGTTTTCTGAAATTTATATTTATATATATAAAAATTTATACTTAGTTCAGGGCTTGGCAGCAGTTCTGACGCCATGCTGCATCGCAGCAAGGAATTCGCATAAACCGATGCAATCGCTGGGCAAACACGGATGTGTATAACCATTGCAGGACTGGCTTCGGGAAAGGCTGAATGCTTGCTTCGTCTTGGTCGTAAAACTTATTTTCGCTTGTAGAAAATATCGCACAGAACCGTCATGATACGCCGCACATCGTCATTCGCGAGGCTGTAATAGATGGCCTTGCCTTGCCTTCGCGGAAGCACGATTCCATCCATGCGTAAACGCGCGAGCTGCTGCGAAACCGCTGGCTGGCGCATACCGAGCACGGTCTCGAGTTCCGTCACGGAACGCTCGCCCTTGGTGAGCACGCACAGGATCATGAGCCGCGGTTCGTGGGCGAGAGCCTTGAGAAGATTCGTGGCTTGACGCGAGTTCTTCCGCAGATCGTCCAGATCAGCGAGCGAGTCGTACGGAGACACTTTCTCTTTGCCGGCTGCAAGCAGATGATCCTTGGAGTCGGCCATTGGCAATTCGAAACCAATCTTTTCATGGCGCATAGAGGTGCCTCATCACTTCATACAATGATCTCGCAAAGCGTTGAGAGCATGCCCAGGAAGCGAGCGGCTGAACGCCGGCCCGGCGCCGTCGGACGCATTGGTTGCAAACGCAAGAACTACGCCAATATCGCCTTTGTAGTTTAGAGCCAGCCCCTTAGCTCATTCGGTCAGTATGGCTTAGCCATCCCCCAGCCTGCGCAGAAATTCAAGGCTGAATTCCGCACTCATCTCCATGATCGAGCAAAAACACTTCCATCGGAAAACTTAAATGCTCTTACCAGAATATGCGCGCCACCAAGCGTATTGAACTTCGGGTCAATGCAAGCAAATGACGATTTTTATAAAAATTCTAAATTAAAGCACATCGAAAGAAGGCTGAAAATTGATATGACACTCGAAAAGCAGACAAAGTTTTACGTAAATACGCATTAGTATTATGAATCATGTTGCTGGCAATCACTGAACAAACGATAATTCATGAAGACTTGAGATTTCGCGACGACTTGAGGTTTCGGCTTTTTTGGCGGAGCCATCAAGGCCGGACTCCGTCCAGATAATCATTGCGCTTCGCTCTGCGGTAGCCAGCTTCAGCGGCTGCGAAGCGCGGCGAATGGATTCGAACCTTGTGGGAGAAAGGCGATGCGTCAGTTCGGTATAGTCAAATTCTTCAATCAGACCAAGGGTTTCGGCTTCATCACGCCGGATGATGGCGGAAAAGACGTTTTCGTTCACATCTCGGCAGTTGAACGCTCTGGGGTGCAGATGCTAGACGGTGGTATGCGCGTTTCATTCGAGATGCAACCCGATCCGAAAGGAAAGGGTCCGAAAGCCATCAATCTGCAGATCCCCGAATAGCCCACTTTATTCGGTTATTTGCCTGGCCCGGGACGAATGGTCCGCATTTTGCGATAGAAAATCGGACGTCAGGTCAGCAGATGACAGGAATGAAGACTTTCAAGGTCACTTTCTGCGCTTGGGCTCTGCTTTGCGCTGGCGCAACCGCGAGCGCTGCATCGTGCACAACCCTGAAGGCGGAATTCGTAGGGTTCGGAGAACGGTCATCGCGCGCCTATGCGGAGCAGAAGCTGGAGCGTGAAATAGCAGATTGGGAAGACCGCACGGGCGTCAAGGCCACTCCCCGGAACCGCAAGACGGAATGCGAGGTCTATCTGCAGATTCTGAACGAATATCTCTGTGCCGCCGAGGCGGTCGTGTGCCGCTGAGACCGCCAAAAAGCCTGTTGGGGCCACACGCCATCCGTGCTAACTGAGCGTGCATAACTCATTCGCCCGAATGAGCAATCCGGCTCTATATTCATGAGGGAAAACATGCAGAAAATTCTTGCCGGGCTGGCCGCCGCCCTGCTTGCCGTTTCCGTTCTGACGGAGGCGAGCTTCGCGGAGCCAAGGTGCCAGACCCTATTCTATTCCGTCAATGACTATGGCAAGGAAGGCCCGGCTCGCGACGCCTCGCGCCTGCTCGACGAGTACATCGCAAAATGGACGGCGGAAAAGGGCATCAAGAACTATCGCAAGACGCCGAAAGAAATGAAGTGCGAGTTGTTCCTCGATTTCATTGTCTTCGACGAATACACCTGCACGGCGTCTGCGGACATATGCTGGTGAACGCCGGGCCGCGTCCCGGCCCCACCTGATCGGCATATTCCGCGCCGGATTGCGTGCGCGAAAGGCATACTGTCTGGAGAAAGCGCTTTCGGGCTTTTTTTTAACCTCCGAACTCCATATATTAAAGGTGCTGGGTCATCCAGCTATGGCGATAAACGGCTTCCGTAATAAGCTCTTCGGACCCGGGGGCAGTACCCGGC
>CAYOUE010000154.1:0-7944 GCA_964407075.1 uncultured Hyphomicrobiaceae bacterium
GGTCCGCCCTATGCCTTGCTCACGCTGCTCATCATCTTGTGCATGGCCAGCGCGGATAGCAGCAGGCCGCCGAAGGCGAGAGCGAGGATGAAGTGACCGCGGGGATCTTGAAAGAGCGGCGCGAGATAGTCCGGCTGGATGAACAGGAGGCCGGCCGTCGTGAGGAACGGCAGGCTGCCGAGCACATAGGCCGACAGGCGGATTTCGGCGGTGACGGCCTTCGCCTTCAGCCTAACGGCGCGGCGCCTGCGGATCATCTGGGAAAGAGTATCCAGAGTCTGTACGAGATTGCCGCCCGTGGCGTATTGCAGGTTAACCGCGACGGCGAAAAAGCGGAAGTCCGGCAGCGGGATCTGCTGGCTTGCCGCGTTCAACGCATCTCCAAGCGACATGCCGATTTTCATCTGATCCGCAATCCGTCCGAAAACGGCGCTCACGGGCGGCTGGCTATCGTCGCCGACCGTGCGCATGGCCGCTGTCGCTGGAAGCCCCGATCTCAGCATCCGGGCGACGGTGTCCACGGCATCCGGAAACAGGTCGGTGAACCGGCATTCAGCCGCTCCCTGTTCGAGACGGAGGACCATGTGCGGCACGAGCATTGCGGCCAGCAAGCAGACGGGCAGGCTTGCGGCGAGAGGCAGCCCGAAGATGAAGCGGACTATGAGCCACGCCGCCATCGCGGCGAACGCGGCGGAGAGCAGCAATGCCGGAGAACGTGTTTTCATTCCCCATGTCCGGGACATGCCGAGGGCGAATATCCGCCTGATGCGCGCATCGGCAAGGGCGGCTTTTCTGCGCAGAATCTCGTTCAGCGAAACGTCGGCCTCGGAGTTGGCGGCGCGCGCCAGCAGGCCTAGCCGGTGATCCAGCTCGGAGCGGAAGCGCAGCTTGAGCAGGAAAGCGACGCTCAGAGCCGCCGCGCCGGCGATAAACAAGGCCGCTGCAAGCAGGACGGGCAGCAGCATGGCGTTACGCCTCCCCGTTCTGATGGATGCCGAGCGCGTTCAGAAACGCCCTCTCCATGCCGTAATATTCGAGGCGGGACAGGAAAACCGGCCTCGTCGCCGTGGGAACGAAGCTGCCGCTGAGAACGCCGTCCGCAGCTTCGCCTTCATATTCATATTTGAACAGCGTTCCGAGCGTGATGATATCGTCTTCCTGGCCCTGCACCTCCGCCACCTCGACAATCCGGCGGACGCCGTCGCGCATCCGGCTGATCTGCACGACGAGGTCTATGGCGCGGCTGATCTGGGTGCGGATCGCGCGCACCGGCAGGTTCATGTTGGCCATCAGGATCATGGTTTCGATCCGCGAAAGCGCATCGCGCGCCGAGTTGGAGTGGATCGTGGACATCGAACCGTCATGGCCGGTGTTCATTGCCTGCATCATGTCGAAGGCTTCCGCGCCGCGCACCTCGCCGATGATGATCCGGTCCGGTCTCATGCGCAGAGCGTTCCGCACCAGAGCGCGCTGGTCGATCTGCCCCTTGCCTTCGATATTGGTCGGGCGTGTTTCAAGCTGGATCACATGCTCTTGCTGAAGTTTCAGCTCGGCGGCGTCCTCGATAGTGATGATGCGCTCGGTAGGATCGATTGTTCGCGAGATCGCATTCAGCAAGGTGGTCTTGCCAGAGCCCGTACCGCCGGAGATGATGATGTTCAGTCTGCACCGCGCTGCGATTTCGAGCGCTTTGGCCAGTTCCGGTGAAGCCGTTCCGAGCCTGATGAGATGCGAGAAATCGAAAATGTCACTGGAGAATTTCCGGATCGAGATGCATGGGCCTTTAAGGCTGAGCGGCGGAATGACCACGTTCACGCGGCTGCCGTCCGAAAGCCTCGCATCCAGCATCGGGCTGGATTCGTCCACACTGCGCCCGACTGAAGAGGCGATGCGCTGCGCGACATGGAGGACATGGGCGTCGTTCCGGAATTTGGCGCTTGTGAGCTCCAGCTTTCCGCGGCGCTCGACATAGATCATCTTCGGGCCATTTATCAGTATGTCCCCGACGTCCGGATCGTCGAGCAGCGGCTCGATCGGCCCGAGGCCGATCATTTCATCGACAATATTTCGCGCAAGACTCTCCTGTTCGTTCTCGTTGAGCAGCAGCTTCTGTTCTGTGGCGATTCCGGCGACGAGCGTTTCGACGAAGCGCGTGAGCTGCGCCTTCGTCATCCGGACGGCCGCGACCGGCTCAATGCGCATCAGAACCTGATCGCGTATGCTGTCCGCGGCTTTCTTCGCGGATGATCCGGCGGACAGGACCGGCTGGTCTCTCGCCGTTCCTCTGCCCGAATCGAACATCTCGAAGGCGACGGGTTCCGCTGCAGGGCCGGGTTCGGTGGCTTTTCTTCCGAATGCGGCCATTATCCGAATATCCTCGCCATGATCGAGTTGCGCTGCTGTACGGGATCGCCCGTGAGCAGATCCAGCATCTGCGACAGTCCGCGCCTGAAAGCTGCGCATTTCTGCATGGCTTTTATTCCGTATACGGATGCAGTTGCCAGGTCGCGATCGTAAGGGATGAAAATATCTGGAGCCTGTCCGCAGCCTTTGGCGAAATCCTCTTCGGGCAGTCCGCCATGCGTGGCGGTCTGGTTCAGGAGATGCAGCGTGCTGCGTTCGGGCGTGTCCGGCCCGAGGAATTCCCGCCAGCGGGCGACGTCGCGCGCCGAGGCCAGACTTGCCGTGCTGACAAGCACGCATGTGCTCGGCAGATGCAGCAGCCGCGGAAGCCTGCGCGCGACAGGCGAGGGCAGATCCACGACGATGAAACGGTAACGCACAAGCAGCTTCTGCATCAGCGGCAGGACGGCTTGCTCGTCCGGAACCGCCGGTTCGTCGAGCGGGGCCAGCGAAGCCAGCAGATCGAGCCGTTCCGACAGATGCCTTGCGCCGCGCTCCAGAAAAAGCTTGTCGACCCGGTCCGGATATTCGAAAGCGTCCCTCAGGGCGCTTGCAGGCGTCGTATCGAGTTGCAGCGCGGCGTCGCCGTCTTCGAGGTCGAGGTCGAGCAGCACGGTGTGGCGATGGCGCGTTTCGGCCAGATGCCACGCAGCATTGACGGCGATCGTGGACGCGCCGGCGCCTCCCCGCACGCCGATGACGAATATCAGCTTGCCGGTCCGGAACCGTGGCTGATCCAGCCTCGGATTGAGAATTCCCTGACAAGTGCGGGTCAGAAGATCGCGAACCAGCGGTTTGAGGAAATATTCGCTGATGCCGGTGTTCTTCAGGTCGCGATAGAGTACGATGTCGTTCCGGTCTCCTATCACGATGACGCTGACGTCGGGTTCGCACACTTCTGCAAGCCGGCGGATGCTCGCCACGGGGTCATGTATTCCGCTCACGTCCACGATCAGAAGACGGGGCGATCTTTCCTTCCTGAATGCGGCGACCGCGTCGTCAACATTACCCTCCGTATACTGGACGTTCTCGACGCCGAGGATGGTGAGCGACTGCCGGATGGCGCCTTCGGAATTCTGATCGCCGACAAAAACGCGGGCTGCTGGCGCACCCTTGCGGGACTGGGCCGTCCCGCTCCTGGCTGGTGTGATTACCGTATCGGTCATTTTTCTCTCCCGCGTCTTGCGCTCCGCGGATTATTCAGTTGATGGCGGCAGGCGGTCTGCGGATCTGGCTTTCCAGCGTGCTGCCGGATGAAAAGGGCGGCGGCTGGCCCGCAAGCGAGCGCAGCGCGGGCGATACGTCGGAAGCCCATGTCGGAGCGCCGCCTCCGGTTTCGCCTGCCGCAAGTCCGGATCCTTCAAGCGGACGCACTGAAAGTTGAAGCGCGCCGAGTTGCATCGCGACGAACAGGATCTCCGCCTGGCGTTCGTTCAATTCGAGCGTCACCGTCTTGGGCACGTTCGCTCCGCCGCTCGTGCCTCCCGAAGCCGATTCATCCGTCCTTGCCGGCTTGTTCAGTCTCTGATCGACGGCTATGACGCGCACGTTGCGCAGGACGGTTTCTGCGACGGATTTACGTGCCAGGTCGCTTCCCGAGTCGGTCAAATTCTGTGTCAGTATCACATCGACATGATCGCCTGGCAGGACGAGGCCGGATGCGCTTTGCGGCGCGTCGACGGAAATCGACACGGCGCGGCTGCCCGGCCGCAGCACTGCGGACAGGAACCGCCGGTCGTCAGGCATGACGAGTTCACCGATGAGCAGAGCCTCGCCTTGAGCCAAATCGCGCTGCGTGATGGCGCCGTGCAGTCTTTCTTCCTCGGTCTGCCCGCGCAGGATCTGACCCGGGCGCAACTCACCCGGATTCGCCTCTCTCGATGCGATATCGGAAGATCGCAGCAGCGTTCCCGCCGGAAGCTCGCGGGCCGCCACGAATATGACGGTGTTACCGGTCTCGGGCGTCGCCGTCGCGCCTGCTCCGGCGAACTCGCCGGACGGGCTGGGCGTGCGCCAGAACCAGTTGACCGAAAGCGCAAGCCCGGCAAAGACGCAGATAACGCCTATGGCCACGAGGATATTGCGGAAGAGCATGGCGGTGGCTCACTTGGGATGCCGGATGCGCAACTGCCGTACACAACGCAGCCTGGGCGTTGCTTGAAGGCCGGCGAGAAGGAACTCCAGCTTATATCAGCATACGGATTGCCATGAGACGTCATCGCACACCTTTGCCAGGCGGTATGGAAAGCCGAACGATTGCGCCGCTAAGCTGAATGGGCGGCGGCAATCGCAAGGCCTTCCATTTTCCGTAAGGCCGGATCAGCGCGTGCCGTCCATTAGTCGGATGAAGACGTGGTTGAGACCTGGCTGGCAATCGAGTTGAACGTACCGCTCAGGTTCGTGCCGACCAGCGTAACGGCTCCGATAATCGCCAGCGCGATAAGGGCTGCGAGAATTCCGTATTCAATGGCCGTGACGCCACGATCGGAGCCGGCCTTCATGAAACGGGACGCTGATTTTGGAAATTTGGTGAGAAAACGCATAACGACCTCATGGGAAACTGCTTTGCAGATGAGGTCACGAATATCAGGCGCGGATTGACGCCTCGTTGAGATAACACATTGAATTTTAACTATTTAGCGATTGCAGGCTTATCGCGCACTGTAATATAGGGACACCGCGTGCTGCGCCTCTGCGAAAAACAGCCAGCGCGATGCGGCGACTCCGGCAAGATGTACCGGTATGGCCATAAGCGTCAGTAATGAGAGACCGGGCGCCAGCGCGCCGAGCCCGGCAAGCAGGAACGGAACGGCGAAGGCCGCTCCGAAGGCGAGACGCCGCAGCGCGGTTGCGCGTTTCCGTCCGATCCGGAAAACCATTTCCTTCATCAGGTAGTTTTCCGAGGTGTGCGGCGCCTCCAGCAGGCGCACACGGCCATAACGCCCAAGGCCGGTCGCCGTCTCGGGCGTGGATCCTCCATCTGCAAGCGATATACGGAGTGTTTTTCCGGTCCACCGCAAGTACAGGATCGAGGCGATAAGGATCACGGAAACAGGAACGCCGGCATGAATCGTCCGCTCCGTGCTCAAGAGCACATCCAGCGCATAAACCGCAAGTGCGCCTCCAGCCGCCGCGAAAGACAAGAAAAGCTCAGGCGTTGGACTTTTCGACCAGTGCGGCACCGCTTGTATGCTGGCGTAGATCATCGAGGTGGCGTATACGGTCGCTGCGGCGAGCAGCGCGGCAGGAACGCCGAGCCAGGCGATCCGTCCGAACCCGCCAATCCACGCCAGAGCGTAAAGGCCGAAAGCGCCAAGCGCAGCAATCGCGAGAACGCCCTCGCGCGACAGCCATGAGGAGCGCCATTGGCTCAGCGCGCGCCAGGCCCTTTGCGGGTTGCCCAGATGCCAGAGCGAAGCGAGAAGTCCTGCGCTCGCAAGGCCGAGGGCGAGAATGGATGCGCCAGCTCCGAAAACGATCTCGCTCGATCCGAAGCCCAGCCCGAGCCAGAACATCATGCCGAAACCGGCGCCGGACAGCGTCGTGAAAACGATGATGGAGGACGCCGGGTGCATGGTCAGCCGAGCCTCGAAAGCGCGGCGTCCAGCCAGCCGAGAAAGCCCCCGGCTTCCGGCTCTGCGAGATTGGCGAGCCGGAAATCGCTGGGTGGCTCAAGATCAGCTTTCGGACGCGGCGGCAGATATTTGTTGACCGGCTTTGTCCGTTGTTCCGGCATCAGATCGAAGCCGCCGCGCTCCCTCGAAAGCCGGCTGACGGACGAACCCGGATCGGCGAAGTCCCCGAAATGGCGGGCGTTCGCCGGGCAGGCGCGGACGCAGGCCGGGACACGGTCCGGCTCCGGGATGTTCTCGTTGTAAATGCGGTCGACGCAAAGCGTGCATTTCTTCATGACGCCCGCCGCCATATCCATCTCGCGCGCGCCGTAAGGGCAGGCCCAGGCGCAAAGTCCGCAGCCGATGCATTTGTCTTCATCAACGAGGACAATCCCGTCCGCTGCGCGCTTGTAGCTCGCGCCTGTCGGGCAGACGGTGACGCAAGGCGCGTCGTCGCAATGCAGACAGGATTTCGGGAAATGCACGACCTGCGCCGGGGGGGCGGCAGTTCCCGTTGGCGAAATCTCCGGAGTGATCTCGAAGGTATGGACGCGGTTCAGCCAGGCCCCCGAAGGCTGATCGCCATAAGCGTTCTGGTCTGACAGCGGCGCGCCGTAGCCGCTCGTGTTCCATTCCTTGCAGGAGACGACGCACGCATGGCAGCCGACGCAGGTATCCAGGTCGATCAGCAGGCCGAGCTTCTTTTCCGTCTGAGCCGGAAGCGACGTCATGTCCAATCCTCCCCATAGCGGATTTCGCGCGGAGCCTCGTCCACCGGCGAGGCCTGCGGCGGGAATGACGGCTCGCTTTCTTCGGCGGGATCGGCCTTTTCGATCCGCACACGCAGATCGTACCATGCCGCCTGCCCGGTGATCGGGTCGGAGTTGGACCAGCGCATCCCGTCCTTCCGTAGCGGGAGCAATTCGCTGATGAGGTGATTGAGCAGGAAACCCTTCTTCGCCTCCGGCGCGTCCGGCGACAGCGCCCATGCGCCCTTGCGTTTCCCGATCGCGTTCCAGGTCCAGACCGTCCGCCCGTTCAGCGCGTTCATGCGTGCGACGGGGACCCTGATGCGGCCATGATGCGAGGTCAGCCAGACCCAATCGCCGTCCTCAAGGCCGTGCTCGTCGCAAATTGCGCCGGGCACATAGAGCGGATTGCGTCCGTGGATCTGGCGCAGCCAGGCGTTCTGCGAACCCCAGGCATGGTACATCGCCGCCGGGCGTTGCGTGATCGCGTGCAGCGGGAAGCCGCCCGCAAGTTCGCCCTCCAGAGGCGGATACCATATGGGCAGCGGATCGAAGGTTCGCGCGATGCGCTCCCGCATATGGTCCGGCGGCTGACGGTCTCCGAACCCTTGCGCGGCGAGCCGGAACTTGGCGAGCGGCTCGACGTAGAGATTGTAAACGAACGGCATGGGCGTATCTAAGAAGCCCATTGCGACAGCCCAGTCCTGATAATCCGCATTGAAAGCCTTGAAATATTGCGCATTTTCAGGGATATGGGCGACACTGAAACCGCCATTGGCGATGTAGCGCTCAAGCTGGTCAGGGTTCGGAGCGCCGCGCCCCGTCGCGCCGCCGTCGCCGCGCCAACCCGACAGCGGCCCTACGCCAGGGCGCCTTTCGTGATTTACGATGTAATCGGCATAATCCTCATACACCGGGTTGCCCGCTTCGTCTGCAAAGCCCGGAAGGCCGAGCCGCGCGCCGAGGTCGATCAGCACCGACTGAAAGCCTCGCACCTCGCGGTCAGGCGCAACGACCGGCCAGCGGATCGCGTCTGCCGCCGCATCAGGCTCGGAGATCGGCCGGTCGAGCAGGGAGATGCAGTCATGCCGCTCCAGATAGGTCGTATCCGGAAGAACGAGGTCGGCATAGGCGACCATTTCGGAGGAATAGGCGTCGGAATAGATGATCTTCGGGAT
>CAYOUE010000155.1:0-7923 GCA_964407075.1 uncultured Hyphomicrobiaceae bacterium
AGGATCATCTGCAGCACGGGGCGCGCGAAATACTTGTCGTGATCCTTGCCGTTGACCGTGATGCGGCCTGCGCCGGGCTTCACCCATACGCGGGCGATGGCGTCCTTGCGTTTGCCGGTGGCGTAGGAGCGGCCATGTGCATCGAGCTTCTGTACGTGGACGGGAGCCGCCGGCGCTTCAGGCGTTTCCGCCCCGCCGAGCTCGCTCAGGGATTTCAGTTCCGTGGCCATCAGTTGACCCTCCCGAGATTTTTCGGATTGAGCGAAGCGATGTCGAGCATTTCGGGCTGTTGCGCTTCATGGGGATGGTCGGGGCCGGCATAGACCCGCAGGTTCTTCATCTGCTGCCGAGATAGCGGGCCGCCCGGAAGCATACGCTGCACCGCCTTGACCAGCACGCGCTCGGGGAATTTGCCGTCAAGTATCTTGTCGGCAGTGCGTTCCTTGATGCCTCCGGGATAGCCGGTGTGCCAGTAATAGACCTTACCGCTGCGCTTGTTGCCGGTGAAGCGCACATGCTTGGCGTTGACGACGATGACATTGTCGCCGCAATCCATGTGCGGCGTGTAGATCGGTTTGTGCTTGCCGCGCAGCCGGGTCGCTATCAAGGCGGCGAGGCGCCCGACGACCATACCCTTCGCGTCGATCAGCACCCACTTTTTCTCGATGTCCGAGGGTTTTGCCGAAAAGGTTTTCATAATTCGCCCATAATGTGGCGCAGCGCCTCGCAAGCGCGCGCATGTCTCTTTTCAGGGAGGACAAACGGGGCGGACGCAGCATGCGTCTGCCACGAATTCGATGCATATCTATCCGACAGAATCATAACAGTCAAGCATCGTATTTTGAAATAACCTATATATTTCAATATCTTAAAAATGAGGTATCTATGTACCTTGGAAAATCCCCGCCAAGCGTGCTTATTGCCGGCGAAATTCCTCCGAAAAGGCTGTGGCGGCGTCTTGTCGTCCTCATCTTTTCACCATTTTTTGCAGCGAACGATAATACGGAAAAAATGCCATTCCAGGCGTTCGGGGCCATAGAAAACCATGGAGGGGATCCATGATGCAGCAGATGCGCAGCAACACGCGTTTCGCACAGCTTTTGGCAGTAGCGGGTCTGGCCGCTGCGGCGCTCTTTGTCCAGACAGCCGCCGCGCCAGCCAAGGATCAGATCCTGACCCAGCGCACGGTCGAGCTGTTTCTGGCCAGCTATCCGGACGTGAAGGCTATCGCCGACCGTCATGCGCAGGAGAAGGGCGCTCGGCTTGCCGGCGCGGCGGACAATCTCAGCGCGGTCATCCAGGCCGTATCCGATGACACGGCAATAGGCGAAGTCGATGCGGCCGTGCAGGCGCACGGCTTCTCTGGAGCGAAGCAATGGCTGTCCGTCGCTACGAGCGTGGGGCGCGCCTATGCGTATATCCGCTCGGGCGGTCAGATCTCGAATGCGAACAGGAAGCTCGAAAAGGCCATCGCCAAGGTCGAGAAGAACGGCTTTCTCAACGACAAGCAAAAAGCTAAGCTGATAAAGGCCCTGCGCGAGGGCGCGGGCGAGCTTCTCGAAGAGCCGCCTGCGGAGAACATTGCGGCGGTTCAGCCCATGACGGGGGAAATCGACGCAATCGTTCTGAGGTAAACCTCCTGCCGCTCGGGGGCGGAAAATGGACCTTTGCGGCATGAACCACGACACCTATTCCGACAGCTATATCCGCGGCATCCTCTTGAGTCACAAGAGCTTTGCCGTGGTTGGCGCCAGCGCCAACCCGGTGCGGCCAAGCTACTTCGTAGTCAAGTATCTTGTCTCCAAGGGCTATCGCGTACTTCCCGTCAATCCTGGCCAGGCCGGGCGAGAGATCGCGGGTCAGAGCGTTTACGCCAGCCTCGCCGACACTCCCGGGGACGTCGATATCGTCGATATTTTCCGCAACTCGCAGGCCGCTTACGGCGTGACGGAAGAGGCGGTCGCAATCGGCGCGAAGGTGGTCTGGATGCAGCTTGGCGTGCGCAATGACGCGGCGGCGGCGCTCGCGGAAGCCGCGGGACTGAAGGTCGTGATGAACCGCTGTCCGAAAATCGAATACGCCAGACTCTGCGGCGAGATCGGCTGGAACGGCGTCAATTCCCGCACGCTTTCGAGCCGCCGCCCGGTCATGGGCGGGCGCGGCTATCAGCAACTCATGATCCGCAAGGACTAGGCGGAAATATCGGCCCGGCGCATGGTCACATCTATCGCCGGAGCCTGTCGCAACGTCTGATAGACTACGCAATAGCGCTCGGTCAGCTTGAGAAGCGTCGCACGCTGTTCCTCGGTCAGATCCCCGTCAATGTCGAAGAAAAGCCTGATGTCGCGAAAGCCGACCGGCGCCTGCTTGTCGACGCCGAGCGTGCCGCGAAAGTCTAGATCGCCCTCGGCGCGCACCTTCGCTTTGCCGAGGTCGAGGCCGAGCGCCGTCGCCACCGCGTTGAGCGTCACGCCCGCACATGCGACAAGAGCCTCCAGCAGCATATCCCCCGAGCAGGCCTGCGCACCCGAGCCGCCGGTTGCAGGATGAAGCCCCGCTTCCACGAGCGCCTTGCCGGTCTGCACAGAGCAGGTGACGCCTTCGCCGATCGCACCCTCGGCCTTCAGCGTTATCAGCGCGGCGTCCGGCGTCTCACGATAGCGCTCCTTGAACGGGGCCTGCAGGGTTTTCAGAGCGTCGGCGTCCATTGGCTGTCTCCTCTATCGTCACCGGTTCGGATTGTCCGTAAGCATTCCGGCATCGTTTCCGTCTTCATCACTCCTCTGCCATGCAAAATGGCCGCAATCCTTGAAAAGCTGGTCCGGCGGCAGCGTGTTGTCAAAGAGAAACGGAGCCGTGCTCGCTGCGCGGGTCTGGGCGGGGCAAGCCATCGGCCATGTTCCTGAGGCACAGCATGATCCGGAGCGGAATTGTGCGTGATATTGAATTGATTCAATCCGAAATCGTCGTGTCCTAGCTCAACGTCACCGGCTTCACCCACCATTCCGGGCGCTCAGCGCCGATGCGCAACGCCGCGCGGGCGGCTTCGTCCGGGCCGGAAAAGAGCGCAAAGCAGGTCGGGCCGCTGCCGGACATTCGCGTCAGCAGCGCGCCGGGCGATGCGTTGAGCGCGGACAGAATGTCGCCGATGACCGGCAGCAGCTGGCGCGCAGGCGCTTCGAGATCGTTCCGGCGGACTATCGCATAGGCGACAACGTCGCCGGGAGTGCCTAGCGCCGGAAGCCGGAGTGGCGCAGCGCCGTCCTTGAGCGGCCCAGCTTCGAGTGCACGGAAAACCGGGCCGGTCGCGAGCGGCAGCATCGGATTGACCAGAACCGCAGGAATGGGAGCGAGTCCGGCGAGAGGATGCAGCGTTTCGCCGATCCCGGTCATGATCGCCGCGCGCGAATACACGCAGCAGGATACGTCCGCGCCGATGCCGCGCGCCGCGGGCATGAGTCCCTCCAAAGTCCCGGGACGGCCTGTGGCCAGCCTCAATATGCGCAGGCAGGCGGCCGCGTCGGCGGAGCCTCCGCCAATTCCAGCGGCGACCGGCAGATTCTTGACGAGATTGAAAGCCCCACCGGCTACTTGGCCGGTCAGCGCCGTGAATCTGGTTGCGGCTGTTTCGATGAGATTGCCCTCGCCTTCGAGCGCCGCGGCGAACGGTCCTTCCATCGTGAGCAAAAAGCCGGACCCGGGGCGAAACGTCAGCACATCGCCGAAATCGGCGAAGGCGACCAGGCTTTCCAACTCGTGATAGCCGTCGGGGCGTCTGCCCCTGATTTCGAGGGTCAGATTGATCTTGGCGCGGGCGCGTTCGGTAATGGTTCCACCGCAGATCGCCGCTGCGTCCGAAGCCGGGCCGTTATGCCCTTCCGTCGCGGTCACGGCGCGGATATGCTATTGCGGCTTGCGCGGCGGCAGATCGACGCCGTCTCCGTCCAGCGCAGCGCGGGCCTTGACGTCCTCAATGAGACCATTCTCGATTTTCTCGCGGATCTTGACCTCGTCCTCCGGCTCCGGATTGAGGCTCAGCGCATAGTTCCACTGATAGACCGCCTCAAGACGCCGGCCGACCTGCCAGTAGGCGTCGCCTAGATGGTCATTGATGACCGGATCGCTCGGCTTGAGTTCGACCGCGCGTTCGAGATGTATCACGGCATTGTCGAAGTCATTCTGACGGTAATAGGCCCAGCCCAGGCTATCCACGAAATAGCCGTCACGGGGCTTTTTTTCGACCGCGCGCTCGATGAGGCGCATCGCTTCCTTCACGTTGATATTCTGGTCGACCCAGGAATATCCGAGATAGTTCAGCACAAGCTCCTGATCCGGGTCCAGTTCCAGGGCCTTCATGAGATCCTTTTCCGCAAGGTCCCACTGCTTGCTGCGCTCATAACAGACGCCGCGCGCATAATAGACCGACCAATGCGACCGCTCCTCCTTGCCGAGCAGCTCGATCGCCTTGGTGTAGTAGCCGATGCCCTCTTCGAACTCCTTGTTGCTGCGCAGGATGTTCCCCATCGTGTAATAGGGGCGCATGTCATTCGGATAGGCGGAGATCAATTCGGTCAGGATCGTCCTCGCTTCATCAAGGCGTTGCAGCGAGTTCAGTGCGTAGGCCTGACGCAGTTGCGCATTCAGCCAGAATGGCGAACTTTGCGGAACTTTCGCAAAGCTTTCGGAGGCAAGGCGGTAATTGCCATCCTGATCGTAGAGTTCGCCAAGCGCGTAATTCGCGAGCGGCAGATCGGGTTTGGTGAAAAGCGCGAGTTGCAGATAGATCTGCCCGGCGTCGATCACGCGGTCGCCGCCAAGAGCCTCGCCGACGCCCTGAAACACCAGAGCCAAGCCGTCGGTCGCATTCATGATGGCGAGCGCAGGCGCCTTGCCGGTGTTGAGTTCCTCGTGCAGTTCCTTGACAAGAGGATTTGGCGTTTCTTCCTCCAGATGCGGCTTCAGGATCGTCCTGGCCAGGCGGAAATTGCCATGATGGGCGGCGTGACGCGCATAGGCGACGGAAAGCCTTATGTTTCCGGGGCTGGCGTCATGCAGCTTCTTGTAAATGGCACTCGCAGTCTTCGGCATTCCGCCGAGATCCGCAATCAAGGCGCGGTGGATCTGCTCGATCTGCTCCGCTCCCGGAGTCTGCGGCGACTTGACGTCGTCGATGATCTGCATCGCATGTTCGGTCAGCCGCTGTTCCTGCGCCATCCAAGCCCGGGAAAGCCGGGCGGTCAGTTCAGCAATCGGGCCGCTGCCCGCCTTTATGAAGTGGCCTTCCGCGGCGTCGAAATCTCGATCCTTGAACCCCGCGATGCCCAGAAACAGATGCGCGATCTTGAAATCTGCGCTTTCAGAGGTCAGATCGTGCGCCAGTTCGAGCGCCGCCTCGAAATCTCCCGTCGCGACCTTGAGCTGAAAGGTCTGCTCCAGAATATCGGCGCTTCCGGGATCCTTTTTCAGAGCCTCGCTGTAATAGGAGGCGGCAGTCTCGTTGTCGCGCATGGTGCGCGCGAGACGCCCGGCCAGATAGCTGCCGAGGAGCGAGTCGCTGTCGGTGATCTCGTATCCTGAGGAGAGATGCGCTTCATTCTCGACGGCGCGCAGACCAGGGGCCGTGATAACCAGGATCGCTGCGCACAGGGCCGGAATGAGAGGAGCAAGGTTCGGATTTGAAGGTTTCATGGATTCCCAATTTTTCCAGGTCTCATGACCGGACGGCGCGGCCCGCATCGGCAGGCGTCACAAGCAAGCATAATACTCAATCGCAGGGGTAATGCGTAATGATCTTTATTCATTTCCTCTGCTGTGATGAAAACCTCCTCATAAGGCAGCAATAAGTCATTATCTTTATACAGCATTGCCTGGCTGCGTCTTCCCCGTTCCGGAGGTGAAACCGGATGTCTGCAGGCTGGTCAGCGCACGGTGCATGAGGATAAGCGGGATGAGCCCGGCGGCCACGATCGTAAGCGCGGCGATTGCCGATTTCTCGAACTGCTCCTGCGAAGCGTAGACATAGATATAGGTCGCCAGCGTTTCGAAATTGAAGGGCCGCAGCAGAAGGGTGGCCGGCAGCTCCTTCATGGTGTCGACGAAGACGAGAAGGGCGGCGGCGCCGATGGCCGGCCGCAACAGCGGCAGATGCACGGAGATCAGCATCCGCAGCGGGCTCGCGCCCAGGGTGCGGGCTGCCGCGTCGAGATTTGGCGAGACGCGGTGCCATCCGGCCTCGACCGTGCCCAGCGCCACTGCAAGGAAGCGTATCGTATAGGCGAGGATCAGCGCGAAAGTTGTTCCCGAGAGCAGCAGGCCGGTCCTGAAGCCGTAATTGGACTGGAAATAGGCGCTCAGCGCATTGTCGAAGGCCGCAAGCGGCACGATCAGGCCGATTCCGATCACCGTTCCCGGAATTGCATAGCCGAGCGAGGAGACCCGCGCTGCGGTTGCAACGGTCCGGCTGCGCGTCAGCCTCATGGCGGCTGCGAGTGTGAAAGCGAAGAGCACGGCTATAAGAGCCGTAGCAAAAGCCAGCAGAAAACTTTTGCGCGCTGCGTATGCGAAGTCGGTCAGTCCGGCCTGCGCGCCCTGCGCGATCGCGCCGTCGATCAGGATGCCGAACGGAATGGCGAAACCGGCGGCGAACGGCGCGGCGCAGGCGAGAGTGGCTAGCCAGCCCTTACCTGCCGGAAGGGCTGTCTGCGAAACCGGGCGGTCGGTCCGTCCGGTCTGGAAGCGGATTTTCCGCCGCCCGAAACGCTCCAGCGCCAGGAGAAGGACGACGAACAGGAACATCACCAGTGCCATCTGGGCGGCCCCTGCGAGGCTCGAACGCTGGATCCAGGCGTCGAAGACGCTTCGCGTCAGCGTGTCCACGCCGAGATACTCCACCGCGCCGATGTCGTTGATGCACTCCATGAGGGCGAGCGATACGCCTGCGGCCAGCGCAGGGCGCGCGAGTGGCAATGCCACCGAGACCAGCGCGCCGGCTCCGGTACGGCCAAGCGTGCGCGCGACCTCCAGAACATGGACAGACTGCAACGTGAAGCTCGCACGCGCCGTGATGTATACATAAGGATAGAGCACGGCCGACAGGATGAAGACGGCTCCGCCCAGCGAACGCACCTGGGGAAACCAGTAATCGTGGAAGCTGCTGTAGCCTCCCAGCGCGCGCACAGCCGTCTGGACTGGGCCGCCATAATCGAGAAAATCGCCATAGCAGTACGCGGTGATATAGGTCGGAAAGGCGAGCGGCAGGATCATCGCCCAGTCGAAGAAATTCCGGCCCGGAAAGCGGTACATGCTGACCAGCCAGGCCGTACCCGCTCCTACCACCAATGTGACAGTCGCAACCCCGCCCATGAGAAGCAGCGTCTGCTGAACCGAGTATGGCAACGTGGTGCGAAGCAGATGCGGCCATACGCCCGGCCCCGGCGACAGGGCCTGATAGAGGATCGTCAACAAAGGCAGCACCGCGATCAGGCAGATGGCGACAGCGAGGCCGGTTGCGACGGTCTCGGCGCGCAGACCGGCGCGAGGCCTCGGCGGCCTGATCCGGTCCGCATCGGCGGCCATCAAAGCGCTCCGCCGCCTTCGGTGCGAAGCCAGGCCTCGCAGCAGGCCTTGGCGAGATCGCGCACGCGCAGGATATAACTTTGCCGCTCCGTGACCGAAATCACCCCGCGCGCGTCCAGCAGATTGAAGATGTGCGACGCCTTGATGCACTGGTCGTAGGCAGGAAGCGCCATGAGGTGGCGCCTGTTGTCGGCGTCATCTGCCGGCTCTCCGGCTAAAAGCAGCGCCTTGCATTCCTGCTCGGCGTCGCGGAAATGGCGCAGCAGTTTTTCGGTGCCGGCATGTTCGAAATTATGGCGGGAATATTCTTCCTCCGCCTGAAGGAAAATATCGCCATAAGCGACTTTC
>CAYOUE010000156.1:0-7904 GCA_964407075.1 uncultured Hyphomicrobiaceae bacterium
TATATGGGAGGCTGGCGTCTGCATCAGTTGCAGTAGCGGTTCTGCATCTTGTAGCTTGCCACGACCACTCGCTCACTGCATCCGGCGCCGCCGTCGCTGCGGAAAACGAGCTGGACGTTATCGGTCTTCCAGCCCTTTTCGCACGCACGGTTCTCGATCCACTTTTTCAAGTCATTAAGGCCGTAGTTGTCCACGTTGCTGGCCGGCTTGCAGTCACTTGGCTTCTTGCCGTCCCAGCGCGTGGCCCAATGCATTTCGACGCATCTGCGCCCTTGTAAATAGGCCTGATGGTTTGAAGAACCTCGAGCGGTGAAGTGCTCGATCGCGCTGATGCCAACCCCGCTCTTTTCCACATAGAGCTTGCCGACGCAGTTAGGGCCAGCCTGCGCCACTTGCGCATTGACGATCATGGCCCCTGCAACGGCAAGAATAGTTGCAATCAACTTTTGGGTCGTCTTTCCATCTCCGACCAAATTGACGATAAAGATTCATAGTCTTTACACCTTGTCAGTCGCGGCGGGGCTCGGTTTGGTTCAAAAGAAGCTTCGGCCCATATCTGCAGTACCGCTGAGGCAGCCCGCTTGAACAAGCGAATCAACAATGCCCCATGCGCTTTGGAAATTGGTGCGGGAGGATTCACTTGGTGGGTCGTCTTGTGCAGACGAACGAAATCAATGACGCTCGCAAACGCCCTGCCCGCCTGTCTGGAGGCATCCGTCCGGAAGCATCAATATGTCGGCGCTAGCGCACCGGTGTCCACTGAGGATGATTGGACAGCGTCGAGCTACATGACCTCGAAGGTGATCTTGCAGTTCACGCGATAGGCCTTGAGTTCGCCGCTGTCGTCGACCTCGGCGCTCATGTCCTTCACCCAGACCGACTTGATGCCCTTGACGGTCTTGCTGGCTTCGCGCACCACGGTCTTGACCGCCTGCTCCCAGCTTTCGCCAGAGTGCCCCATAATCTCGATCGTCTTGAGAACCTTAGCCACGGCGTTTTCTCCCTTCGATTGATTCTTATGCCGGAATTCCTGATCGTCGGCCGGAAATCATTCCGGCGGACAGGCCGCAACGCTTGCGTCAGACGGATGACTTTGCGCCCATGTGTCAGGAAATATGCGGACGGCAGGGAGTAGTCCCGGCCACCCAAACAGGCGCATTCTTCCTTGCCGCAAGTCCGTTCCGAAACTTCATCCTAACTGCAAAGCGGTGAATGACAAGCCCTGCAAAGGTCATATCGCGATGTTCCTCGGTCATGAATGACAAATCGCAAACAATCCGGCTCAATGCTGGCGGAAAGAGGAGCGCGCCGTTGGCCGCTTCGTCATGGCCGAAGCCATCCCGGCGGTCGCGGCGGAGGCCGACATCCAGACTGCGTCCCGCAGGATGCTGCGGCGGCTGGAGAGAACCTTGGCCGGAACCGGCGTGGATGCGGACCATATGGAGTTGAAAGCGAACTGGGCGAGCCTCGCCGCGCCACAGGAATTGTCTTCCCAGAGATCGAGGCCGTTCCGGTTGCCTTCGGCGCGGCGCAGCACATCCCCGGTCCAGCTGCAGCCGGAACCGATGACGAGCTGCTCGTGTGCGTTCAGCAGAGCGGGAATCCGGATGACGCGGACGGCGCTCATGCGGCTGTCCTGAACGCCGGTGAGCCTGAGGGCGCAGGCCATTTCTCCCGCGAGTTCGACAGGCGCAAGCCGTGCAAAGATCATCCTGGCCGAGATGTCATGCCGCCTGAGATTGTCAGCCTGAAACGCAAGCGCGCGCGCAATTTCCGAGGCCGGCGAGCGGGCTATGAGCGTCAGCGCGCGCTCTTCGGCCTGCCCGCGGCCGGGATCGAGCCGCTGCAGATAAGCGCCGATTCGCATCGAGAGTCGTTCGGTGAAATGCTGGCACGCGGTTGCTGGCTTTTTATTGAAAGCGGAGAGAAACCCCATGGTTCTGTCTGTCCTGGCTGACGGGAGGATCCGGCACGCGCCGGCGCTGTTCTGTGAAACCAATAAAATCCCGCCAGGGTTAAGGAACGATTGATGGTGTGCAGAATTCGAACAGGCCCGCCGAACCAGCGCCTGCACATCAGCAGAATGCGGATCAGACCGGTCGCGCCGCTCCAGATCCCGCATCCGGCGAAACGCTCCGCATATCCGGCCCGATAGCAGAGTGGTCAGACTATGGTGAAAGTCTTTAGTTCCAGCGCACGGACCATCGGCCCGGTGTCGGCCTTGAAGGAGTGGTAATGCGGATAGGTGCGGTGTTTCTCAAGTGCGGCCTGATCCGCATAGACCTCGTAGAGCGTCACCTTATCCGCCTCGCCGGGATCGAGAAGTATATCGAAATACAGACATCCCGGCTCATTGGCGAGGCAATCGTCCCTCTGCCGCCGCACGCGCGCGAGAAAATCGTCCCGCAGCCCATCATGGATCGTGAAAACCGGTGCGATGGCGACCTTGCTCATGACAGCCTCCGAATGCGCCGCCGAGGGGGGGGTTGGCCCTGCCGGCCAACTCTGTTAAGCGCAGCGACGGGCAGAGCATACAAGAATGGAGACTGGAATGAACCCCGAAATGATGCAGGCGGACCTGGAGCTGTTCACGAACCAGCTCACAATGTGGGCGGCGGAGGTATTTCCCCAGTTCGTCAGCGCAATCCTCATACTTGTCATGGGCATATGGCTTGCCGGCTTCGCGAAGAGAGCCGCGCTTCGCGTCATGGAGCAGGCAGACCGCGTGGAGCCGACCCTGCGCACCGCCCTCGGCAGCGTGATCTATTATGGGCTGCTGACCGTCGTCGTGATCGCATTCCTGAGCCAGCTCGGCATACAGACCACCAGCCTGCTCGCAGCCCTCGGCGCGGCAGGACTGGCGATCGGCCTTGCTTTGCAGGGCACCTTGTCCAATGTGGCGGCGGGCTTCATGCTGCTGTGGCTGCGGCCATTCAAGCTCGGCGATTATATCGACGCCCAGGGCATTGCCGGCACTGTCAAGCACATCGGCCTGTTCAACACCGAGTTGCACAGCTGGGACGGGATCTTCCAGTTCGTTCCAAATTCCGAACTCTGGAACAAGCGCGTCACCAATTTCAGCCGGCTGCCCACACGCCTGCTGGAGCTGAAATTCGGCATCGCTTATGACGACGACATACCGAAGGCGAAAAGCATACTGGACAGGCTGGCGCGGGCGGACGAACGCGTGCTGGACGATCCCGAGCCGCAGATACTCACCTTCGAACTCGGCGACAGCGCCGTGGTGATCGCCTTGCGCTGCTGGACAAAGACGGGGGACTATTGGGCCGCGCGCTGGGCGCTGACCGAAGCGGGCAAACTGCAACTTGAGGAAGCGGGCGTCACGATCCCCTTCCCGCAACGCGACATCCACATCGTCAACGGACATGCCGAGCCGGCCGCGCGAAGCGAAGCCGCTGCCTGAGCGCTACGCCGCATCTGGAGCCGGGCAAATGTCGGCACCCGATTGTGTGCGACAGGACTTGAATTTCGGCCGGGCTCACCGCGCCGGCCTGCCGGCTTCACTATCTCGGGGCCTGACCTGTGGCCAGGGTGTCCCATGGCATGCAGCCGATCCAAGCCGACATCGGCGTGGCCTTGACGCCTAGAATATCCTGCCAGTCCGGGTTCACCTGCAAAAGCGGGGCTCCCGCTACCGAAAGATAGCGATACAGCGCTGTGATCTCGCGCCCAGCATCCGCTCCCAGCGCGTTTGAAAGACCGGCTTCGAAGCCGTCCAGCGGCAAGGACATATAGCGATGCCCCGGCCCGCGCTCGGCATCGAAAGCCGCGGCAAGCAGATCGCCGGTAAGCGCCTCGGGACCGCCGATCTTTATACTTTGCCCCGCCAGGTCCATGCGGCCCAGCACCGCGACAACGGCGCTCGCTGCGTCCTCCCAAGTGATCCATGAACACGCGATGGACGGCAACAAAGGATAGGCGATCACCTTCTCCCGCACGATCCCGGAAGCAGACCACGGCGCGGCGAGGTTGCCGGCATAGATCGTGGGGCTGACCGTTACAACATCGAGGCCGCTCTCGGCGAGCATCCGCATGGCCAAGAGCTTGACATCGAGGGCGGCCACCCCGACCGGCGCGCGCGGCACGGGAGCAGATGTGTCGAATACCAGCCGCCGCACGCCAGCGGTTTTCGCCGCCACGATCACGTTCTGCATATACTGCGCCACCGCATCGGCATCGAAGACCAGCGGAAGCAGCAAAACCGTCAGACCGATCCCTTCCTGCGCCGCGCAAAGCGAGGGGCCGTCCAGGAAATCACCCTTGGCGCGCTCAACCCCCTCCGGCAGACATGTCCCGGCGCCCCGCGTCAAGGCTACGGGATGATATCCATCTGCGATGAGCGCTTTAAGAATCGGCGTACCCTGTAGGCCAGTCGCTCCGTAAACGAGCACACGCTTATCGATCTTCATGCTGTTCTCCTATCTGCTTGCACAAAAGGAGGTAGACACTCGCAGAGATGCGGTATACCCGCTTCAGGGTAAGCAGCTAACACGGATGTATGCCGGTGAAGGACCCCAGGGATTTCGATTGCGCCGTCGAAGCTGCCGTTGCGGCGATCGGCGGCAAATGGAAACCGGTCGTCCTGTTCCATCTGATGGAGGGTCCGCTGCGTTATTCCCGACTGCAAGCCCGGTTACCGGCAGTCTCCGACCGGATGCTGACCCGGACGCTGCGTGAACTTGAGTCCGACGGACTTATCCGGCGGCGCGTCTTCGCAGAAATTCCGGTCAGAGTGGAATACGACCTTACGCCCGACGGCCGCACGTTGATCCCCGTACTCGAAGCGATGAGCGCATGGGGTAACTCACGAGGGCGAAATCAAGACGACGGGGAGCCGGGAAATGTGCCCGGTGCATAACGTCGCCAGTGTCTGAAGCGGGGCAATTTCGTCAGGAATTTGTCATTAGCTTCCGACGCCCGGGTTTGTGATCGTTTCCATGCAAGCAGAGCATCATGGAGCCAGAGATCGTTCAGCTATTATTTGACGATTGTTTCATGTTGTCATGGTAGAAATGCCGTTAAAGCGTAAAAGTGATGAGATGCGAATGACAGAGTTACGGGCGGCCGGAGAGCCGCGTATATTTTGCGTAAGGCGCGCGTTCCTGGCAGCGCTCACGGCCACCGTGCTGGCTTTCCCTGCGGCGTCAGGCGCCGAAACGATCGGGGATAATCCGCATTTGCGCGCGCTGACAAAGCTACCCCGGTCCATAGACGCATCGCCGCTCCCGAACTACAGGGGCCACTTCGTTTCCATCGATGCGGCAGGTTACTGGCACGAGGCGGCCAATGCCCGCAACGCCGTCTACGGTTCGGCCGCGCGCGCCGGCAAGGTCGAGGCGGACTGTTCGCCGGAAGCCATCGTGCATTTCGCCAAGCGCGCCCCGGCCGAGTTCGAATATGAGAAAAGCGGCCTGCTCTACGGCGTGCGGACCCACACTCCCGCCACCCGGCTGACGACGCGCTACTGGGATATGCCGGGCTTCAACTCCTGCGCGCTGGTCGTGCACGCCATCCTGAAACGCGCCGGCTGCCGCTGGGCGAAATACACCGCCGACGCCAAGGCGATCTACGACATGGCCTATCGCGCAGGCTGGGAGCCTTCCCGCACCCAGCGTGGCGGCTGCATCGTTGCATGGAATTCGAGATGGGAAGGTGAGCGCGCCCGTATCGGAACGGTGCAGAAACAGGTGAAGAACGGCAGCACCGCGTTCCGCCACGTCGGCGTCGCCACCGGCTCCTGGCTTGCCGTCGACAACAGTTCCTGGCGCAGCCGCCCGACGCGCTTCCTCACTTACCGCCCGCTCACTTACGAAGCGCCGATATTCATCTGCCCACCGGCGCGCGGATAGCTCCCTGCCGTCAACGACCATGAAAGAGGCGCGGTCATGCGCGGGCCGCGCGAGCGATCCGGACGCGCCTGATCCGGCGCAGGCCGAAAGGCATGTGACGAATTATTACAAAGTAGGCTTCGCTTTTTCTGCATGTAAGGGACATAAATGCTGTGGGGTTCTAGGGACGGAGTTCCGATCGGGATTGGCGCAGCTGACTCAGCAGTTCGGCCCGGTCCGTCGATCATTCTGTCCGCCGCACAAAGGCGCGATCATGAACCTTGCCTGGCGCCCAAACGTCAAAACCAAGACGTAATAGCTCGGATCGTGTGACTGCGGATGGGGAATTTGGCGTGAGCGCTTCCAGTTTTTGCCGGAAAATCGACATCATGGGAGGCGTTGCGCTTGCCGCTTACGTCTCCATCGCCGTGCTGTCCTATCTCCACGCTCCGGCCCTGTGGCAGGGCGCATACTACCCCAAGGCCGCAGCATTTTTCAGCGGGCTTTACGGCCCTGAAAATTACAACGCCATCGTAACGTTCTTCGGCGGGCCACTCATGGTCCTCTTGTCGAGATGGCTTCCCGTCATTGTCGCAAGCGGCGTCGCGATCGTTCTGATCGCAATGCTGCGCGATCCCGGGGCGCGCGCCGACGGAGACGTCGCAAGACGCATTCTCCACTGGGCGCTCATCTTCACTGGCGCCGCCTTCTTCGCCTATCCGGTTTACACCCAGGACTTCTGGCTTTCCGCCCTCTGGGGCGACATGACAGCCTCGGGCGTCAATCCCTATCATGTTATCTTCACGAAGGACATGATCGGACCACTGCCGCTCGATCACTTTCCGATGCCGATGTCCTACGGTCCGCTCTGGGCTCTTATCAGCGCGCTCATCATGAGCGTTTCGGGCGGAAGCGTTCTCGTTGCAGGTTTGCTGTTCAAGCTGATCCTCGCCGCCGCATGGTGCGCGACGCTCATCCTGGTGGACCGTCTGGCCGCGAAAATCGCACCTGGCCAGAGAGCGCTCGCGCTTGTCGTCGCCGGTTGGCTGCCGCTCGGCGTGCTCCAGACCGTGGCGGAGGGTCATAACGACGTATTTCTCGTCATGCCAGTGCTGCTGTGGCTCGCGCTGCTTCTTGGCGGCAGAAACAGGGCGCCGGTGGCGCTCACAGCATCCGTGCTGTGCAAATTCGCAACCGCCCCGCTCTTTCTCGCCGACATGCTCCACGCGCTGCGGCAGCGGCGCATGACGCTGCCCGCCTATTGCATCCGCATGGCCGTTCCGGCGATACTTTTTCTCGGACTGCTCGCGCTGTTCTACCGCTCTCTTGCGTTTTTCGACGGCCTGAGACTTATCAAAACGTGGCATTTCATGCATCCGGACGACGCATTCCTCGTGTTCGCCTCGCTCTTTGGCGAATGGATCGCGCCGGCAGGAAAACTGCTGCTGCTCGTATTTCCGGCCGTGGCCGCCTGGCAATGTCGGCTTTACTGGGAATCGCCCGGCAACGAACGGCTCATCAAGCTCGTCCTTGCAATCATGTGCGCGGTTTCCTTCGCTATGGTCAGCCATTTGTGGCCCTGGTACGTTGTCTGGACCCTGCCGCTGGCGGCGCTCATTCCGCAGTGGTGGCTGTCGCGCTTCATCATCGGCATCGCTCTCGCCATGCCGTTCGCATTTGCCGTCTGGTGGGTTCCGGAGGCCGAGCCGTTCGGAAACCATGTGGCTTTGGTAATATACGCATCGGCGGCGCTCTGGACTTATCTGACCTCGCCCGAAGCCGCGCGCGCCGTCCGTCGGGCACCGGCGGGCGCCCGCGTCATGGCGTTCGACAGAAGCGGAGCCGAGGCGGCGCTGCCGCTGCCACGGATGCGGACGCTGCATGACGCCGCCGGTCGCGTCGTGCATCACTGGGACGCGCGCGGGGTGCACGCCCATCATCAGCACGACGCGCTCGGACGCCCGCTCACCACGCACGTCAGCGGCCCGACGCAGTGGGACGGCGCGCCGCTCGATCACATCGTGCATCGCGTGCGCTACGGCGACGATCCGGCGC
>CAYOUE010000157.1:0-7886 GCA_964407075.1 uncultured Hyphomicrobiaceae bacterium
AACTCGCTGCGCTACGGCCCCGTGCGCGATCCGATCAGGAGCCTCGTCGAATGCGGCGTCGGCGACGACGTCGATACGGTGATCGTGGCGGGCGAGACTTGCATGGAGGGCGGCGTCATTCCCGGCCTCGACATGCGCGCGCTCCTGGCCGACGCGCAGGCGGCGGGCGAAAACGTCTGGGCGACCCTGCCGGACTGGGACCCGCTCGGGCGCGCCGCGCAGGACGCCTGCCCGATGTGCTATCCGCTCGGCGAGTGATCGCCGTTGCGGAAGCGGTCGCCCCGCTTGCGCGACGCCACGCCGTCGGCCTCCTCGCCCCATCGTTTGACGATCCCGGCGTCGATGCCGAACAGATCGAGCAGCCGCCCGACCGTGTGATCCACAATGTCGCCGACGGTCTGAGGCCGGCTGTAGAAGCCGGGCACGGGCGGCGCGATGATGGCGCCGGCGTCGGAGAGCGCCGCCATGTTGCGCAGGTGGAGGGCGTGCAGCGGGGTTTCGCGCACGCACAGCACGAGCCGGCGGCGCTCCTTCAGCACGACATCGCCGGCGCGGGTCAGCAGAGTGGACGTTACCCCGCTCGCCAGCTCCGACATGGTGCGGATCGAGCAGGGAACGATCGCCATGCCCTCGGTCCGGAACGATCCGCTCGAAATCGCCGCCCCGATGTCCGTGATCGCATAGACGACGTCGGCGAGCGCGGCCACGTCGTTTTTGGAGTAATCCGTCTCCTGCGCGATGGTCAGCTCGGCGGCCTTCGTCATCACGAAATGCACCTCGACATCCAGCGGCTTCAGAACTTCGAGCATCCGCACGCCGAGGATCGCGCCCGACGCGCCGCTCATGCCCACGATCAATCGCTTTTTAATGGCCATGTTTTCATACTGTTGTTCCAATGATAGTATCATGGCAGATCAAGAGCCGGGAGCGAAGTCCAATTCAGGCGCAAGGGTTTGGAACCGGGCCGCAACGGGACGCGGCCGACATTACGCTCCGCCATCTGCAGCGGCCGGGTCGGCCTGCCCTCGCCTATCGCCGCCTCGACGGCCGTGCGTCGGGCGTCATGTTTCTTGGCGGACTGCGATCCGATATGGAAAGCCCCAAGGCGCTCATCGCGCAAGACGCCGCACGCGAACGCGGCCTCGCATTCCTGCGCTTCGACTTCAGCGGGCACGGCGCGTCCGAAGGCCGGTTCGAGGACGGAACGGTCGGCCTGTGGAAAAGCGACGTCCTCGACTGCCTCGACAGGCTGACCGCAGGGCCCCAGATCCTGATCGCATCGAGTCTTGGGGGCTGGCTCGCCCTTCTCGCCGCGCTGGAGCGGCCGGACCGGATCGAGGCGATGCTGATCGTCAGTTGCGCCGCCGATTTTACCGAGCATATCCAGAACGTCCTTCTCGGTCCCGAAAGTCTGGCCGAAATGGAAAAGAACGGCTTTATCGCCATTCCTTCCTGCCGCGGCGGCGCCCCCTTCATCATCACGCGCAATCTGATCGAGGAAGGGCGCGCGCATCTTCTTCTCCCGCGCCCTTCCCTGCCGATCGGCGCGCCCGTGCATTTTCTTGCAGGCCGCCTGGATCAGGACGTCCCATGGCGGACGAGCCACGAAATCGCCGCCCGGCTGCCGGCAGGCCGCGCAAGCGTTGAAATCTCGGAAACTGCCCGTCACCAGTTCGACAGGCCGGAGGACCTTGAGCGGTTCCGGGCTGCCGTGGCGGTCTGCCTGGGCCGCAGCGCATGAACGCGTCGGCAGCATCGGCGTGAATATTGCAATAGCGTTAGGCAGATGCCGACACAATTGCCTGCCAATCGAGCGAATTCTTCACTCGAACGGGTTATAATCCGAATATTTTGAAAGAATTTTTCAAAAGGCGTTGAAAGGTATGGTGTTTCTAATGATAATATGAATTCTCGGCGCGGCCGCATCGCCTCGCCAGCCGAAAACATCATCTGGTTTCAGGACCGGGAGTTAGAACCATGATCAGACGGATCACTAGCCTAGCCGGAATAGCCGCCGCTTCCCTTCTCGCCTTCGGCGCGGCCTCTGCGCAGGACACGATCAAGATCGGCGTCACACAGCCGTTAACCGGCGCGGTCGCCGCCTCCGGCAACTACGTCGCAAACGGCGCGAAGATCGCCGCCGCAGAATTGAACGCAAATGGCGGCATACTGGGCAAGCAGGTCGAGCTTGTCATCGAGGACAACAAGAGCAATCCGAAGGAAGCTGTCGCCACCGCCGAAAAGCTCATCATCAGCGACAAGGTGCCGGTGCTGATGGGGGCCTGGAGCTCGACCTACACCCTGGCGGTCATGCCCAAGCTGATGGAATATGGCGTGCCGATGCTCGTCGAAACCTCGTCGTCCGGCAAGATCACCACTTCCGGCAACCCCTGGATCTTCCGCATCAGCCCGACCTCCGAAATGGAAGCCGTCGCCTTTGCGGATCAGGTGGCCCAGTTCGGAATCAAGAAGGCCGACTTCCTGACGGTCAACAATGACTGGGGCCTGGGCGCCGCACAGGAATTCTCCAAGATGCTGGAGTCCAAAGGCATCGAGGTCGGCGTCGTCGAAACCATGGACGCCAAGGCGACCGACATGAGCGCGCAGCTCGCCAAGATCAAGGCATCCGGCGGCGACACGCTCTTCCTCACGACAGGCGTCGAGCAGATCACCCTCGCCCTGAAGCAGGCCAAGGAGCAGCAGATCAGTCACCGGATCATCACGACCGGCGGCTCGTCGTCTCCCGATCAGCTCATCGAACAGGCCGGCGAAGCGGCGAACGGCTCCTATCATCTGCTGTTCTTCGCTCCGTGGTTCCCCGAAACCGCCCCGAATCCCGAACTCGCGACCGCATTCGTCGAGGAATGGAACAAGCAGGGCTACAATTTCGCAGGGCTGACCGAAGGCTTCCGCGGCTATGACGGCATCATGACCATCGCCGCCGCGATCGAAGCCGCAGGCAAGGCCGAGCCGAAAGCGATCCAGGAAGCGCTCTGGAACGTCAAGGTGAAGGGCGTCAATGGCGACATCTCCTTCATCAAGCAAGGGCCGGAAGGCGCTGAAAGCGGCCAGAACATTCCGAACGTCTTCGTCGTCACCATCAAGGACGGCAAGGTCTCCAAACTTTAACCGGGGGCGGTAGAAGGCGGACGGGCCTGTCCATTTCGACAGGCGCGTCCGCCCGTTTCTCAGCCGAACTCCACAGATTGCGGCGTCTACGTATGGACCAACTCGCCCAGCACGTCGTCAACGCCCTGATCCTCGGCGGCACCTACGCCCTTTTGGGCATCGGGTTGACGATGATCTTTGGCATCATGCGGGTGGTGAACTTCACGCATGGCGAGTTGTACACCTTCGGGGCGTACATGATGTACGCCTATGTGATGCTGCTGGGGATGAATTTCTTCGCCTCAATCGCCATTGCGATCCTGCTTGGCGTCGCGCTGGGAGCGCTTATCGAATTCGTGCTGCTGCGTCCGCTTCGCGGGGCGGACATCGACACGACCATGCTCATCATGATCGGCGCGTGGATCGCCCTTCAGAACACAGAGCAGTTCGTCTGGAGCGGGATCGCAAAGTCCGTCGATACGCCGTTTCCCGCCGAGCCGCTGGTGGTGGGCGCAGTGTCTGTCTCATGGAACCGGGTTTTCGTGTTCTTCACCGCCATCGCGCTCATTGCCCTGACCTATCTGCTCATCAATCGCACCCGCCTCGGGAAGGCCATGCGCGCCACCTTCCAGGATTCGGAAACGGCCGCGCTCATGGGCATCCGTATTAATCGGATCTATACGATCACCTTCGCGCTCGGCTCCGGTCTTGCGGCGGCGGCCGGCGCGCTGCTCGGGCCAATATTCGTCGTGACGCCCACGATGGGCGATCTTGCCGCGCTGAAAGCCTTCGCCATCGTCATTCTCGGCGGTCTCGGCAACATCGCCGGCGCGACCATAGGCGGCTTTCTGCTCGCTTTCATCGAGGAGCTTGGCGCGGGCTACATCTCCTCGGGCTATCGCGACGCAATGGGCTTCCTCGTCATCATCATGATCCTGCTGCTGCGTCCGCAGGGCCTGTTCGCGCAGAAGGAGCGGATCGGGTGAAGCACGCGCCGGCACTTCTCTTCGTCGTATTTCTGGCCACCGTCCCGTTCTGGCTCGGCAATCTCTATCATCTGCATATCCTTATCACCGCCGGCATCTTCATCATCGCCGCGATGAGTCTGAACCTGCTGCTTGGCTATACGGGTCAGCTCAGCCTGGGCCATGTCGCCTTCTTCGGGATCGGAGCCTATGTCAGCGCGCTCGTGTCGCTGGGTTTCGATCTCAAGATAACGGATAGCTACACCTATGTCCTCGAACCGAAATCGGTCTGGTTCGCCGCCCTTTGCGGGATCGTGATAGCGGGGTTGTGCGGCTGGCTGATCGGCAAGATCGCCTTCAAGGTGCGCGGGGCCTATTTCGTCATCACCACGATCAGCTTTGCGGAAGTCGTCCGCCTGCTTTCGCTCAACTGGCTCGACCTGACGGAAGGGCCGATGGCGCTCAACAACATCCCGCCCTTCTCGATCTCGATCCCCGGCGTCATCGACTACACCTTCTGGAGCAAGGAATCGAACTACTACGTCGTGCTCGTCGTCGCGGTGATCTCATACATCCTGATCCGGCGGATCGTGCAGTCGCGCGCCGGCCGCGCCATGATCGCGCTTCGCGAGAACGAGCCGCTGGCCATGTCGGTCGGCATCGACGTGACGAAATATCTGGTGCTTGCGACCGTGATCTCCGCCGCGATGGCAGGAGCTGCGGGCGTGCTCTACACCCATTACGTCCGCATCGTCGATCCGGACATCTTCCTTTTCATCTACACGGTGACGATGGTCATCATGGTCATCACCGGCGGCAAGGGCACGCTGCTCGGCCCTGTCGTCGGAGGGATGATCTTCGGCATCATGCCTGAGGTGCTGCGCGAATACGCCGAGCCGGAAGTGCAGTGGATCATTTACGGCGTGCTGATGATCCTTGTCGTCTACTGGCTGCCGCAGGGCATCGTGCCCGCCATTTCGGGCCTTTGGAAGCGCGACAGAACGGAGGACGAGAAGGCGCCCGAAACCGCGCCGGTAGGGCCGGAGCAGGAGTCGCGCGCATGATCGCGGAGGGCGTGGACACGGCGCAGGACACACTCAGCGTGCGCGGGCTCAATGTGCGCTTCGGGGGTCTTCACGCCGTCAACAATGTCAGCTTCGACGTACATCCCGGCGAAGTTCTCAGCCTCATCGGTCCGAACGGCGCGGGCAAGACGACCGCGTTCAACGCGATAACCGGCTATCTCCCCCCGACTTCAGGGCGCGTCACCTACGGCTCAGCCGCGCTCCACGACATGAAGCCGAACCAGATCGCCGCGCTCGGAGTCGTGCGGACATTTCAGAAGACCAGCGTCTTCGGGGGTTTGAGCGTTCTCGACAACGTGCTGACCGCGCTGCACCGGCAGGCGAAACAGTCGATCTGGGCGACTATGCTGGGGCTTCCCTCCGTGGCTGCGGAGGAAAAGACGCTGGAGGCAAAGGCGCGCGATATCCTCGCCTTCTTCGGTCTGGCCAAACGCGAAAGCATCGCAGGCGCGTCGCTGCCCTATGGCGAGCAGCGTCTGCTGGAAGTCGCCATCGCACTCGCCGCTCAGCCGAAGTTGCTTCTGCTCGACGAGCCGGTGTCGGGCATGAACCCTGCGGAGACCGCAAATTTCATCTCGATTCTGCGGCGCATCCACAAGCTCGGCGCGACTATACTTCTGGTCGAGCACGACATGCGCATGGTGATGGACGTGTCCGACCGGATCATCGTGCTCAATCAGGGCGAGCTGATCGCGGAAGGCGCGCCGTCCGAGATCCAGCGCGATCCGGAAGTCATCAAGGCCTATCTCGGAGCGGGTTACGCAAGTGCTGACGGTTAGCAATCTTCATCTGCGCTACGGCAAAGTCAATGCGCTGCGCGGCGTTTCGCTCGAAGTCAGGCGCGGCGAGATCGTGGCGCTCATCGGCGCAAACGGCGCCGGCAAGACGACGACCCTCAAGGCGCTCTCCGGTATAACCCGGCCCTACTCTGGCGAGATCCGCTTCTACGGCGTTGACATTACCTTCGCATCCCCGCGCGACATCCTTGCCGCCGGCATCGCTCATTGCCCGGAAGGCCGCCGGATTTTCCCGCATCTAACCGTGCGCGACAATCTGGAAATGGGCGCGTATCTGCGCGCCGACGCTGATGGCGTGAAGGCCGACATGGACCGGCTTCTGGGCCGTTTTCCGATACTTGCAGAGCGCAGCGCGCAGGTTGCGGGAACGCTTTCCGGCGGCGAGCAGCAGATGCTCGCGATCAGCCGCGCGCTGATGTCCCGGCCCAAGCTGATCCTGTTCGACGAGCCTTCGCTCGGCCTCGCGCCCAAGATCGTGGAGCAGATCTTCGAGATCGTCGCGGAGGTGCGATCCGAGGGCGTGACCGTCGTCATGGTTGAGCAGAACGCTTTCGCGGCTCTCGAACTGTGCGACCGCGCCTATGTCATGGAAACCGGCGTGATTGCGCTGCACGGGCCCGGGCGCGAATTGCTTGAGAACCCCAAGGTGCGCGAGTCCTATCTGGGCGGGTGAGCCGGCGGAATCAGCGCTTTCCACAACCAAAAGAACACGTTCCCAGAATCGGATCGCCCCGGTAATCTCGGCGGAACGCGATGCATGAGGGGGAGCGAACATGACGACGGAAACGGCGGCATCCGGACCGGGCTTCATTCATCTCCGCGTGCATTCCGCCTATTCGCTGCTTGAAGGCGCGCTGCCGGTCAAGGCGCTGGCGAAGCTGGCCGTCAGGGACGCCCAGCCTGCCCTTGCCGTCACCGACCGCAACAATCTTTTCGGCGCGCTGGAAATCGCGGAAACGCTTTCAGGGGCGGGGATCCAGCCGATCACGGGGTGCACGCTGGCGCTTGCTGCCAGCGAAGCGGATAGCGTTGGCGGCGTGCGGCGCAACGGGGGCGGTCACGGCCATGCAGGCGCACGCCCCCTCGCAGGGTCCATCGCGCTGCTCGCCAAGGACGCCGAAGGCTATCGTAATCTCATGAAGCTTACGAGCGCGGCCTTTCTCGATCATTCCGAAGACGGCAAGCCGCATGTGACATGGGACGAACTCGCCGCACATGCCGGCGGGCTGATCTGCCTGACCGGCGGTCCCGAGGGGCCTGTCGACAGCGCCTTGCGCGGCGGCGACAAAAAGACCGCCCGCGCCCTGCTTGAGCGTCTGAAGGCGCTGTTCGGCAGCCGGCTCTATCTGGAACTTCAGCGCCACGGCGCGGCGGAAGAAAAGCGCGCCGAGCCGGAGCTTCTGAAAATGGCCTATAAGCTCGAAATTCCTCTTGTGGCTACCAACCAGTGCTATTTTCCGAATCGGGAGGATTTTGACGCGCATGACGCGCTGATCTGCATCGCGGAAGGGCGCTACATCTCCGAAGACGACCGGCGCAAGCTGACGCCGGAGCATTATTTCAAATCGCGGCAGGAGATGATGGCGCTCTTTGCCGATTTGCCTGAAGCACTTGAGAACACGGTCGAAATCGCCCGCCGCTGCGCCTTCCGTCCGCGCACCCATCCGCCGATCCTGCCGCAATTCGCAGCCGCCGGCACCGCCGATCCCGCCGCCATTCTCGAAGCCGAAACCGTGGAGCTGAAGCGCCAGGCGCATGAGGGGCTTGCGGAGCGGCTGCGCACGGTCGGATGCGCGGAAGGCTATACGCAGGATCAGTATCGCGAGCGGCTCGAATTCGAACTGGGCATCATCGCGCGGATGAAATTCCCCGGCTACTTCCTGATCGTGTCGGACTTCATCAAATGGGCAAAGGCGCGGGGCATTCCCGTC
>CAYOUE010000158.1:0-7857 GCA_964407075.1 uncultured Hyphomicrobiaceae bacterium
GCGGGAATTTCGAGATCCTCGAACAGCAACTCGGTTTCGGGAATGCCGCGCAGCCCCATCGCCGGTTCGCGCGCGCCGATGCGGATGCCCTCGTCCTCGCCGCGCACGGCGATGAAACCGCCGATGCCTCTGTCCTCGCTGTCCTCGATAACGCGGGCGAAGATCAGATGGAGCTTCGAGACGCCGCCGCCGGTGATCCAGTGTTTTTTGCCGTTGATGACGTAGCGGTCTCCGCGCCTGACCGCGGTCGTCGTCATCTCGGTGGCGGCGCTCCCGGCGTCCGGTTCGGTGATGCAGATCGCGGGCTTGTCGCCCGCGAGCACGAAGGAGGCCGCACGCCGCTTCTGCCCATCGGTCCCGTAAGCCATGATCGCGCCGACTGCGCCGAGATTGGCTTCCACCGCAATGCGCGCCGTCACGCCGCAGGCCTTCGCGATTTCCTCGATGACCAGAACTGCGTCGAAAACGCCGAGGCCGCGCCCGCCGAACTCCGCGGGAATGGTCAGCCCCATGAACCCCGCTTCCCGGAGCGCGGCGACATTGTCCCAGGGATATTGCTCGCTGCGGTCGATCTCGGCGGCGCGATGCCGGAATTGCGACTGCGCAAGTTCGCGCGCGCAAGATTGAAGTGCCGTCTGGCAGTCTGTCAAAGCGAACATATGCGTCCCCCGGTGAATGTTGTTATGGCCGGGTGTGAAGCCGGTTGTATGCAGGGACAGGGTAGGTTCTGGATTTATTAAACCAAAGCGATTAATTATGGAAATTAATGTCAGAAAACCTGACAATAATGCCTGCGGAGCGATTGTCATGAATCTGCGCCATCTGCGAACCCTGATTGCCATCTCCGAACATCCCACGTTTTTCGCCGCGGCGCGTGCCCTGAACCTCAGCCATTCCGCCGTCAGCCTGCATGTGAAAACCCTTGAGGATCAGCTTCAGGCGCCGCTCGTCGACCGCTCGCGCCGGCCGCCAATCCTCACCGAACGCGGCCATGCCCTTGTCGAGCGCGCCAGGCGGATGATGGACCTGCTCGATGAAATATCCGCGCTCGGATCGGACGAAAGGCTGGTCGGCGCGCTTACGGTCGGCGTCGTTCCCACGGCGCTGGTGGACCTGCTTCCGCCTGCGCTTGCCGCCCTGCGCAAGGCGCATCCGGATCTGCGCATCGCCGTGAGGACCGGCTTTTCCAGCGAACTCGCCCAGCTCCTGCGCCAGCGCGACATCGACGTCGCCATTGCGACCGCACCCAACGCGCCGGCCGATGATCTGACGTTCCGCACGATCGCCCATGAGCCGCTCTTTGTGATAGCGCCCGCGGACGCGGCGGAGGAAACCGACGAAGCGTTGCTCAAGGCTCACCCCTTCATATGGTTCAACCGCAAATCCTGGGCGGGTCAGCAGATCGAGCAGCTTCTGCACGGACGCGGCATTCCGGTACGGGAGGCGATGGCGGTGGACATGCTGGAGGCGATCGAAGCCCTGGTGCGCAACGGCCTGGGCGTATCCGTGGTGCCGCAAAGAGCTGGCGCGGCTCCATTTCCCGCGGGACTTCGCATCGCTCCTTTCGGCGATCCGCAGGCGGTGCGGACGCTCGCGATGATCGAGCGGCCGGGCAATCCGAAGTCGCGACTCACCGATGCGCTTCTGACCCAGCTTCGCGCTGTCGCCGGGCAAGAAGCCTCGTCTCAGCCCGTAAGCGAAATGCGCCTGCCTTCCGTAGCGGAAAGGTAGACGATTTCCTCCCGGTCATTCACTCCGGACGCGCGCCGTCATAGCCTGCCATCGCCGTCGTGGGGAATCGCGCCGTTTGCGCCTTCGACGAGGCGGTCGCGGCGCTCGGCGCCGTCAGACATGAATGAGCGCTTGACTTCCGCGCCGCTTCCGGACAATGCTGCACCTGCTAAATGCCGGGCTGCCGCGTGAGCGGCCCTGCTCAGATTTTCCGGATGCCGACCGGCCTCCGCGTTTTCACGGGCAAAGCATTTCATCAGGCTCTCGGCGATCCTTTGCCCGAAAGTTTTTCCCAGCAGTTCCCATATCACGCGGGGTTCTGACGGCCTGTGGGCTTGCCCCTGCGCGATGCGTGACGGGATGTCCCTATGGCTGAAACCGCATGACACGAGACAGCGAGCGCTCTGTCGAGCCGCCGCTGCATGTCTCGCGAATCGTTGAAATGGCGGCCGGCCGCTTGACGCTGACCGGAGCCGCCGACTGAAAGGTGTTTTACTTGACTGAATTCCAGGCCCTCGGGCTTTCCAATACGATGCTCAAATCCGTCAGCGCTCTCGGTTTCGAAAAACCGACCCCGATCCAGAGCGAGGCGATTCCTCTTATCCTGAAGGGGCGCGACCTGATGGGTCTCGCCCAGACAGGCACCGGCAAGACCGCTGCATTCGGACTGCCGCTGGTGCAGAATCTGATTGCTGCGAATGTCCGTCCGGGGCCGAAATCGGTCCGCGCGCTGATTCTTGCGCCGACCCGCGAACTGGTGAACCAGATCGCAGACAATCTGCGGACCTATGTGAGAGGCACGCCGCTCAGGATCGGCCTTGTCGTCGGCGGCGTATCGATCGGCAACCAGATCCGCTCCATGAGCCGCGGCGCCGACATACTCGTCGCCACGCCCGGTCGTCTGATCGATCTGGTCGACCGCCGCGCGGTCATCCTCGAATCGGCGCGTTTCCTCGTGCTCGACGAAGCCGATCAGATGCTGGATCTCGGCTTCATCAACGCACTCCGGCGTCTGGCGAAATGCGTCGGCCAGCCGCGCCAGACTCTCCTGTTTTCCGCGACCATGCCAAAGCAGATGGACGAACTGTCACGCGCGTTCCTGACCGATCCGGCCCGCGTGCAGATCACGCCCCCGGGCAGCACTGTCGAGGAAATCCGCCAGTCGGTGCATTTCACAGGCCAGCGCAGCAAAGTCGCGATGCTGCACGATTGCCTTGCGGAGCGCCCGGAGGATCTTTCACTCGTCTTCGTGCGCACCAAGCATGGCGCGGAGAAGCTTATGAAGGGCCTCGTGCACGCGGGCTTTTCGGCCGGCTCCATTCACGGCAACAAGAGCCAGGGGCAGCGCCAGCGCGCCATCGCGGCGTTCCGCAGCGGTGAGATCCGCGTGCTCGTCGCCACCGATGTCGCCGCGCGCGGAATCGACATTCCCGGCGTCAGCCATGTCTACAATTTCGACCTGCCCGAGGTTCCGGAAAGCTACGTGCACCGGATCGGGCGGACGGCGCGGGCGGGCGCTGCGGGCGAGGCCGTGGCGTTCTGCGGTCCTGCGGACATGCATCTGCTGCGCGACATCGAGAGGCTTATGGGACTCAAGATCGCTGTCGCCAGCGGCGATCCGGACACAAGGGACAGCTACGGCAAGCCCCAGGGCCGGGGCAGCAAGCCACGCTCCGTCAACGGCGGCGGCAATCGCAGGCACAGCTTCGACCGCGAGAGCGGAAGCGACGCGCAAGCGCATCGCTACGAGAAGCCGCGGCATTCCGGCAAAGGCGCGTCAGGCCAGAAGTCCGGGCAAAAGTCCGTTACGCGCAATGAAGGCCGCCCTGACGCGGCCCCTTTCCGCAAACGGCGCGGCCCCAAGAAGCGGCTCGCAGCCGCATAAAGCAGCGCGCGCCCTACAAGCCGAAGCCGCCGTCGATCTTCATTTCCACGCCGGTGACGAACGCGCTTTCGTCACTGGCGAGATAAACTGCGAGGGCGGCGATCTCCTCCGGCGTGCCAAGCCGGCCCATCGGCTGGCGCGCGACGAAGGCGGCGCGGTTCTCGTCGTAACTGCCGGGCAAGGCCTTGATGCGATCTTCGAGACTCGGGCTCTGCACGGTGCCGGGGCAGATCGCGTTGCATCGGACGCCCTGCGTAATGAAATCCATCGCGACTGATTTGGTCAGCCCGATCACGGCAGCCTTCGATGCTCCGTAAACCGCGCGGTTTTTCACGCCGTTCAGTGAGGACGCCATCGAGGCGACGTTGACGATCGAGCCTCTGCCCGCCGCCAGCATACCGGGCAGGAAGGCGCGAATCGTGCGCCACATGGCCTTGACGTTGATGTCGAACGAGCGATCCCACGCCTCCTCGTCGCAGTCGAGGATGGTTCCGTGATGGACGTAACCGGCGCAATTGAAAAGAATATCGACCTTTCCGGCGCGCTCCGCCGCCGCATTGACTGCCGCGGTATCCCGCACGTCGAGGACGGCGGTCTCGATGCCGGGACGGCTTTCACGCAACGCCTCAAGGGCCGCATCCGAAATGTCGGTCGCGATTACCTTCGCGCCTTCATCGGCGAATGCGCGGGCCGTGGCCGCTCCGATCCCGTTTCCTGCAGCCGTCAGAAATGCAGCCTTGCCAGCAAGCCGTCCCATTGCGTTCTCCTTTGCAGCGTTTCCTGAAAAATTTACAGCCGGAGAAGGAAAATCGGGAAGCTCTTTTCGGCCACGCCGATCCGGTTCCGTGGCGCGGATTTTGGCTGCCCCGCAATTATTTTTAATTGATTCGATGCCGGATCATGGTGATCTAATGAGGAAAATCCGTTCGCGGCGGACTGTCGCGCCGGACGCAATCCATCCGTTCTGCTAAAGAAACCGCGGCGGAAACGAAAACACGCGCCGCATGGGGAACGCGCCTTGTCTGAAAGCCCATCCTGTCATCGCGATCCGCTGCGCGCGCAGCCGGCCGCTGCCGGAAGAGCAGGCTCATGGACGCCCGCATAGGGATCGCACCGATCGAGGACCGGCGGCTGACCGGCATCGCGATGATGCTGCTCGCCTGTCTGCTGTTCACCGGAATCGACAGTTGCGCCAAGTGGCTCGTGCTTTCCGGAATGCCTCCGATGGCCGTGGTCTTCATTCGGTATTTCGTGCATATGGCGCTCGTCGCCGCGCTGTTTCTGCCGTCGCAGGGCGGACGGTTGTTCGCGACCGGCCGGCCCTGGCTCGAAGCGGCGCGTGGCCTGACGCTGCTCGTCGGGACGGTTCTGAACTTCACCGCCGTCAAATATCTGCCGCTTACGCTGACGTCGGCGATCATGTTCACGGTGCCGCTCTGGGTCTGCGCGCTGTCCATTCCCCTGCTCGGCGAACGGGTAGGCTGGCGGCGCTGGGTGGCGATTGTGATCGGATTCTGCGGTGCGCTCATCACGACACAGTTCTGGAGCGCGAATTTTCACTGGGCCGCTTTTCTCTCGGTCGGGACGGCGATGTGCGCCGCCTTCTACGCCATCCTCACGCGCAAGCTGGCCGGCATCGACCGCACCTCGACGCAGCAGTTCTATGCAGCGGCGCTCTGCGCCTTCGGGATCGCGCCCGTGGCCTATTTCGACTGGCAATGGCCCGTCGACGGGACCGCATGGATCGCCTTCGCGCTGATCGGCGTGTTCGGCTGGGGCGGACACCATCTGCTGACGGCCGCGCACCGCTTCGCCCCCGCCTCCACGCTCGCGCCCTTTCTCTACGTGCAGCTATTCTACATGAGCGCGTCTAGCTGGATCATCTTCGATCAGCCGCCCGATATATGGGTTGTGACGGGAGCGTCGCTGGTGCTGGGGAGCGGATTGTATATCTGGCTGCGCGAAAAACAGTTATCGAAGGCGACGCCGACCTTGACCGCCGACAGGATCTGACGTCAAGCGGCGGACGCGGGCGGGTCTTCATTCAGAATTCCAGCGGCGCGTTGCGGAAAACTTTCAGCTAGAATTGATCCGCAACCCCCATGATTGCCAAGGATCGACGATGCTGGACAAATTCGAACGCTATCCTCTGACTTTCGGCCCGACACCAATCGAACCGCTGAAGCGCCTCTCCGCCCATCTCGGCGGCGGCGTCGAGATCTACGCCAAGCGTGAGGACTGCAATTCGGGCCTTGCCTTCGGCGGCAACAAGATCCGCAAGCTCGAATATATCGTGCCCGACGCGATTGCATCCGGCGCGGACACGCTGGTCACGATCGGCGGAGTCCAGTCGAACCATACGCGGCAGGTTGCAGCAGTGGCGGCGAAGCTCGGCATGAAATGCCGTCTCGTGCAGGAAAGCTGGGTGCCATTCCCCGACGCCGTTTATGACAGGGTCGGTAATATCCTCATGAGCCGGGTGATGGGCGCCGAGATCGAACTCGTCAATGACGGCTTCGACATCGGTATCCGGGAAAGCTGGGAGCGGGCCATCGAGGATGTGAAGGCCCGGGGCGGCAAACCCTACGCCATTCCGGCGGGCGCGTCGGTGCACAAATATGGCGGCCTCGGTTTCGTCGGCTTCGCGGAGGAAGTCCGCGCGCAGGAAGCGCAGCTCGGCTTCAAATTCGATTATGTCATCGTCTGCACCGTGACCGGCTCGACCCATGCGGGGATGCTGGTCGGCTTCGCAGCGGATGGGCGGGCGGACCGCGTCATCGGCATCGACGCCTCGGGCACGCTGGAGAAAACCCGGGCGCAGGTCATGGAAATCGCACGCAACACAGCCAATCTCGTCGGGCTGGGCCAGGAGATTGCGGAGGACGATCTCGTGCTCATCCCGGACTACGCCTATCCCGCCTATGGCGTTCCGTCCGATGAGACCAATGACGCCATGCGCCTTGCCGGACGCCTTGAGGGCATGATGACCGACCCGGTCTATGAGGGCAAATCCATGCAGGGCATGATTGACCTGATCCGCAAGGGCTATTTCCCCGCAGGCTCGAAGGTGCTGTACGCCCATCTCGGAGGCGTGCCCGCGATCAACGGCTACAGCTACCTTTACCGCAACGGATAGGCGCCGGAAGCCGCGCCGCGCCTCAATATGTCGCCCGGCCGCCCGAAAGGTCGAAAACGCCGCCCGTAGTGAAGCTGCATTCGGCGGAGCACAGCCAGGCGACCATTGCCGCGATTTCGCCGGTCTCGACGAAACGGCCGCGCGGGATCTTGGAGAGCATGTAGTCGATGTGCTCCTGGCTGATCTGGTCGAAGATCGCGGTGCGCGCCGCTGCAGGCGTAATGCAGTTGACCGAAATGTCGTGTCCGGCGACTTCCTTGCCGAGCGATTTCGTCAGCGCGATCACGCCGGCCTTGGCGGCGGAATAGGCCGCCGCGTTCGGATTGCCTTCCTTGCCCGCGATCGAGGCGACATTGACGATCCGTCCGTAATTCTGCGCGATCATTAGCGGCGTTACGGCCTTGAGGCAGTAGAAGACGCTGTTCAGGTCGATCTCGATGACGCGCCGCCACTCCTCGACAGGATAGTCCACGATCGTTCCATTCTGTCCAGCGACCCCGGCATTGTTCACGAGGATGTCGATCCGGCCCATTCTGGCGGCGGTCTGCTCTGCTGCGGCTTTCACGGCCTTCCAGTCCGACACGTCGGCTTCCACGAAGGCCGCGCCGATCCCGGCGGCGGTCCTGCCGGCCAGCTCGGCGTCGCGGTCCCAGATCGTCACGCCCGCGCCGCTTGCGATCAGCCGCTCGGCGACCGCGCGGCCTATGCCTTGCGCGCCGCCTGTGACGACCGCATTACGGTCCTTGAGGTCGATCTGGTTCATGAACGTCTCCCTTGGTTTGTTTCCGCCGCTTGACCCGCTTCGCGCGGGGCAGTTAAATCGATTTAAATACCGCGGGAAGAAGGATGCAAGGCAATCGGCTGTCCCCGGATATAACCCCATGGGAGGACCGATGTCTCACGATACCCGCGCAAACAAGGGTTTGCGCAGTCAGGAATGGTTCGACAATCCCAACAATCCGGGCATGACGGCGCTCTATGTCGAGCGCTATCAGAATCAGGGGTATACGCGTGAGGAGCTGCAATCGGGCCGCCCAATCATCGGCATCGCGCAAACCGGCTCCGACCTTGCGCCCTGCAACAAGATCCACATCTTCCTCGCCGA
>CAYOUE010000159.1:0-7766 GCA_964407075.1 uncultured Hyphomicrobiaceae bacterium
GTTTCGCCCGCCGCAAGAATTTCCTCCCGCATCGGATGGTCGAGGCCGGTTTCTGCGAGATAGGCCGCATAGAACGGCTCGTCCACGACGCTCGTGTCGGCGCGCGAGCCGAAACTCCGCATCATCGCCGTCGAGAGATTGCGCGGGCCGGACCACATCACGATTCGCATGGGCCTCATGCCGTCGCCTCCTCGACCAGAGTCCGGTAAAGCGTCTGTATCCGCGCCGTAACTGGGCCGGGAAGCTCGCCTGAACCGATCCTGCGTCCGTCCAGCTCCGAAACCGGCGTCTGGCCGCCGAATGTGCCGGTCAGGAAGATCTCCTGCGCCCCGAAAGTATCGACCAGCGAAAAATTTCTCTCGAACACCGGGATGCCGTTCGCCCGGCAGAGCGCGATAACATTGCCGCGCGTGATGCCGTTCATGCAGTAGTCTCCCGTCGAGGTCCAGACCTCGCCGCGGCGGACGATGAACAGGTTGCAGGCGTTCGTGGTGTTGACGAAGCCGTGCGGGTCGAGCATCAGCGCTTCGTCAGCGCCTGCCTTTTCCGCCTGGATCGCGGCAAGCACGCAATTGAGCTTCGAATGAGAGTTCAGCTTGGGGTCCTGGCTCATAGGCAGGCCTCGCACCTGTGGGACCGTCGCCAGCCGCACGCCGCGGATCGCCAGTACGGCGGCGGGAAGCGAATGCTCCATGATGATGACCATTGTCGGGCCGGATCGCGAAAGGCGCGGATGCTGGAAAGGACGGCTCTTGAGACCGCGCGTCACCATGAGCCGCGCATGGACGTTCTCCGTCATTCCGTTCGCTGCGCGCGTCTCCTCAAGCGCTTCTATCACGCCGGCGCGATCCGTCCCGATGTCGAGATCGATGGCGCGGGCGGCCTCGAAAAGCCGGTCCAGATGGTCGTCCAGAAAAGCCCATTTGCCGTTATGCAGCCGCAGACCTTCCCATACGCCGTCGCCGAGCAGGAAGCCGGAATCATAGACCGACACCTTCGCCTCCGGCCGCGGTTTCAGCGCGCCGTCTACATAAATCAGCACGTTATCGTTGCGCGCGTCGAGCTCGGCCTCGTGCGTCGTAGGGCTTTCCGGGACAGGCATTGGAACCTCGAATGACGGCTGCGATGCCGGCCATTGTCGGAGACGGGAAAAGGCGCGGCAAGCGGAATCAGTTTATCCGGTCGGAGCGGAAACGGTTGCGGTAGAAGCTGATTTCGCTGGAGTATTTCTCGATGACGGCCGAGATCGCGGAGCGCAGATCGAGGGTGTGGAATTGGGTCCATTCCTGTTCTCGGATCGAGTCGAGGACGAAATCGACGGAGTTCTTCAGATAGCGGTAATAGACGACGAGCAGCAGTGCGAAGAATATGTAGAAAGTGTTCTGGTTATAAATTTCTGAATTCAGATCGGTGAGGCGAAGCTGGCTGAAGTTTATCAGCGACGCTATTATGTAAATGAAAATAAAAAACGAGAACGGAACAAAGAAAAGATAGTAACTGCTGTTGCGCAGGATCTGGTATACGACCCCGCGAAGGAAGCATTCGATCGAAAAGAACCGGAACGCAATCCAGTTCATCCCGACGACCCAGGATGCGGAATTCGGCCCTTCTGCCGAATCGGCGTCTTGCGAGCCCACGATCGTGGAAACGGCGCGCGTCTCCACGGTGCGGAAATCCGCCGTCATACGAGCCAGATAGCGCGTCAGAAAATTGTTCAGCTCGCGCCCGTTGTTCCTCTGAAAATGAGAATATTCGGTCTGGTAGAACACCCACATCAGCAGAATGCCCAAGGTGCAGCTCAGCGCGCCGAAAATCGCCTTGTTGATGGTTTCCGCCGTAATGAGGATCTGGCCGCCAATCAGCGGAAGCTCGATAGCGTAGGGAAGCGCCAGTCCCTGAAGAGGGGCGAACGTACTCACGAAGTTGATGCTGGAAGAGTAGAAAATATTGATGACGAAGATGACCGCGACGATGGCGGAGAACAGAACGGAGAGCATCCGCACATTGTCGTTGATGACCTTGCGCATCTCATAGAGCACGTACAGGCAGGTGCGGTCGCTTTCCCTGAACTGATCGACGATCATTGCGCTATAGATATCTTCGAAGAGGCTCTGCGGGTTCGACCGAACGGGGATATCATAGGAAAAGAAGTGCTTGGCCTTGTCGAAGCTCAAGGTCTCCGACCCGCTCTCGTTGCGCGCCGCTTCGATGAGGCCTTCCTGCGGTTCGAGCCACTTGAAAAGACTGCCGCGATTGAGTTTGAGATGCGGCTGCGCCAGTTTCGAAACATCTCCAAGCGCGCGCTCGGTTTCCGTTTCCCAGGCGAACAGCCGCGCGAAAACGGCGCCGGCAGTCGGCGTGAACCCGGTCGTCACGCCGACGGTCTGCTTTACGCCTGATGAAGTTTGCGGAACGATCCTGAAAAGCCGTAGAACAGGCCGGAACAGCCTCGCAATGACAAGGAAAGGGCTCCGGCGCAAAAGCACGAACAGCGCCGCAAGCGCCACAACGGCAATAAGGACGATGCCGGGGGCAGACTGAAACAGCCCCTGCAGGAAATCGTTGAAATTCATCGGCTGCCCCCTTTAGCCGTCTCGCATCGTCCGCACCGCCTCGCTGACCGGAAAAAAGCTAAGCGCTCCGCATGTCCTTACGCCCGGACAGTGCACATCGCCTCGTTAAAAATCAAGCTGCACCGGGCGCACTCATGCAGATATTCCGATTTCGTCAGGTCAGGGTGCGCAAACATGCAAGGCTTTGCCGGGATACGCTCCTCCAGGCTGAAAATTTACTCCCGGCGAAGTGCATTTCCGGATTTTGTTTTCATGGGCGCGCACCCATGCCATACAATCATGCCAGGCTGGAATGAAGCGGCGTCCGAATGCCGGTGCCGCGCGGATTCAGCCTGCACATCGACAGGATCGCTGAACAGGAGGAAGCCGGGATGAGATCGCCGCTGGCGCTCGCTCTTGCCGCCGCGCTTTCGCTTTTCGCCACGGGCGCGACGGCGCAGGAGCTTGTCATCGGGCGCGGTAACGAGCCGCAATCCATCGACCCGCATTACTCCCGGAGCGGGCCGAACCAGATGACCGCCGCTCATGTGTTCGACCGTCTCATTCACACCGACGCCAATCTCCGCACCGTGCCAGGTCTCGCCGAAAGCTGGGAATCGCTGGACCGGAACGCCTGGCTCGTGCGGCTCCGCAAGGGCGTCAGGTTTCACGACGGCGCGCCGTTCACAGCCGAGGATGTCGTCTTCTCACTGGCGAGGGCGGGCGCGGCTTCCGACTCTCCCGCTCCGTTCACGCTCGCTCTTGCCGACCTCGATGAGATGGAGATCGTCGATGACCACACGATCAGGTTCACGACGAAAGTACCCTCTCCGCTGTTCATCGAGAATATCGGAACGATCCACATCGTCTCAAAAGCCGCCGCCGAAGGCATGACCGCAGCCGATTTCGACGCCGGCAAGGCCGCAATCGGAACCGGTCCTTACAAATTCGTCGCATGGAGTCCTGGTGAAAGCCTGCAATTGAACCGGAATGACGATTACTGGGGGGACAGGCCTGCCTACGCCAAAGTCACGATGCGCTTTCTGCCGGACGATGAGAGCCGGGTGGCGGCGTTGCTGTCGGGAGACGCAGACCTGATCGACCTCGTTCCGCCCGCAGCAGCTCCGGCGCTGGAGCGCAACCCGGCGATCAGCGTCTACCGGCAAGCGACGCTCCGCCTTGTCTATCTGGCGCTCAACCAGCGCGAGGACGCGCCATACATCACCGATCCGGAAGGCAAGCCGCTGCTCGTCAACCCGTTCCGCGACGCAAGAGTGCGCAACGCGATTGCGGCGATGATCGACCGGCAGGCCCTGATCGAGCGCGTGCTCGGCGGCGCCGGCGAACCTGCAAGCCAGATCGTTCCTGAAGGAGTCTTCGGCTATAATCGCTATATCTCCGCGCCTCAGCCCAATGCGGAACGAGCCAGGCAATTGCTTGCCGAAGCAGGATTTCCCAACGGTTTCGGCGTAACGCTGCACGGCTCCAACGACCGTTTCAGCCTGGACGCCCAGGTAGCCGAGGCTGTCGGGCAGATGCTCGCTGAGGGCGGTCTGAGCGTGAACGGCGTGGAGACGCTTCCCTACGCCGATTTCTCGCAAAAGGCCGGTGAGAACGCGTATGGAGCGTTTTTATTCTCCTACGGCAACGCGACCGGCGAAGCCTCCGCCGGATTGCTGGGCCTGCTTCATTCCTACGATATCGCCAGCGGCCTCGGGACTCTCAACCGCTTCCGTTATTCGAACCCGGAATTCGATGCGGCCATCACGGCAGCCTCGCAGATTTTCGATCCCGTGCAGCGGGAGAACGGTCTGCAGACAGCGGCGGCGATCGCGTTTGCGGATACGGCGATCGTGCCGCTTTATTTTCAGTCGCTGATCTGGGCATCGAAAGACACCGTCGATTACACGCCGCGCCGCGACGAACGCACGCTTGCGATGGAAGCCCGGCCCGCAACGAGGTGAAATCGCCCTGAGCGTGCGGCTTTTCACACCTGCGTCCGTCGCACTCAATTCGAAAGCGTGTCGCAAACGGCAAGACAGGACCGCATCTGCGGCACGCATATGTCTTTCGGCGCCTGGTCCATGCATGAATTATAGGCATTGAAGCAGGAGCGCCAGCAATTGCCTTTTCCGCCATCGCCGCCGCCATTGCCGCCAAGGCCGGCTCTGGTGTCCCTTGCCGGAAGCAGCATCGCCTGTTGCGAATGTGCGCAATAGGCAGAAGGCGCGGCGCATTGGTTCGACGCTTTTCCGTCGGCGGCCAGTGCCTGCTGGAGCGGAATGGCTGCAAAGAGGATCGCAGCGGCGGAAACGTATCGCAAGACTTGCTTCATCATCATACGCACACCTTTCGCTGTTGACCGGATTGCATGTCAGCGCCGGCCGAGACCTTTGGCGGCGCCGTTCAGAATCGAGCCGGTCGTCTTGACCGTCGAGGAGATCAGACCGCCCTTTTCAGGGCCTGCGCCGGGAGCGCCGCCGTCCTGCCCCCTGCCGAGAGTGTCGCCAGAGCCGCTCAGGACGTTGGAGAGCGCTCCCGTCGCAACGCCCAGCCCCCCGGAAAGACGATCGTTCACAAGGCCGCCGAGCGCCAGTGGCTGGTTATCGCCGGGACTGCACCCGGCGATGCAGACGGGGCCGTCCTGGACGAGAGGCCTGACCGGCCCCTCGAGAAGACCGTGAGCGGGTACATGGTCGGCCAGATGCCCCTGTAGAAGCGCCTGTCCTGGGAGGCTGTCGAGCAGCGGCCCGGCTGCGTTCAGAAGGCTACTGTCCCGAAGACCTTCCGGTCCGCCCGGCGCGGCGAAGTCCGGGGCAAGACGGGAAACGATCTCGGGCGAGATTTCGTTCAGTCCGTCAGTGATGGCGCTCAGGCCTTTATTGAGACTGCCGAAAACGCCGCCTGTGGTTTCGCTCGCGAGAGGCAGGACGCGATCCGTCACTTCGCCCGCAGCGCCCAGCACGCCATCGGCGACTTCGCCCGCCGGCTCGGTCAGACCGCCCGTCGCGCTGTTCAGCGCATCCGTTATCCGGCCGGCGGCGGTCTGGGTGCCGTGCAGAAGGCGTGAAGTGGTGTCATGAACACCGCCTATCAGGGCCTGGGTGGTTTCATCTGCCAGCGTGACGATGTGCTCCAACTCCTCTGCGGCCGAGATCACCGTGACGAGGGTCTGGCCGACAGCGCCGCTCAATGTCGAGGTCACGATGCTGACGGTTCCGAAAAGCGATCCCGTCAGGCTTCCGGACTGATGGAGCAGCGTTCCGGCCAGATCGTCGATGCGGCCTGGCAGTGCGTCGGAAAAGATATTGATGGCCTCGATCTTATGAGCGTCTTCCCCGAGTCCAAGCAGTCTTTTCAACGAGTCAAGAAGGGGGTCGACATAGGCGCGCAATAGTCGCGCAGCCTCATCTAGCCATGACCTGGCGTAACTCATTGCGGCGCGAAGCCACTCGGCCGCCCTCGCAACCAGTTCGGCAAGCCGGTCCCGATATGTTGCGGCGAAACCAGGAGTCTCGACGCTTGCGCGCCAATCGGGCCCGGACCCTTGCGCCGGATAGCTTTGATAGGCTGGCGCGTAGCTGCCTGGCGATATGCTCATCGCGAAAAGCACGGGATAACCCTCGATGGCAGGCGAAAGACGCGTCGTGCCCGGCTCTCCCGTCTGCTCGATCGCGGGCGGCGCAGGTGCAGGCTGGGCGTTCATGGCGGGGATGTTCGGCGACTGCGTGTAGATGAAGACGAACGCCGCGGCGCCGCCGGCAGCCCGTACGGAAAACCCGCTGAGGGTGTAGCTGATGTCGAAGAATCCCGGCAGAGTCGCCAGCATGACCGCGCCGGAGAGGGACAGTATGATTTTCAGGAAGTAAACGCTGGTGTAGGATAACTCGCCGTTCTGGAAGATCATGTAGGTGGTCAGGATCACCACCCATGCGACCGTTGCTGAGGCGATTATGCGTTCAGTCTTGTAGTACTGAAGATCCGTCCGCCCAATGTCTTCCGGCTCAATCCGTCCGCCTTCTTCCGGCATACTCATCGGGATACTCTCCGATACTGGAGCGGAAGCAGAAGAACCATGGCGCCGAATGACAACGAACAGAACCGGTTTTCCTGTGTTCATCCCGCTCTGAACACTTGATGCGCGAGTAACGCCGACAGGTTGATTAATGCTGAGGAGGAACTCAATAGTGAATATCGGATGAAAACTTGATTTCCACTATTTGCGTATAATTACTTACAACCAGCGATTACAGAAAAACGCCGCATTCTGCAATCATGTCAATATTGAATTATTACTTAGGTATTTTTAGTTATACAACCCTTGGTTGCAGGGGTAGTATTCGACTTTGCGGGCTGTTAATACTTTTGTCCGGAAGGTGATCTTTGTGCAACATCCGCCAGTGCACAGGTGCGCCTTCATACTGCGTTTTCGAGCGCTTCAATGTCGGCGCCGCTGATTGCGGGAATGTTGCGCGTGATCTTTGCGGCGTCCCAATGCCACCACTGGATCGCAAGCAGCCTGCGAATGACCGCATCCTCGAACCGCATCCGCACGATTCGCGCCGGATTGCCTGCGGCGATGGCATAGGCCGGAACATCCCGGCTCACGACCGATCGGGACGCGATAACCGCGCCATCCCCCACTGTCACGCCGGGCATGATCGCGGCGTCCCAGCCGATCCAGACGTCATGGCCGATCCTTGTGTCGCCCTTCATGGGAAAATCGAGTTCGCTGTCGAAATGTCCGGCCCAGCCGCCGCCGAAGATCGGGAACGGATAGGTCGAAAACCCGTCCACCCTGTGATTGCCGCCGTTCATGACGAATTTCAAGCCGGTAGCCAGCGCGCAGAACCTGCCGATGACGAGCCGGTCTCCCGTGAAATCGAAATGATAGAGGATGTTGCGCCTGAACGCCTCCGGCCCGCCCGGATCGTCATAATAGGTATAATCGCCGATCTCGACATTGGGCGGCAGATCGAGATTGGCCGCGAACATGACGCGCCTGTGCTCCGGCATGGGAAACAGCTCGCGCGGGTCGGGGATGGCTTGTTTGTTAAATGGCATGGCGGCGTAATTTTCGTGAAAACATTGGAAGACTTCCTGTGCGGAATGTCTTCGGCGCAAGCGGCGTCCTCGAACCGGAACCCGCGCGATGGGTTGGTGGGCGGCATCGCGCCAGGAAGAATGGTGCCCAGGAGAGGACTCGAACCTCCA
>CAYOUE010000160.1:0-275 GCA_964407075.1 uncultured Hyphomicrobiaceae bacterium
CAGCCTCAAGCTCGTCGAGATCCACCGCGAGGACATCGCTTCACTGCCGCAATGCCTCGCCCATATGCGCGCCTGTGCGCACCGCTTCATCGTCTTCTGCGACGATCTGTCCTTCGATCAGGACGACACCTCCTACAAATCGCTGAAGGCGGTGCTGGAAGGCGGCGTGGAGGGAAGGCCGGAGAATGTGATCTTCTACGCCACCTCGAACCGGCGCCACCTGATGCCGCGGCACATGATGGAGACCGAGCGCTCCACTGCCATCAACCCTTCCG
>CAYOUE010000160.1:285-7582 GCA_964407075.1 uncultured Hyphomicrobiaceae bacterium
GGTGGAGGAGAAGGTTTCGCTGTCGGACCGTTTCGGCCTGTGGCTCGGTTTCCACAATTGTTCGCAGGCGGACTATCTGGAGATGGTCAACGGCTACGCCGATCATTACGGCCTGGAGACCGCGCGCGGCGAGCTGGAGAAGGCGGCGCTTCAATGGGCCATGACGCGTGGCGCGCGCTCGGGCCGCGTCGCCTGGCAGTTCATTCAGGACGCAGCCGGCCGCGAAGGCAAACTGCTGCGCTGAAAAAGGGGGCTCCCGACGGCGGGGGACCGCCGGGAGCGGCGGCCGGAACTGCGGACGTTACGACCGTGTAAAATACCCTTCCGGATCGACCGGCTGGGCGTCCTTGCGGATCTCGAAATGGAGCTGCGGCTTTGTCACCTTGCCCGTGGCGCCGGCCTTGGCGATCACCTGGCCCCGCTCGACGACGTCGCAGCGGCTGACATGCACCTCGTCATTATGCGCATAGGCGGTGACGTAGCCGTCGGCGTGACGCACAAGGATCAGGTTGCCGAAACCCGGCAGTTCGTCGCCGACATAGGCGACCACGCCGTTCTCCGCCGCCTTGACCGGAGTGCCCCTCGGAACCGAGAAATCGACGCCGTCATTCGGCGCGCCGTCGATACTTGCGCCGAATTTGGCGACGATCAGCCCTTCGACCGGAAGGCGGAAAGTCTTGGCGCTGCGGGGCGCGGGATTTTCCAGAAGTTCGGCGCAGTCTCCAATGCTGGCCTGGGCCTTGCGGGGCCGCGCGTCCGCGGCGTTCACGTCGCTGTGGGCGGCGAGAACCGGCTTCTCGGCTTCAGGCTCCGCCTCGGCCGGCTGCTCCTGAACCGCCGCAGCCTGGCGGACAGGTTCGCGCGGGTCTTCCGCATCCTGCTTGGGAGCGGCGGCGCGTTCCGTCCGGGCGGGCACGGCGTCCTGTCCGGCCGGTTCGGCTTCGGCGCGGGCGACGCCGCGCTCCGGCGCGCCGGGAGCAGACGGGGCTGCAGCGGTCCTGCTCTTCCAGTAGGGCAGATCGTCCTGACTGCTTGCCGGTTCGTAACCGCCGCGGCGCGGGCGTCGCTCGCGATACTCTTCCTCGCCGCCCTCTTCGTGGAAACGGCTGTCGCGGCCGCCGGACGGCACGCGCAGCGCCTGCCCCGGATAAAGTGTGGCGGAAGGCGGAATGTCGTTGATTTCGGCGAGTTCGTGATGGCTCAGGCCGAATTCGCGCGCAATCGTGTAGAGCGAGTCGCCGCGGCGGACCGTATACCGCTCGAAACCGCGGCCGGACCCGCCATGACCGCGCCCGTAGCTCGCAGTGTCTTCTTCCCGATCCTCGTAAGCGGGCGCCCGCTCGCGGGAATCATAGGTACTCTTGCGGAAATCCTCATATGAGCTGAAAGAGCGGCTGCGTGGCGGCGGCGACTTCCTGTCGTCGTCGTAATACCCTTCTTCACCGACATACTCCCCGGCGTCCCGCTCCGGGTAAGCCTCGCGGCCGTATCCTTCGTCAAAACGCTCCTTGCGGGAAGCGCGATGCGAGGCTGTGTAGACCGGCCTTCCGGAGACGCGCAGTTTCTGGCCGACATAGATCTTCGAGCCGATGATGCCGTTCAACTCCGCCAGCTCGGTCGTGGTCATGCCGAAGCGTTTCGCAAGTCCGTAAACCGTGTCTCCCTCGACGACGATGTAATAACCGTCATGCGCTTCGCCATAGTCAGGCGCGTGGCGGCGCTTCGGCTTTGCGCGGTATGACGGGGCGTCTTCATATCCGCCGAAGGTTCCGGCGTCGAAGCTCCCCGATTTCGGCGCGCGGTAGCGCTGCGGCGGCAGATAGGACGGCTCGGAATAATAGGCCGGACCCGACTGAGCGTAACGCTGCCCGGACGGCTGCACAGATACTGCGCTGCCCTCATGGGCCGCCACCGGCTGCATGGCGTAGCTCGACCCCACATAGGCGCCGTCGAGCGAGGCGACGCGCACCGGCTCCAGCTTCTCGCGCTTGACGGCTGCGGGTTCGTAGCTGGCAACGGCTCCGACATCGCCCGTGTCGCGATGGCCGTAGACCGGCTCCGACGGGACCGGCGCAGAGGCCGCCTTATACTGCTTGTAGCGGCTGGCCTGCAGGTCGTCGTAGGAGACGCCCGGCATCGAGCACCCGGCCATAAAGGCCGCCATACTGAACAAGGAAACTGACGCAGCGCGCTTGAGCACGCGGCGCCGTGACGAAGACTGATTACACATCATGGCCGCACCTCATATCCGAGGCAAGAGTGCCGGGAAGCTCTTAAAACATGCTTAACGCTGGCGCATATTGAGGCGCTGTGGAAATCCCGATGCGGCGTTGGGGATACAGGGTGCGGCAGGCGGCTCAGCCCGTGACAAGCGGCACAAAGCGCACAGCCAGCAGATCTTCGCGCGCCGGGCCGTCCGGGGTCTTGACGATCAGCGCCAGCCTCTCCTGCCAGGGCCAGCGGCCGAGCGGCAGGATCATCCGGCCGCCCTCCTTGAGCTGATCGAGAAGCATGGGCGGCACTTTCTTCGCCCGCGCCGTGACGATGATCCGGTCGAACATCACCGGCTCCGGCCAGCCGAGCGAACCGTCGCCCTCGAAGGTCGTGACATTGTGGATGCCGAGAAAGGCGAAGCGCCTGCGCGCCTGATCGAGCAGCGGGCCGTGGCGTTCGATGGTGTAGACGTGGCGGGCGAGGCGGGCGAGGATCGCGCACTGATAGCCGGATCCGGTGCCGATCTCCAGCACGTCGTGATCGGGCTGCACGTCAAGCTTCTCGGTCATGTAGGCGACGATGAAGGGCTGGGATATGGTCTGGCCGCAGCCGATCGGCAGCGCCTCGTTTCGGTAGGCGAGCGCGGCGGCGTCCTCGTCGACGAATTGTTCGCGCGGGACCGAGGCGACGGCGTCCAGCACGCGCTTGTCACCGATGCCATGTGCGCTCAGCTCCCTGAGCAGCGCGGCCGCTTCCCTGTCGTGGCCGGTCATGATTTCCGCAGCCATTTCCGCGCCTTATGTACCCGGCGCGCCGTCATTCTAGCCGGGCGCGCCGATAATCTCCAGCCCTCCCATATAGGGTATCAATGCCTCTGGTATGCGAATTGCGCCGTCCTGTTGTTGATAATTCTCAAGAATGGCGACGAGCGTGCGCCCGACGGCGAGGCCGGAGCCGTTCAGCGTATGAACGAACTGCGGATGTTTGGCGTCCCTGGCGCGGTAGCGGGCGTTCATGCGCCGGGCCTGGAAGTCGCCGCAATTGGAGCAGCTCGAAATCTCGCGATAGGCGTTCTGCCCCGGCAGCCAGACCTCGATGTCGTAGGTTTTCCGCGCCGAAAAGCCCATGTCGCCGGTCGCCAGCACCACGGTGCGGTAGGGGAGTTCGAGGCGCTTCAGCACTTCCTCGGCGCAGGCCGTCATGCGCTCATGCTCGGCTTCGGACTGTTCCGGCGTGGTAATGCTGACCAGTTCGACCTTGGAGAACTGATGCAGGCGGATCATGCCGCGCGTATCCTTGCCCGCCGCCCCAGCTTCGGAACGGAAACAGGGCGTGTGCGCCGTGAAGCGAAAAGGCAGCTTGGCTTCCTCGACAATGTCGCCATGGACCATGTTGGTCAGCGGAACTTCGGCGGTCGGGATCAGCCATTGCTCTCGTGTAAATTCGCCTGCTTTGAATCGCTTAATAAAATTTTGACCCCTCTCCAGCCCTTCCTTCATAAAACGTTCAATCAGTTTCTGACGTTCATGTTGAAGTTCTTCTTCAGAAAGATTTTGCTCTTTTAGATCCGCAAGACGTTTTTTGATCGACGTGCCGTGCTCTTCCGCCCAACTTACATGATCTGCATGAATCGCTTCAAAAGCGATGGATTTTGCTGAAAAAAGATCATCCTTGAATTTTGGAAGCTGTCCGGTCCCAAAAGCAGCGTCATCAAGAACAAGAAGCGGCGGATTCACCTCCTCATAGCCATGCTCGCGCGTCTGCAGGTCCAGCATGAACGCCGCCAGCGCCCGTTCAAGCCGCGCCAGTTCGCCCCGCAGGATCACGAAGCGGCTACCCGACATTTTCGCCGCCGTCTCGAAATCCATCATGCCGAGCGCTTCGCCAAGCTCGAAATGCTGCTTCGGCTCGAAGTCGAATTTGCGCGGCTTGCCCCAGCGGCGGATTTCCTCGTTTGCTTCCTCCCCGCCGACCGGCAGATCGGCGCCAGGCAGGTTCGGGATGCCCGCCAGCACATCCTCCAGTTCGGCAGCCAGCTCTTTTTCGCGCGCTTCGCCCGCGGCCACCCGCTCCTTCAGATCCCCCATCTCCGCGATCAGCGCTTGCGCCTTCGCCTCGTCCCTGGCGGCCTTGGCCTTGCCGACATCCTTGGAGATCGTGTTGCGCCGCGCCTGCGCCTCCTGAAGCCGCGTCTTGATCGCGCGCACCTCTTCGTCGCGCGCCAGAATGTCGTCGACAAGCGCGGCGGCTTCGTCTTCCCCCTGCCCGCGCCTGACGAGCGCGTCCTTCAAAATCTCAGGGTTGTCCCGGATCAGTTTCAGATCGAGCACGGCTATTCTCTCAATTTTTTTTTCTGACGGCCTGCGTTCGCCCGCAGCTATAGGCCCGCCGCGCGCCCGCGTCCAGCCCCTCGCCCGCATCGCGAAGGGGAAAGAGCAGCTCCAGGAAGGAGGACGCCGGGTCAGCCCGGCAGTTCGAACGATGCAGCCTGCGGAGGCGGGGCCGGGCCGCGCCTATTCCGCAACGCCGGATGCGGCAAGCTCTGCGCCGTCCGCTGCGCGTCCGAACCTGACCGGCTGCTCCGGCTCGATCCCGGCGATTTCGAGGATCAGCTTGCGCCGCACGGCCATCTCGAAACTCTCGCGGTCGGTGGCGGAAACGACGAAGGCGCCCGGCCCGCCAATGATGCGGTCTTCGAAAGCCTTTTCCAGATCGTAGGAAATCGGCCGTCCCCCGCAATCCAGTTCGCGGCACAGGATCGGCAGGCCGTTGATGACGATGCCAGCAGCCACGGCGTTGTCCCGCGCGACGGTGATCGGTACGCCGTCCCAGTTGTTGGCGCTGTCGCCCGAGAGATCGAGAACCTGCCGCGTCCCCCTGATGCCGTTGGTCTCGATCAGCTCCTGCCCCTTGGCAAGCGCGCTGCCGATGGCGTTATAGCCCCAGGCCCTGCGCGGCGCGGCGATGAGAGCATCGGCGAAAGCCTTGGCGCTTTCCGGGCCGTCGATGATGGTCCAGGGCACCACGACATCCTGGTTCGACGCATTGCCCCATTCGACATAGGTGACGGCGATGCGTTGCAACAGGCCCTGATTGATGGCGGAGAGCACGTCCGGATGGTTGAGCGCCTGGGCGTGGCCGCGCCGCTGAAAGGCGCTTTCGCCGGGGTCGATGGAGCCGGAACTGTCGGCGAGAATAACGAGTTCGACGTCGACATCTTCCGCCTTGGCCGGAGCGAGGCTCAAAGCGATAGCCAGAAGGCCGGTCAAAAGACCAAGGCGCAGGGTCATCAAGCGATCAACTCATTGGCTGTTTCGTGTGTGAAAGCGTATCACAACCAAATCCATGACACAAAACAGTGTTTCCCTGCCGAAGGATAAACGTGGGCCGAACGGACCCGGATGACATCATCAAAAAAGGGAGCCCGGATGAAAGCGGCCTTCAGATTTTTCGGCCTCGCCATCGTTTTCGTCATGCTTGCGGAAAGCGCCGCGGCGCAGATCTATACGCGCGAGTCGCTTCAGGCCGATGCCGCCAGGCTTCGTAACGCTGTCCACCGGATTTATGCTATCGGCATCAAGCCCTCGCTGACACCCGGGGAGGCGGATGCTGCGGGCGCATTCGAATTCGACTTTCCCCTTCCGGAGCCTGACGATCCGCTGATGGATTTCGCAGCAACGACCGACGGCCGCAAGTTGATCATGCCGCTCATGTCGCTGAAAGCGCTGGAAGATCTCATGACCGCCTATGCTTGGTTGTATTATCAGGGATTCAGCCTTTCCGCGATCGACCTCTATTTCACAATGCTGCGCTACGGCAGCCGGACCGATATTCCGCAAGGGCGTTTCCCGGCGATCCTCGATGCGCTGGGCGTGCCGGCTGACGCCTACAAAACCGACAAGCGCGTCGACGATTTGTCCCTGAGACTGCGCAACGAGGCCTTCGCATTCATCATCGCCCATGAACTCGGCCACATCATCTTCAAGCATAGGCCGCTGACAGAAATAACCGGGACGCAAGCGCAGGCGGACGAAGTCCAGTCGGATGATTTTGCGCTCGACATATTCGCCCGCACAGGAACATCGCCGCTCGGCCCCGTGCTGTTCTTCCAGGCGCAGATTTATAACCTTTTGCATCCGGTTGAATTCGGCGCCATGGGGCCAGAGGAACGAGAATCCGCGCTTGTGCAAATGACGCACCCCATGAGCCTGGATCGGATCGCCAGGATGACGGATTTCATTGAAGGCCCGCTCATAAGCGTGCGCCCAGATGAAGCCGCGCTATGGAGAGACATTGCATCGCGGTTGCGCGGCGTCAGCCGGATCATGGAAGACACCGAACTGGCCGCGTGCATCATCAGAATTGCCAGAGAGGCGGATCTGTCCGCCCTGAAGCCTCGCCGCGCCGCAGAAGCAGGGGACATCCTGTCGTATTGCAGTTGATCGAGCGGACTTTTCTGTCCGGTCGTCCCGGCGCGGCGCGAAACTTGCAGGGCTGCTTCCCGGCCCCTCCGAAAGTTATGCCGTTGCCATCTTGCGGCGCAGCACCATTCGCGATAGGCAAAGTCATCGGAACACCGCTAATGGAGCGAAGGAGCAGGACATGGCGCGCAAAAAGATTGCGCTCATCGGAGCAGGCATGATCGGCGGCACGCTGGCCCATCTGATCGGCCTCAAGGAGCTGGGCGATGTGGTCGTGTTCGACATTGTCGAGGGTATGCCGCAGGGCAAGGCGCTCGACATCGCCGAGTCCGCGCCGGTCGAAGGTTTCGACAGCAATCTTCGCGGCACGAACGACTATGTCGACATCCAGGATGCCGACGTCGTGATCGTGACGGCGGGCGTGCCGCGCAAGCCGGGCATGAGCCGGGACGATCTGCTCGAAATCAACCTCAAGGTCATGGAGCAGGTGGGCGCGGGCATCAGGAAATACGCCCCGAACGCTTTCGTCATCTGCATCACCAACCCGCTTGATGCGATGGTCTGGGCGCTGCAGCAGATCACCGGCTTCCAGCGCAACATGGTCGTCGGCATGGCCGGCGTGCTCGATTCGGCGCGGTTCCGGCATTTCCTCGCGAGCGAGT
>CAYOUE010000161.1:0-7415 GCA_964407075.1 uncultured Hyphomicrobiaceae bacterium
CCGACCTTCGCCTATCAGGTCTCGGGCGAATATGCGATGCTGATGGCCGCGATCGGCAATGGCTGGCTGGACCGCGACCGCGCGATCATGGAAAGCCTCATCGCGTTCAAGCGCGCGGGCGCGGACGGTGTCCTGACCTATTTCGCCCGCGAGGCTGCGCGCAGGCTCCGCGAAGGCGTCTGACGGATTTCCGTGGAAGCGATCCCGGCAAGCGCTTATCATCCATACATGAAAACGGACAACGCCATCGCGCAGGCTGCCGGCCTCGCCATCACCTACCGGGACGTCTTCGAGGCAACCAAGCTGATCTGCGGCCGGGTTCTCCGCACGCCGACCCTGCCCGCTCCCAAGCTCTCCGAGATGACCGGCGCGCATGTCTTCGTCAAATACGAGAACATGCAGCTTACCGGCGCGTTCAAGGACCGCGGCGCGCTCGTCAAGATGCTGTCGCTCGGCGAGGAGGAGCGCCGGCGGGGCGTCATCGCCATGTCAGCGGGCAATCATGCGCAGGCAGTCGCCTTTCGCGCCCGCGAAATGGGCGTGCCTGCGCTGATCGTCATGCCTGAAGGCACCCCCAACGTGAAGGTCGGCAACACCGAGGCGTTCGGCGCGCAGGTTGTGCTGGCGGGAGCATCGCTTGCCGAGGCGCAGATCAGGGCCACGGAAATCCGCGATGAACGCGGGCTGACCCTCATCCACCCCTATGACGACCCGCACGTAATGTCCGGCCAGGGCACGGTCGGGATGGAAATGCTTGAGGATCAGCCGGACCTCGACTGCGCGGTGATCCCGATCGGCGGCGGCGGCCTGATCGCCGGATGCGCCGTCGCCATGAAGAAGCTGAAGCCGGGTATCGAGATTTTCGGCGTCGAAACCAAGCTTTATCCCTCCATGAAGGGCGCGCTGGCCGGAGAGGACGTCCATTGCGGCGGCCAGACGCTCGCCGAAGGCATTGCGGTGAAGAACGCCGGGAGGCTGACCGCCCCGGTCGTGGCCGCCCATGTTTCCGAGATCCTGACCGTGGACGAGAACACGATCGAATGCGCGATCTCCGCCTTTCTCTCGCTGCAGAAGACGATGGCGGAAGGCGCAGGCGCGGCGGCGCTCGCGGCGCTGCTGGCTCGCCCGGAGCGTTTCCGGGGGCGCAAGGTCGGCCTTGTCCTGTCGGGCGGCAATATCGACGTGCGGATGCTCGCCTCGATCATGGAGCGCGGGCTGGAGCGCGAGGACAAGATCATTTCGCTGCGGCTGGTGATCGACGACCAGCCCGGAATGCTCGGCAAGGTGGCGACGCAGGTCGGCAAGGCAGGGGCGAACATTCTCGAAGTCGCCCACAGCCGCATGTTCCTGCACGTCCCCGCAAAGGGAACCGCGCTGGACGTGCGCATCGAAACCAAGAATGCGCGCCATGCCGCCGAGATCATCGAGCGGCTCAAGGCGGAAGGCTTCAGCGTGATCCGGCTGGAGTCGTGACGGCCGCTCTATGGGGCCATGCGGATTGCACAAATTATTATAATTATTTACATAAGTAAAAACATCGGTATTGGCAGGCAATACATGCAGGGCGCACAAGCGCCGGGAAAACATCCGGCGCTTGATTTGACATGCCGCTCTCACGTAAGCTGTAACTCTGTCAGGGTGGAACGGGATGAGGGATCGCCGCTTGAAGAGCGAGGGTTTGCAGTGACGGACCAGAGTCGACGGTTCCCCGAATTTTACGTGACGGCTCCCCAACCCTGCCCCTATCTGACGGGGCGCGCCGAACGGAAGATTTTCACTCATCTGACCGCCGACAAGTCGACAGCGATGATCGACAATCTGCTGCGGGGCGGTTTCCGCCGCAGCCAGAATATCGCCTACATGCCCTATTGCGACGGCTGCCAGGCCTGCGTTTCCGTGCGTATCGTCGTGGACGAATACAAGCCGTCGCGGTCGATGCGCCGGATCATGAAGCAGAATGCCGATCTGGAGCACCAGCGCGTCGGCGCCGTCGCAACGACCGAGCAGTATTCGCTGTTCCGGGACTATATCGGCGAGCGCCATTCGGACGGCGGCATGGCTGAAATGTCCGTGCTCGACTACTCCATGATGGTGGAGGATAGCGCGGTCGAGACCTTCATCACCGAATATCGCCGCCGGTCCAACTCGCATCTGCTGAGCAGCGCCGTCACCGGCGATCTCCCGCTCGCCGCAGCCGCATTGTGCGATCATCTCAGCGACGGGCTGTCGCTGGTCTACAGCTATTTCGACCCCGAGTTGAAGGACCGCAGTCTCGGCAGCTACATCATCCTCGAACATATCGAATATGCCCGCAGCCTCGGCCTGCCCTATGTCTATCTCGGCTACTGGATCGAGGGGTCGCGGAAAATGGCGTACAAGTCTCGCTTCCTTCCGCAGGAGCGGCTGACGCGGCACGGCTGGGTGCGCGTGTCCGTGGACGAGGCCGGCGGCAAGAGCAAGGGCGGGAAGAGCTGAAGCATCATCAGTTTTTACGGAAACGCTTGCTTCATGCCCATTCGCAATCCCCGTGAAACTTGTCCCCGCGGAGTCGGGGGAGCCGGGATCCATTCAACAGGACTCATGGATCCCCGCCTGCGCGGCAAATACGATAGTGTTTCCAACCAGATGATCCCGCTTTAGCCCATTCATCCCGGATTATTCCCGCAATCGTTCCGATTTTCGCTCAAGTCTTAAATCCGGATTTACCTTTCACGTTTAAATTTTGCTTAAAGGCGCGGATACGGAGCCATTTCCGTTCCGATGCGGTCCGTTCGTCAAACAACCGCATATTATCCGTGTACAGTGTATCCCTATCGTGCCGTAAAAGGGTTAACGCGTATGAGTGCTCCAGGTTTCACGTCAGTACATCCGCTGCGCTTCGCTTCGAATGCGCAGCGCGCGGCAGCCCGGCGCGTCGAGGAAACGCGAAAAAAGCTGATCGAGAACCAGCAGGTCCAGCCGGATTTCAGCTATGAGCTGCTGACGATTTTCGCGCGGTCGGAACTGACCGCCTCCCTCGCCATTCCCGCCCTCGCGATCGTGCTTGCGGTCGGCCTCCTGCCCTGGGCGCCGGTCGACTCGCTGCTTTTCTGGCTGGCGACGGTATTCATTTCCAAAGGGATCCTGATCTTCCTGTGCCGGCGCTTCCTGCTGACGCCGCGTAAGCTGGTGGATTGCGAATTGTGGCGGCGCTATCTGGCGGCGGCCGAATTCCTCTATGGAACCACATGGGCCTCGGTGGTCTTCGTCGATCTCTCGCCCGAGCACCGAAGCTCGGCCTTCTTCTTCCTCTTCGCCGCGATCATGGTCGTCCTCGCCATGCGCACCATGTTCGCCTCCACGGTGCTGCGCATTCTCTATGCCGGCACGCTCCCCCTGACCGCGGCGCTCGTGCTGCGCTTCCTGCTGGCGGAGCATCCTTTCTACTGGACGCTCGCGGCGGTCGCGGTGGGAATCCATGTCTATATGATCTTCCTGGCGAGCGGGTTACAGCGCAACGTGCTCTCGATGCTCGAATACCGGGCAGAGAAGGACGCGCTGGTCGCCGAGCTGGAGCAGGCCAACCATGTGCTTGACGAAGCGCGCCGGCGCGCAGAGGATGCCAATCTGGCCAAGTCGAAATTCCTCGCAAACATGAGCCACGAGCTGCGCACGCCGCTCAACGCCATCCTCGGCTTTTCAGAAATGATGCGTTCGGAAATTCTCGGGCCGCTGAACAATCCGACCTACAAGGCCTATGCCGACGATATCCACACCAGCGGCGATCACCTGCTCAATCTCATCAACCAGATTCTCGATCTTTCGCGGATCGAAGCGGGACGCTACGAACTTCACGAGGAGCCGGTGGATCTGAGCGGCGTCATCGAGGACTGCCACAGGCTGCTCAGCCTGCGCGCGGAAAGCAAGGGCGTTAAGATCATCGACGACCTGTCCGAGGACCTGCCGCGGCTCTGGGCCGAAAAGCGCGCCGTACGCCAGATCTGCCTCAACCTTCTCTCCAACGCGATCAAGTTTACGCCGCAGAACGGCGTCATCACCCTGCAGACCGGCAAGACCCGGCGCGGCGAGCTGTATATGAGCGTCAAGGACAGCGGTCCCGGCATTCCGCAGGAGGAGATCCCTCGCGTGCTCAGCCCGTTCGGCCAGGGATCGCTCGCCGCCGAAGCGCCGGAGGGCGGCAGCGGCCTCGGCCTGCCGATCGTAAAAGGGCTGGCCGCCCTGCATGACGCACGCATGGAGCTGCGAAGCAGACTTCGCCGGGGAACCGAAGTCAAAGTGACCTTCCCGCGCAAGCGCGTGATGCAGCCGGCTGCAGCGGTCGGAGACTTCAAGCCGATACCGGTTGCGCCCGCCGCGACTGCGCCGGTCGCCTTGCAGGCGGGTTGAGCGCCGCCCCGCCCGCTATCACTTGCAAAAAAGCGCTACAGCGTCAAACCGTTCGCGATCTCCACGGCCTTGGCGCGGTTCCCGGCAATCACGCCGTCGAGCCGGCTCTTTTCGGCGGCGATTTCGGCGAGGCGGTCCTCCTGCGCGCGCAGCGTTTCGAGATAGCGCCTCCCCAGATCCGACGCCTGCCCGACCGCGCCCAGGTTCTCGCGGATCCGTTCCTGATCGCGCCCGATTTCACCGATTTCGCCGTCGAGTTCGGCCTTGGCGCGTTCGGCTTCGTTGATCGCACTCACTACGGTTCCAAGCTGCGCAACGGCGTCCTTCAGCGCCGGCGTGGCGTTGTTGAGGCTGCGTAGCGCGGCGTAGATCCTTCCGGCGTCGAGCGTCGAAAGGCGGACGCTCTCGTCGTCGGTGCGTTCGAGGCGAAGCTGCGCCTTCGTAGTCCCCCCCGCCGGAGCGCTCACCTTGTAGCGAAGCCTGGCGGCGGTCAGTTCGATGTCCTCCAGATTGGCCGCAGGCAGCCATCCATCGATGCGGGCCTCGTCGATGACGATCTCCCGGTCCTCTTCGACGGGCGGCGTGATTTCATAGTCGATAGTCCGCACCGATTTGGTCGAGATTGTCAGCACGCCGTTCACCGCCTTGCCGAGCCGGGTGCGGCTGACATCATTGTCGGTCCGGCGGATGTCGGTCCTGGAGTCGAGCGCGAATGTCACGAATTTCGACGCGCCTTTCCCCGTGAGCGGCAATTGCGCGTCTCCCGCAAAATCCGTCTGGCCGCTGCCGGAGCGGTCGAAGGCGGTGATGATGCCTGCGGGAAGCGCGGTTTCGGTGTCATTCTCGATCCGGACCGAAGCCAGCGGATGCCGAGCGTTGGTTTCGGGCTGGTAAAGCCAGGCGCGCGATGCGGTGATCTCACGGTCCACGAAAGGCACCATCATGGTCGAGCCGTTCGGCAGGCTGATCCGTTCCGGAAAACGATACGAGATCTGCGTCGCCGCCTCCTCGGCTTCCGCAGCGAGCGCGCCGCCGCCGAGATCCTGCGGAATTCCGGCCTCCGCCCCGTCCCCGCCATACATGTTGAACATACCGACGACGCCGCTGGGAGCGGACCGGCGCGCGAAGGCCCTTTCCTTCTCGGCCGCGGCTTCCGCCATCGCCGGCGCGGGAGCAGCCTGAATCGCTTCATCCGCTTCGTCGCGCCGCGGCACGATGCGCTGCGCGGCGGTCACGGGAATTTCCGGGCGGTCCACATAAAAAGCGGTATAGAGCGGCTGCTTCAGAGCGACGGGGTTGCCGGAGACCAGCGAAAGTTCGACATCGGTCCAGTCGTTCCCGGTCAGATTCTCCACGATCGCCCAGCCCTGAAGCCTGACCTTCCCGCCCTCATCCTGCGGAAGCACCAGCCGATAGGCCGTTTTCCATACCGGCGCGCTCACGACATAGCTCAAGGCGGCCTGCCGCGCGCCGTCACCGAGCAGGCTGATCGAGAGCGTGCGGCGCTCCTTCGCCTGATTTTCGGCGATCCCGGCGAGCGCTTTGGAAATCTGCGCCTGCGTCGCTTCATCGGTGAACTGCACCGAGGTCAGTTTCTCCAGAACGGCCTGCACGAGACCGCTTTCCGTCATCAGGGTCAGGCGATGCTGGACGGTCTGGCCGCTATTATCCGGAAGCTGAACAGTCTCCTGCGTCACTTTCAGCAACCGGCCCCTCGCGCTGCGGTCGCCTTCGATCTCGACCTCCGAGCCTGTGAGCGTATCGAGCAGCGCGGGAAGGCTGTCGAGCGCGTCCGGGCCGAATGGAAGATCGCGGAACAGTTCGGCGAGCGGGGCGCGCCCCGGCAGGCTCACGCCGCCGATCGCGCCGCCCTGGTCGAAGATCGTCAGGCTTTTCAGCATGTCGTCGACCTGATCGAGACGCACCGGAAGCTCGATCGTGATCCCCGGCTCGACCTCGCCTGCATGGGTGAATTGGGCCAGCCCGGCTGTCGAGATCACAACGCGCTGCAGCGGCAGTTCACTGGCCATGACGCCTGAGCTCATCATGGTCGCCAAAAGTCCGAGTGCGATCTTTTTCATATTCTGTTCCCATCCTTGAGACCGTCCCTTGCGCCTGCCAGCCGTCTTGCCGGGTAATGCGGCGCGGCACGGGCTATTTCCCCGTGTAATGTCTTGCCGCCGCCATGAATTGGCGATGAATGAGGCAGCGCCAAAGCGATGGGCGCTCATCCAATCCGGATTTTAGAATGCACTCTACAGAAAGGCTGAGTGTCCGCAATGCTCAATGCTCTTACACTGATCCTGTGCTGCCAGCTTGCCGGTGAACTGCTGGTGACGGCGACGGGCCTGCCCGTGCCCGGTCCGGTCTGCGGGATGGCCATGCTGTTCGCGGGGCTTATAATGCGGGGCCGCGCGCCGCAGAACCTGGAAAACGCCGCCGATGCGCTGCTCGGCAATCTTTCGCTGCTGTTCGTTCCCGCCGGGGTCGGCGTGATGCTGCATCTGCGGCTGATGAGCGATGAAGCCCTGCCTATCTCGGTAGCGCTGGTCGCCTCAACGCTGATAACGATTGCGGTGACGGCGCTGATGATGCAATGGGCCGGGCGATGGAGCCGGCCGAGGGACGCGCGGGAGAACGGCGATGACCGGTGATCTGCGCGAAATCTGGGTCTATCTCGCCACGAACCCGCTGCTGCATCTGACGCTGACGCTCGCGGCCTATCAGGCCGGAAGCTGGGTCTACCGGCGCGGCAGGCTCAATCCGCTGCTGAACCCTGTTCTGCTGGCGGTCTGCCTGCTGGTCGGAGCGCTGACGCTCACCGGCACGAGCTATCCGGCCTATTTCGAAGGCGCGCAGTTCGTGCATTTCCTGCTCGGCCCGGCGACGGTCGCGCTGGCGATCCCGCTTTACCGGCAATATGAGCGGGTGAAACGCTCCGCCGCGGCGATCCTGTCGAGCATCCTCCTGGGGTCGCTGACGGCGTCGCTGTCTGCCGTCGCGCTGGTCTGGGCGCTCGGCGGAAGCTG
>CAYOUE010000162.1:0-6826 GCA_964407075.1 uncultured Hyphomicrobiaceae bacterium
ACGAGAGCAGCACCATGAGGCCGTTCAAACTTGGAAGTCCTTTCTTCGGATTGTCGAAAAAGCCGGGGCTGACCTTGATCGCGAAACTGTCGAAGCCGGGGATGTAGGCCGTCTTGACGTCGACTTCGCCGTTGCGCTCCCCGATCGTCATGCCGAGAATCGGGGGCATGACGACGCCGCCTTCCGCAAGCGCCCTGAACGCGCCCTCGACAATATCCACGGCCTGACTGTCGAGTCCGACGCACCCGCGCAGCTCGCGTTCGGTCAGAATGGTGATTCCCGGCATGGCTTCTCCGTTAAAGAGGATTTTCACCTGCGATGACGCGCTGAAACAGCGCCATGTCCACATTGCGCCCCGACACGACGATGGCGATACGCTCGCCCAGCCGTTCCGCGAAATCGTCGAGCAGAAGCGCCGCTCCGACCGCCGCCGCGCCTTCCGTCACAAGACCTTCATGCCTGTAGAGATGGCGCATGGCGTTGGCGATTGCGGTTTCCGGCAGCAGCACGATTTCGTCGACGAACCTGCGCGCCAGATCGTAGGTGAAGCGGTTGTCGAGGCCGATGCCGCCGCCAAGCGAGTCGGCGAGCGAGGCTTCTTCCTCGACCTCGACAGGATGGCCTGCCGCAAGGCTAGCCTGCATCGCCGCGCCGCGCGCCATCGAAACGCCGATCACGCGGATGGCGGGAGAGGCCGATTTGACGGCCAGCGCGATCCCGCCGATCAGCCCGCCGCCCGAAAGCGGTACGACAAGCGTATCGGCCTGCGGCCAGTCTTCGAGGATCTCAAGGCCGATCGTGCCCTGGCCGGCGATGACGTCGGCATGATCGAAAGGCGGGATCTCCGTCAGGCCCTCCTCGGCGGCAAGCCGGCCGGCTTCGCGCTGCGCCTCGTCCTGGCTCCGTCCGATGACGCGCAGGTCGCCGCCCGCAGCGCGTATCGCTTCGCGCTTGTTTTCCGGGACCAGTTCCGAAAGGCATACGGCCGCGCGGACGCATCTGCGGGCTGCGGCATGGCTCACGGCGCGGCCATGATTGCCGGTCGAGGCGCATACGACCCCGCGCGCCGCCTGCTCCGGCGAAAGCCGGGCGAGGGCATTGGCTGCGCCGCGTATCTTGAACGCGCCGGTCGGCTGGATCGTTTCGAGTTTCAGACGGACGTCGCGTCCCCTGCCGGACAGGGATGCGGACGGTGCGAGCGGCGTGCGCAAGGCGGCTTCGGCGACGGGTCCGCGCGCTTCATAGATGGACTGCAAAGTCAGCAAGACCGCCTCACAGGTTGCTGTTGTGTACAACTTGACTTGAGATAACAGCCAATACAAGATCAAGTCTACTTCTGAAACCTCATTCAAGCAATAATGTGTACATCTTGGAAAGCGGAGATCGCTACGGCATGAGCCACACCTCGATGGAGCTGCGCAGCAAAATCTCTACAAAGCTGGATTTTGGCGCCGAGGGCGCGCAGCACGGCCATCTGACGATTCCTCATTCGCGCAACGAGTCGGCATGGGGCTCGATCCTGATGCCGGTTTCGGTCTTCAAACGCGGCGAAGGCCCGACCGTGCTGCTGACGGGAGGCAGCCACGGCGATGAATATGAAGGGCCGATTGCGCTGATGAACCTCATCCGCTCGCTCGACATCGAGAAGATTTCCGGGCGCATCATCGTCATTCCGGCGCTGAACTATCCGGCGGTAAAGGCCGGCACGCGCCTGTCGCCGATCGACGGGCGCAACATGAACCGCGCTTTTCCCGGCAACCGCGACGGCACGATCACGGAAATGATCGCCGATTTCGTGCAGCGCTTCATCCTTCCTCTTTGCGACGCCGCCATCGACATTCACGCCGGCGGGCGCGCGATGAGTTTTCTTCCGTGCTCGGTCATTCACCGCCTGCCAGACGAGGAGCGGATGGCGCGCACGGTGGCGGCCGCCAGGGCGTTCGGCTCGCCCTACTGCCTCGTTCTGGAGGAACTCGACGCCGCGGGGATGCTCGACACCGCGATCGAGGATATGGGCAGGATCTTCATTTCAACCGAGTTGGGCGGAGGCGGCGCCGCGACCGTCGACACGGTTCGCATTGCGCAGAACGGCGTCCATGACGTGCTTGTTCATCTGGGCGTTCTCGACGCGCAGCCGCGCGGAACCGGCGAAACGCGCTTCCTCGAAACGCCGGAAGGCTCGTTCGTCATCGCGGACAGGAGCGGGATCTTCGAGGCGGCCGTCGAGCCTGGACAAGCGGTCGCGGCGGGCGATCCGATCGCCTATGTCCACGACATCGACGCGCCGCAACAGCCGCCCGCCATCTACCGCGCGCCCATGGGCGGCATCGTCGTTCACCGCCACATCGCCGGACATATCGCGCGCGGCGATTGCCTGTCGGTGATCGCGCGGAACATGGCTGGCCTTTAACTCGCGCCGCTCCGCGCGCCCGCTCCGCTCAGATCGCCTCCGACAGTCTGCCGGGATAGCTCTCCTGAAAATCGGGATTGGTGTATTCGGCCATGTCCTCTATGGGCCTGGGCTGGCTGAAGAGGAAGCCCTGCGCCTCGGCGCACCCCAGCGCCCTGACGGTCTCCAGTTGCGCAATCGTCTCGATGCCTTCCGCGGTCGTATTCGCGCCGAGAGATCTCGCCAGGCTGAGAATGGCGCGTATGATCGCGATATACTTCACATTCTCCTCCAGCCCCTTCACGAAGGATCTGTCGATCTTGATCCTGTCGAACTCGAAGCTGCACAGACAGCTCAGCGACGAGAAACCGGTCCCGAAATCGTCCATCGCGATGCGCACGCCGAGATTGCGTATCCTGACGATCATCTCGAGCGTGTCGGCGGTGGCTTCCATCATCAGGGTCTCGGTGATCTCCAGTTCGAGCCGCTCCGGCTCCAGCCCCGATTCGAGCAGCGCCCGCTCGATTTTCTCGACGAGATGCACGTCCCGGAACTGCACCGGTGAGAGGTTGACCGCAATGCGCTTGTCCTTCTCGAAAGCGACGGCCTGGCGGCAGGCCTCATTGAGCGCCCATTCGCCGATTTCGAAGATCAGGCCGCTTTCCTCGGCGATCGGAATGAAGATGGCGGGCGCGATCTGCCCTTTCCGCGGATGATTCCAGCGCAGAAGCGCTTCGAATCCGCTGACTCTGTTCTCGTGGATGGACCGGATGGCCTGGTAGTAGAGGCAAAGCTCGCTGTTCTCCAGAGCATCCCTCAGATCTTCCTGCAACTTCCGTTTCTCGGCGAAGCCATGCGCCATGTCCGGCCTGAAGGCGCGATGACTGTTGCGGCCGTCCGTCTTCGCCTTGTAGAGAGCGAGATCGGCATTGCGAAGCAATTCCTCAGCTGTCGCACCGGGATCCGTGAGCCTTGCGCTGCCGATGCTGCAGGTCACGGTGACGCGCTGGCCGTCGATCATGACGGGCTTGCGGATCAGACTCAGAAGGCGTTGCGCCGCCGCCTCCACCTCGGACGGCCTCAGGCCGGGCGCGATGATCGCGAACTCATCGCCTCCGAGCCGGGCGAGCAGATCGCGCTTGCGGACGCATTTGCCCATACGCTCGGCGAGCACGCGCAGAATGTTGTCGCCGAACAGATGCCCGTATGTGTCGTTGGCGGATTTGAAATTATCCACATCGATGAGGAATATGGCCACGCCGTTATGCCGCTCATATTCATTCACCGCAGACTCCAGCTTGGTTCGGAAATAGGCGCGGTTCGCCAGCCCGGTCAGATCGTCATGGCGCGCCAGATGCGCAATGGTCATGTGATGACGGCTGATCGCGAGGATCGCCCAGATCAACAGCACCGAAACAATCAGACCGACACCGATATATCTGGCGAGATTCCTGTTGGCGGAGGCGAAAACGATGTCAGGCGCAATCCCCACAGCGACAAACAGCGGCTTGTCCGAGACCTGGCGGACCGAATAGATCCGGTTGCGGCCGGAGCCGTCCAGGTCGCCGTGATACACCCCGTCGCCGCGCCTTGCATTACGCATCAGCTCGGTTTTCTCTATGTAGTCGCCCATTTCGAGATGGCTGGTTCCGGTGGCGACACGGACGTGACCGTCATAGCCGGCAAGCAGGATCGCGCCTTCCTCGCCAAGATCGATGGAACGGTAGAACTGGCCGAAATGAGCAGGATCGATGGACGCCAGCAGCACGCCGGCGAATGAGCCGTCGGGCCTCTCGATCCGCCGCGTCAGCTGGACCGACCAGCGGCCGGAGCGGCGGCCGAGAACAGGCTTCGAGATATGGGTCCTGTCCTCGCGCGTGAATTTGTGAACGACGAAATGCTCGCGGTCCTTGAGGTCTATCGGTTCGGGAGGATGCTCGCCGATCGTCGTCGCTCTCAGCACGCCCGCATGGTCGATGGCCGCCATCTGAAAGCTCAGATCGCTGAGCAATGCCGGATCGGGCAAGCGCTGGGAGATCGCTTCCTCGTGCTCCATGGACTCCAGAGCGGCGAGGTAGCGCTTGCGGGCAATTATCAGCGCCTTGTCGAGTTCGCGCACCGTCCTGACGATATGCTCGTCGAAGACGCGATTGAGGTTTTTCAGGTCCTGGTGGGCCGAATTGCGCGCAGCCTCGTATTCCCCGCGGATCTGATACCAGATGCCGAACCAGAACATCAGCATGATGAAGACGCCGAACCAGACAAGCGGGGTGCGGGCGAGTCTTTGCAATTTCAACTTGAACATATATGCATCCGAATGACGGCGCTGGACTCAGTCGCCCGAGTGGATTGTCATTCACATGCGTTGAATATGTATTGATCGTTTCACTCTAAAATTAAATATCATGCGTATGAGATAAACCATGCCGGATAATTTATATTTTAATCTTAAATATCATATATACTATTGATAAACATTACATTGTGAACACCATTCGGATGCACAAATCTCCAGCGTTTGTTAGCTTCGAAGCTATAGAGTGAGTTTCTACACAGTATGAGGCGTTTCGTTATGTCGAAAGGCTGGAACTCCCGCATGTGCCTGCTTGCTGCCATTCCGGTCCTTGCCATAATCGGAGCGGTCCTCCTCGCTGGGCTTTGGGGCGGCAAGACATGGTCCGGCGCGGGACTCACTCCTCTTGAGCGGGCCGCGATTTCCGCATTCTGAACGCTTCCCGCCCGAGGCCGGCCAACAATCCGGATTTCAGGTATAACCTCCAGAAAAGCGTTTACAACCTTTGATTGCATATCTATGCAGCCTTGGGATTAACAAGGGCTGCATAGCCGCTTCACGACACAGGCGCTGAATGGACTTTGCCGATTTCGCACTGGCCGGACTCGGATTGTTTCTTGCCGGAATCGTCAAAGGATCGACCGGGCTGGGCTATTCCTCCTGCGCGCTGCCGTTTCTGGCGGCGGCTTTCGGCTTGAAAACGGCCATCGTCCTCATCGTGCTCCCGGCGATGGCGTCCAACCTCGCGGTGATGTGGTCGGCGGGGCATTTCCGCGAAACCCTCTCGCGCTTCAGCATTTTCTACCTCTGCACCGTCCCCGGCGTCGGCCTCGGCATCTTCACGCTGACCTGGGTCGAGCAGCGTTACGCCGAAATCCTGCTTGGCGCGCTTATCGTAAGCTATTCGTTCTACTCCGCGTTCCGTCCCCCGCTCTTTCTTGCCGAGCGCCTTCAGCGCCCGCTTCAAATTCCGGCAGGCTTCCTGAACGGCTTCTTCACGGGTCTGACCGGCTCCCAGGTTCTTCCCCTGCTGCCTTACATGCTTTCGCTCAGGCTCGATCCCGACCGGTTCGTTCAGGCCGTGAACCTGTCCGTCACGCTGTCTGCGGGGGTCATGGTCGTCGCGCTGTTCATCGCGGGCCTGATGACATGGCCCGGATTGCTGACTTCGCTGCTATGCATCGCCCCGGCCATGCTCGGGATCGGCGTGGGGACCCGCGTGAGGCGGATCATCCCCTCGGCGCATTTCCGTACCGTGGTTCTCATCGTCCTCGGGGTGATCGGCGCGGCGCTGATCGTCGGGCGCTAAGCCGGCCGCCGTAATGCGCCGGCTTCATGCCGCGCCGTCCCGTGTTGGGCTTCGCGACGCTCCGCCTCCAACCTTTCGACAAGCTGCGCCGCCGCAGCTATCGCGATCACGGCAGGCGCCTTGCCGCGGATCGCGCCAAGCCCGATCGGACAGGTCAGACGGGCGAGCGCCGCCTCGCTCACGCCGGTTTCGCGTAGACGTTTGAGAAAGCGCGCGCGCTTCGATTGCGAGCCGATCAGCCCCAGAAAGCCGAACAGGGGACGCGAGAGCAGCGCATGGCAGATCGCCAGATCGAGCGGATGGGAATAGGTGAGCACCAGATGATACGCCCCTTCCGGCGCAGCCTGCGCCACCGCGGCCAGGTTCGGAGCGGCGATCGGCGTCACGCCGGCGGGAAGCGGATCGGGAAAACGCTTCACATGCGTATCGGCCCAGCGGACCGCGAAATCCAGTCCCTCGACCGCCCGCACGATCGCGCGCCCGACATGGCCTGCGCCATAAATATAGAGCGGCTTCGGATCGCGCCCGGCGGGTTCGATGAAATATGCAGGCTCTCCCTTGCGGGCACGGATCAGAACGGCGCGTCTCGGGCGCGCGCCGCTGAGCATGTCGGAGACCATCCCCGCGACATGGAGCGGCAGCGCGTAGGCGGTCTGCCGTTCGTCAAAATGGCGCAGCGGCTCCCCCGAGGCGCAAGGGCGGGCCACAACGCCCGGCTCGCCGGGCATCCCGCGAAGGGCCGCGAGCGCATCCATTTCCGCCGGACCGAAATGTTCGAAAAGCAGCCGGACCATGCCGCCGCAGCTCAAGGAGCACGGCGCGGGAGGCCGCCAGC
>CAYOUE010000162.1:6836-7391 GCA_964407075.1 uncultured Hyphomicrobiaceae bacterium
GCCGCCGCAGCACTGCCCGAGCGCCGGACCGAGCGGCCAGCTTTTCAACTCGCGCAGCCAGGGCTGGCCGTTTTGCCGCCCTTCCGCGAGCAGCGCGCGCGCATGGGCGAGCGCCTCGAATTCGAGCTGTCCGCCGCCGATCGTGCCCTCGAAGGTGCGGCCGCCGACGAGCATCGACGCGCCCGCCTCGCGCGGGGCGGACCCTTCGGTCCCGGCCACCGTCACGCGCGCGAAAGGCCCGTGCGCCGCGGAAAAGCCGGACAATTTCCCGATAAGATCATGGCCCATCATGGCTCGCTTCCGCTCCCTCGCACACGCTCCACGGCGAACAGCACGCGCTCGGGCGTGGCGGGAGCGTCGAGCGCCGGATAGATGGCGCCTTCACCCGCGCAGGCCACCGCATCAGACAGCGCCATCAGCGCGGAGATGCCGAGCATGAGCGGCGGTTCGCCCACCGCCTTTGAGCGGTAGATCGTCTCTTCCGCATTCTCGCCGCGGGCGAAGAGCCCGATCCGCATATCGGGCGCGCGGTCCGAACAGGCGGGGATCTTGTAG
>CAYOUE010000163.1:0-7269 GCA_964407075.1 uncultured Hyphomicrobiaceae bacterium
GGCCAGCGCGCACGCGCGGCGAAGTCCGTCTCGAAGGGGAGGCCGTGCGCCAGCCGTTCCGCGCCTGCCCAGGCGATCATCGCGGCGTTGTCTCCGCAAAGCGACGGCGGCGGCGCATGGAAGCTGAAGCCTTCCGAAGCAGCAAGGCCGGTCAGCGCGCTCCGAAGCCGCCTGTTCGCCGCCACGCCGCCTGCGACGACCAGACGCCATGCCGGGGCCTTGGGATGCATTTGCCTGTATGCGCTCATGGCGTTTCTGACGCGGTCGCTGACCGCCTCGGTCACTGCGGCTTCGAAAGAGGCGCATAAATCACGTATATCGCCTTCGCGCAAGGGCGCGATACGGCCCGCTTCGAGGCGGAGAGCGTTTTTCAGGCCGGAAAAGGAAAAATGCGCCCCGGGCCGTCCCATCATCGGCCGTGGAAAAGCGAAACGCCGGGAGTCACCGCCTTCGGCCCAGCGCTCGACCTCCGGGCCGCCGGGGAAACCCAGCCCGAGCAGCTTGGCGGTCTTGTCGAAGGCTTCGCCCAGCGCATCGTCGAGCGTGGTTCCGAGACGCTGATAGTCTCCCACGCCGTGAACGGCGAGGAGTTGCGTGTGGCCGCCCGAGACAAGCAGGAGCAAGTAGGGCGGGGCGATGCCGTCGGTCAGGCCGACGGTGAGCGCATGGCCTTCGAGATGATTGACGGGGATGACCGGCACGCCGATCGCCATGCCGATGGCCCGCGCCGTGACCGTGCCGACCAGCAGCCCGCCGATTAGGCCCGGCCCGGCGGTGACGGCAATGGCCGAAAGGGCAGGAAAATCGAGGCCCGCCTCGGTCATGGCGGCGGCGATCAGCCGGTCCAGGGCTTCGACATGGGCGCGCGCGGCGATCTCGGGCACCACGCCGCCGAAAGCGGAGTGTTCACGAAGCTGTGACCGCACGAGATTGGCCCGCACTGCCCCGACGCCGCCAGTATTGCGCGTAACAATTGCTGCGCCTGTTTCGTCGCAGCTCGTCTCGATGCCGAGAATGTATAATGAGGTTTCGGGCGGACGCATTTTCCGTGGCTTTACAAGGCGACTTGTGTAAACTTAAACTGACAGTTAAGTGTCAATAATACGAGACAGCCGCCGCATTGAATCGCAGGCGACACTACTCTATAGATCGGAAACGCCAAAGAGAATGTCAGGGGAAGCAAGTTGAAAGATCAGATCAAAGTGCGGATCGGCACGCGAGGCAGCAAGCTGGCCCTGGCGCAAGCCTACGAGTTTCGCGACCGCCTTATCGAAGCCCATAATCTCTCCTGCGAAAATTTCGAGATCAAGATCATCAGAACCGCGGGCGATATCATCGTCGACAAGCCGCTCGCCGAGTTCGGGGGGAAGGGCCTCTTCACCAAGGAGATCGAGGATGCGCTGGTTGCGTCCGAGATCGACGCGGCGGTGCACTCGATGAAGGACATGCCGACGAAGCTGCCCGAGGGCCTCGAAATATCATGTCTTCTGCCGCGCGAAGACGTTCGCGACGCCTTCATCAGCCGGAAAGCGCACAGCCTCTCCGAACTTCCCCATCGCGCTGTTTTCGGCACATCCTCTCTCCGGCGTCAGGCCCAGGTCAAGCTGCTGCGGCCTGACCTTACAGTGATCCCGTTCCGCGGAAATGTGGGCACGCGCCTCAAGAAGCTCGACGATGGCGTTGCGGACGGCACCCTGCTCGCCTATGCCGGCCTCAAGCGCCTCGGGCTGATCGACGAAGTCACCGCGCTGATGGACGCGCAGGACATGCTTCCCGCCATTGCGCAAGGCGCGATCGGCATCGAGACGCGGGTTGGCGACGAGCAGATGCTCGCCCTGCTCGCCCCGCTCAACGACGAGGCGACAGCCCTGTGCGTAGTGGCCGAGCGCGCATTTCTTGCCGAACTCGACGGGTCATGCCGCACGCCGATCGCAGGGCTGGCCGTCATCGACGGCGGCAATCTCCATTTCCGCGGGCAGATCCTGCAGCCCGACGGAAGCCGGTCCTTTGAAACCGCGCGTGAAGGATCGCCTCGCGACGGCGCGTTGATGGGCGTCGAGGCGGCCCGCGAACTGCTGGCGGCGGCCGGATCGGATTTCCTGCGCGCGGTCGCCTGATGCGGCTCCTCATCACCCGGCCGCTGGATGACGCCGCGCGGCAGGCCGAACAGCTCCGGGTGCTGGGTCATACGCCTCTGATATTTCCGCTGCTGGAAATCGTCTATGCAGACCTGACGCCGCTGCGGCTGCAGGATGTGCAGGCGCTCATCGTAACCAGCCGCAACGCCCTGCGCGGCCTGAGCCGGAACGGCGCATTCGAAACGGCCAAATCCCTTCCTGTCTATTGCGTCGGCGAGAGCACCGGCGAACTGGCGCGCGATTTCGGTTTCGCCCGCGTGATCTCGGGCGAGGGCAGGGCGGGCGACCTTGTCGCCGCGATCCTGCATTCGGCGAAACCCGAAGACGGCGCGCTTCTCTATCTTACCGGCAAGCATCTCGCCTTCGACCTCGAAACTCCACTCGTGGAGGCCGGCTTTTTCGTGCCGCGCGCGATCTGCTACGAAGCCCGGGAGCTTCATCCGGGCCGGGCCGCTGCGCTCGCAGAAATGATCCGGGGAAGGGAAATCGACGGCGCTGTTCTCATGTCGCCGCGCACCGCGCAGATTTTCGCGCAGATAATCAAACGCTTCGATCTCATGCGGGAAGCCGGCGCAATAACGTGCTATTGTTACTCTGAAGCCATTGCCAGACCGTTGGAGGGCCTTTACGGGTTGACGATTGCGATCTCATCACATCCTAAAGAAGCGGACATGCTGAAATTGATCGGCCCTGCGCCGTTTCAAAGCGAGACGCTGGCCGAACTGGAACAGGCGCTCGGAAAACGTTAAGCAATGACGTTCTAATCTGCCGCCCGGATTGAGACCCGGCCCGGTGCAGTGGCGGGAAGGCGAGACATGACGAACAAAGGCGGACCTGACGACAAGGATGCCGGCGCGGGCAAAAAGGACCAGCGTCCTTACGCTACGCTCGATCTGACGGCCAGCGAGGTATCTTCGAGCGGGGCAGGGCCGCAAAGCGAGAAACCGCGCTCTGAAGCGGACGAAGCGCGGGAGCAGCCACGGCTCGAAAAGCCCGAGGCGGGAGGCGGAGGTCAGCCGCCTGCGCGGGATGGCGGTCTGCTCGGCGGAGTCGCAACCCACATGGCGGCGGGCGCGTTCGGCGCGGTTCTGGCGCTGATCTTCGGGGCCTGGATCTATGATGGCGGCAATCAGGGAGAGAGCCCGGCGCTGGAGCAGGCCGAAGCGATGCGGGCCGTCCTTACCGATGCCGAAGCGAGAATCGCCGCGCTCGAAACCGGAGTGAACACAGCTTCGGCCAGGGCTGAGGAAGCGGCAAGACTGGAAAGCGAGCTTTCAGCGCTCACGCAACGTTTCGACGCGCTGGAGCGCCGCCCCGCCGGGGGAAGCGTAACGGAGCAGTCGGTGCAGCAGTCGCTCGATCCGATCTCGACCCGGCTCGCCGAGATGGAACGCCGCGTAGCCGCCATCGCCGAAGCGCAGCAGCAGCGGCAGGTCAGCGGCAAGGCGATGGCGGTCTCCCTCGCTTTCTACAATCTGCAAAAGGCGGCGCGCGAAGGCAGGCCTTATGCGCGCGAACTCGGCGCCGTAGCTCAAACCGCGCCGGTCCCGCTCGATCTGGGCCCGCTTGAATCCTGGCGCGACGACGGCGTGCAGAGCCTCGATCAGATCCGGGCCGGTTTCGACGCCGCAGCCGCCGCAGCGCTCGACGCCGAAAATCAGCCTGAGGACGATTCGCTGGCGTCCGAGTTATGGTCGCAGGCGAAATCGTTCGTGCGCATCCAGCGAAAAGGCGATGTGCCGGGCGACGCCACGCCCGCCATTCTGGCGCGCGTCGAGCACCGTCTCGACAACGGCGATCCCCGCGCAGCGCTTGCCGAAGGCGAAAAACTCCAGGGAGCGGCCGCGGAAGCGTTCGCGCCATGGCTGGCGTCGCTGAAAAGCCGGATCGCCGTCGATGAGGCGCTGGCCGCCATTGAAGGGGAGCTGATTGGCGCTCTTGGCGGCTCGCCCGGAGCAGAGGGGGGCTGATGATCCGCGCGCTGTTCTTCATTCTGCTCATCGCCGGACTTGCGCTTGTCTTTTCCTGGTTCGCCGAGAACCCGGGACAGCTTACGATCGACTGGCCCGGCTACCGCATCGACCTCAGCCTGTTCCGCTTTACCGTGGCCATTCTGATCCTGGCCGGGCTGATCTATCTGGTCATCACTCTTCTCACCCGAATTCTGGGCAGCCCAAAGCGGCTCCGCCGCTACCTCAACCGGCGCCGGGAAGCCAAGGGCTTCACCGCGCTCCGGCGCGGCATCTTCGCGGTCGGGGCGGGCGACGAGACCGCTGCGTCGAGCTATGCCGTGGAGGCGAGGCGGGCGTTGCGCAAGGAGCCGCTCACCATGCTGCTTGAGGCGCAATCCGCTCAGCTCAGCGGCGATCACCGCGCGGCGCAACGGCTCTTCGAGGCGATGTCGGAGAACCCCGAGACGCGCCTTCTCGGCTTGCGCGGCCTGTTCCTGGAAGCGAGCCGCGAGAAGCAGATGCTGGCCGCGGAACAATATGCGGCGCGGGCGATGCAGCTCAATCCGGCCCTGCAATGGCCTGTCAATGCGCTCTTCGACATGCAGTGCCGCGCAAGGAACTGGCAGGGCGCGCTTGAGACACTCTCCATCGCACGCACGCACCGGCATGTCGGGCGTCAGCTCTACGACCGCCGCCGCGCCGTGCTGCTGACGGCGCAGGCCTGCGATCTCGAAAACAGCGACGCCGCGCACGCGCTCGACCTTGCGCTGGAAGCGCACAGGATCGAGCCGAACCTCGTGCCTGCAGCAGTCGTCGCCGGACGCATCCTTTCGAGCCAGGGCAACACCGCAAGGGCCGCCCGCGTGCTCGCCAAGACGTGGCAGTACAATCCTCATCCCGAGCTGGCGCTCGGTTATGCCTATGCCCGCCCCGGCGACTCGCCCCGCGACCGGCTGAACCGGATCAAATCGCTCATCGTACTGAACCCGGAAGATCCGGAATCGCGCATCGCGCTCGCCTCCGCCGCGGTCGAAGCCCGCGACTGGGAGGAAGCCCGCGAAGCGCTGGAGCCTCTTCTGGAAAGCAACGCCACCGCGCGCGTCTGCGCACTCATGGCTCGGATCGAGGGCGGGCAGAACCGCGATGCGGGCCGCGTTCGCGAATGGCTCGCCCGTGCCGTGCGCGCCCCGCGCGATCCGGTCTGGATGGCTGACGGCGTCATCTTCAGCGAATGGCAGCCAGTGTCGCCCGTCAGCGGAGCGCTGGACGCTTTCGAATGGCGCGTGCCGCCGGACCGTTCGGACAGGAGCGCGCAGGATGCCCTTATGGATCAATTCGCCGCTCTGGGGCGCGACCTGGAGAACATCGCGCTTCCGATGGCGGAAGGCAGTCCCGAAGTGGAAAGCGGCGGCGCGCTGACGATCACGCTTGAAGCCGGAGAGGCGGGCAGCGGGTCTGCACAGCCGCCTTCACAGTCAGAGACTGCCGGGCAGGCTGAAACCGGCGGCGGCGCTGTTCCTGGCGCTCAGACGCCTGCGGAAACCAAATCCCCCCACGCATCGCCCCCGGAAAGGTCTGATGCGGCCGGGACGGAGCGTGCGGAGGCCGCGACACTGCCCGAGACCGCGCATGAAGACGGCGCGCAGGCCACCCCCGCACCGGCGGCAAAGCCGCCCCAGCCGCAGGAGCGCAGGGAGCCGAACATTTTCGTACCCGGCCGTCCGCCCGACGATCCCGGACCGGACGAGGTCGATTTCGATGAAAACGGCACGCCCTATTCGCGTTTCCGCTCCGGCCTGAAAACTCAGACGAGTTGAGAGCCATACGGACAGCGGACCGGTTGCGCCGCCGGACGATATGCGATGAGGACTTGAAATTCCCGCAGCTTGCAGCTATCGCTCATGGATGGGCAGGCCGCTTTAGCTCAGTTGGTAGAGCACGGCATTCGTAATGCCGGGGTCGTCAGTTCGAGTCTGACAAGCGGCACCATTTCACTCTCCCGCCGCCGCCCGCCCATAATCCCGAGCGCAGCATCAGGCATCTTCCGCAGATCCTTCAGGCTGCGGGCGTTCGGTCCAGCCATTTATCGACCTTTACGGGCCTGTACGACCGGAATCTCTCCAGAAGTTCTCCGCCATTTGGCGCAACGATGACCATGTCGCGGTTTTCCTGCCGCAGGAGCCGCTCCGCGACGCTGTGGTCGAGAAAGGCGAGCAGACTGTCGTAATACCCCTCGATATTCATGAGCCCGCAGGGTTTGGAATGAAAGCCGAGCTGCGCTGCGGTCAGCATCTCGAAAAACTCCTCAAGCGTGCCCAGTCCGCCAGGCAGCGCGGCGAAACCGTCCGAAAGTTCGGCCATCAGGGCCTTGCGCTCATGCATCGAGGTGACGATGCGCATGTCGGTCAGGCCGTGATGGGCGATTTCCTTGTCGACCAGCGATTGCGGCATGATGCCGATGACTTCCCCGCCAGCCTCCAGCGCGGCGTTCGCGGCGAAATCCATCAGCCCGACCGAAGCCCCGCCATATACGAGGCCGATTCCTTCATTTGCGAGAAGCCTGCCGAACGCGGCCGCCTCCCGCGCATAGCTGTCGCGCAGGCCCGGGCTCGAACCGGCAAAGAGACAGATGCGCTTCATCGAGGCTCGGCCGCCTCGGCGTTGCGCTGAACCGGCGTCATGATCCATTTCCATGTCCAGGCATGATCCTGTTCCGAAACAGCGCCGCTTTCCGTTGACGGCTCTAGTGGTTCGATTCGAACATTTGCATCCCGTTTGCGGCGCCCTCATTTGCAAATGTTCGAAACTCAAGAACCACTAGAAACTATCGATTCCAGTGGAGCTTTTTGAATTTGGCATTTGAATGCACACCTCGCGGCGACCGGGATTCAAATGTCAAATTCGCTCCACTAGGCCCGCTCGAAGCGGCGGAACGTCACGCGGTGCGGCTCGACTGCGGCGTCGCCGAGGCGGCGGCGCTTGTCGTCCTCATAGGCTTCGAAGTTGCCTTCGAACCATTCCACATGGCTGTCGCCTTCGAAGGCGAGGATGTGCGTGGCGATACGGTCGAGAAAGAACCGGTCGTGGCTGATGACGACCGCGCAGCCGGGGAAATCCTCAAGCGCGGCTTCGAGCGACGACAGGGTTTCCACGTCCAGATCGTTGGTCGGTTCGTCAAG
>CAYOUE010000164.1:0-7182 GCA_964407075.1 uncultured Hyphomicrobiaceae bacterium
AATAGCCGTGATCGTCGCCCGCGATCAGCGCAGGATAGTTGAAATCGTCGCCCGTATACATCACGACGCCTTCAGGAAGGCGGCGGCGCATGGCGATTTCCTTGCCGTCGTCGAGCAGCGAGATCTTGATACCGTCGATCTTGCCCGCATTCGCCTTCAGGATTTCGAGGCAGACATCCATCGCGGCGTCATGATCCTTGCGCCCCCAATAGCCTTCGAGCGCAGGGTCGAACATCTCCCCGAGCCAATGGATGATGACCGGCTCGCGCACCTGCCCGAGAATGCGGCCATAGACGCGCGCGTAATCCTCCGGCCCCTTCGCGCAGGCGGCGAGCGCACGGCTCGCCATCAGGATGATGCGCCCGCCCGCGGCCTCGACCGCGCCGCATTGCTCCTCATAGGCGGCGATCACGTCGTCTACGGATAGATCGGGGCGGGGCGCGAGATGATCCGTCCCCGCGCCGCAGGCGATTAGCGGCCTGCCCTCCATGTCCGAAGCGGCGGCAACGGAACGCCTTATCAGTTCCAGCGAGGCGGGCCAGTCCAGCCCCATGCCGCGCTGCGCGGTGTCCATCGCCTCGGCGACGCCCAACCCGAGGCCCCAGAGATAACGGCGGTAGGCGAGGGTCGCATCCCAGTCGATGGCGGCATCGAGCCAGGGGTCGTTGTCCGCCACCGGATTGGCCACGATATGGGCAGCGGCATAGGCGATGCGGGGCAGGGCGGCCCCGTTCACGAGGGTCTCGAAGGCGCGCGGCTCGCCCAGTCTGTAGGTTTCGAGGCGGCCGCCAGCGGCCGGAAGCGTGATCTCGGTCATCGGTCGAACCATTCGTCGTTGGGGTCGAAGGCAGGGATCGGAATGTTCAGAATGCGCATCCTGCCGACGGCGCGGTGGCGGCATCCCGGCCTGATGAAAATCGAGGATAGCGGACGGACGGGAATGCGCTCGCCGTCCAGCTCCATGAAGCCCTCGCCTTCGAGGATCACGTAAATCTCGGTCATTTTCTTGTGGTAATGCGTTTCGGCGTCGGCGCTGATGTCGGTCAGATGCACCGTCGCCAGATCGTTGCCGGGAACGCCGAAGGAGCGCCGCGCGACGCCGCAGGGGCAATCGACTCCCGGCGCTTCGTCGAGCTGGGCGATCATGTAACGCTTGTCCTCGGCCATCGTCTCAATCCTCCAATGCGGGCACGTCGAGCCAGCGCCGCTCGGCCCAGCTTTTCAGCGCCAGTTCGGCGAGCTGCACGCCCTTGGCGCCCTCCATCAGCGTGTAGCGGTAGGTCGCGCCGTCGAGCACATGGCGGATGAATTCTTCCCATTGCGCCCTGAAGCCGTTCTCGAAGACCTGATTGTCGGGCACTTCCTGCCAATGCTCGTAGAAGTTCATCTTCTGCGGCTCGTCCGGGTTCCACACGGGGCGCGGCGTGTTCACACGGGCTTGGCTATAGCAGCGGTGCAGGCCGGCGACGGCCGAGCCATGCGTGCCATCGACATGGAAAGTGACGAGATCGTCGCGGCGCACGCGCGTCGTCCAGGAGCTGTTGATCTGAGCGACGATCCCGCCTTCCAGCTCGAAAGTGGCGTAGGCGGCGTCGTCGGCGTCCGCCCGGTACGGCCTGCCGTCCTCGCCGGCGCGCTCGGGGATATGGGTCGCGCCGAGGCAGCTGACCGCCTTGACCGGCGCGACGACGTTGTCGAGCACATAGCGCCAGTGGCAGAGCATGTCGAGGATGATGCCGCCGCCGTCGGCCTTGCGGTAATTCCAGCTCGGGCGCTGGGCGGGCTGCCAGTCGCCCTCGAACACCCAGTAGCCGAACTCGCCGCGCACGGACAGGATGCGGCCGAAGAAGCCGGACTCGCGCAGCATCTTCAGCTTCATCAGTCCGGGCAGATAGAGCTTGTCGTGGACGATGCCGTTGGGCAGGCCGGAGGCTTTGGCAAGCCGTGCGACTTCGAGCGCTTCGGCAAGCGTTTCGGCGATGGGCTTTTCGACATAGATCGCCTTGCCTGCGGCGATGGCCTTCTTGACGAGGGAGGGGCGCAGTCCCGTCGAAGCCGCGTCGAAGAAGATGCGGTCATCGGGGTTCGCCAGCGCGGCGTCGAGGTCCGTGGTCCAGCGCTCCACGCCATGCGCTCTCGCCAGCCGCTCGATCTTGTCCGCATTGCGCCCTACAAGAATCGGATCGGGCATGGCGCGATCGCCATTTGCTAGCGCGACCCCGCCCGCGTCGCGGATGGCGAGGATCGACCGGATCAGATGCTGGTTCATGCCCATGCGTCCGGTGACGCCATGCATGATGATGCCTAACCGCTGTTCCGCCATTTTTTTTCCTTTCGTCTTGCGGCGGATTGTCCGCCGGAAATGTTCTAGCCTGTTTCCGGGCTTTTCATCTCGCGCATGGCCGTCCAGTCGGGCACTGCGGCGGAGGCGAAGCCCGCGCAGTCCAGCGAGGCGACCGCGAGACGCCCGTCTGCGACGGCAAGGCATGTCCGCCCGCGGAAATCGCGGTAGAGATCGGGATGTGCGGCGAGGAAGGCCCGCTGCTCGGCCTCCGGTGCGCCTGCCATGCCGTTGACGTAATGATGCCCGTTGCGCTCGACATGGCCGATGCCGAGCAGCGAAACGAGGGCGAGATCCTGCTGCACGGCCAGTCCGGCCTGACAGGTCAGGTCTTCCGCTGACATGAAATAGCGTGCGCGTCCTTCCTCCGCGTTCCAGGCCCGGCAGCGCGCCGCGTTCAGGATCGATTTGTACAGCCCCTTGCAGGATTTGGTCGAAACGCCGTCATAGCCGCGGCCCCGCGCCTGCGGGAAACTTCGGATTTCTGCGTCGGATTCGTCGATTATGACCGGGATCCGGCCGCTGAGCGCCAGGACGTCCGAGTCCAGCCCCGTTTTGCGATGAATGGGTTGCTCGATGAACAACGTGGCCGCGCAGAGCCGTGCGAGGGCAGGGCGTGAATCCATCGCATCCAGCAATGCGGCGACGGGTTCGGCGGAAGCAAATTGCTCGTTGCCGTCAAGAGTGACGGCGTAGTCGTCCGCAACCCTGTTGAGGATCGTGGCGATCGCCTCCAGTCGCGCCAGGTCGGCGTCGAGGTCTCCGCCCAGCTTGAGCTTGAAATAACGCACGCCGGTGAAGCTGATAACCTCTTCCAGCGTCTCGGGCAGACCGTCGCCGACGCGTTCGGTCTGGTCAGATGCGGTCAGCGGGTCGATCATGCCGACCGTATGGCGGAGATGCAGGGTTCCGGACGGCTCAAGGCTTGCGAGGAAATCGCCGATGGCGAAGCCTGCGAGATCGGGCGTCAGGCTCGCCGTTTCGACGCCCGGCAGATTGGCTCGGACGGCCCCGTAAAAGCCTGCGCCGCGAAGGCGGCAGAGGGCATCGAGAACGGCCTTGTCGAATTGCGCAGGCCCGAAACTCGCAGCAAGCGGGTTGAGGCCGCGCTCAGCCGCTGCGCCGAGATGGGCGGCGTATGTGCCCGCATAAAGACCGAACGCCGTCGACGGCCCGGCGGCCATATAGCTGTCGCGCGCCAGATGCAGCGCGAGGCGGAGCTGATCGAAATTCTGCTCGTTCGTCAGTTCGGGCGACTTGTCGAACCATTTCGGCACCATCAGCTCGGCCGCCATGCCGGCCGCCTCGTTGCCGGCCTCGTCGCGGATGCGGACACGCAGAAAGGCCTGCGGCGCTTCGCGGAGCGTGACCACGCCGAAGCGGAAGGGCAGGCGCAGCGTCACGTCCCGCTCGAAAAGATCGGCGGCCACGACGGTGATGCGCGGCGCTGTCTCGCTCATGTGTCCAGCCTTTCCGGGTAACTCTTCATTAAGTAAATAACCAGTTAGTTATAAAGTCAATCAGGATCTCAGGCCCGCCATGATCCCGTGCAGGTACCCCGCACTGCGGGCCGCGCAGGCCGGTCCGTCCGGCTCGTAAATGAAAGGCTCTACGGCGGCGACGCCCTGGTAATCCGCCTCGCGCAGCGCAAGCATGATCGCGGCGAAATCGTCGGTTCCCTGACCGGGGGCCTTGCGATTCGTGTCGTTGAGCTGAACATGCGCGACAAGCCCTGTCGACAGCCATTCGCGGATCAGCTCCGGCACACTTTGCGCCTCGCTCTGGCCCGCCGCGCTCGTGTCGATCATGGTGCGGAATGCGGGTGAGCCGATCTGCTTCACGATGTCCGCCGCTTCGCCGACGGTGTTCACGAAATCGGTTTCATTGCGCGCGAGCGGTTCGAGGCAGTAGGTCACGCCCGCCTCCTCCGCGGCGCGCGCGGCTGCCGCAAAGGCGTTGATGGCCCGCGCCCGCGCAGTTGCGGGATCGTCGCCCGGCGCGGTCGCGCGCTGTTTCGGAGAACCATGGACGAGTACGCTTCCGCCGAGATCCGCGCACAGACGAACCAGATCGGTCATGACCCGGACCGTGCGGGTATGAACGTCCTTGTCAGACGTCGTGATCGAAAGTCCTTCCGGCGTCACCAGCAGCCAGTGCAGCCCGGTGATGCGTATCCCGGCCTCTGCCGCAATGCGCCGCAGCGCCTTTCGCTCCGCGCCCTCGATGCCGCCGGGGTCGCCGTTCAGCGTGAACGGCGCGACCTCCAGCCCGTCATAGCCGAGGGCTGCAGCGAAAGCGCATTGCGCGGGGAAATCCATCTCGCGGATGACTTCGTTGCAAAGCGCGAGTTTCACGGCGTCTCCTTTTCCCGCTCCGGCGGGTTCCGGCCGCGGCCCATTAGCAAACGGAAGATCTGCCGGAAGGGCCAGGTCAGCACGGTGACGGTCAGCGATACGGCCGACTGAAGGACCGGGGCGATGACGCGCCGCGCCGGCCCGATGCTCATCAGAATGGTGAAGAGGCACAAAGTCATCAGTACGACGCTGATCGGCCGCGTGAAATAGAACATGAAGTCGCCGTCGTGCAGCACCCACGACCGGCGCAGGCTCTTGTCGAAAATGTCGCCGAGCACGATGCCGAGCACGAGCGGGGCCATCGGATAGTTCATCTGCCGCAACAGGAAGCCGCCGATGCCGAACGCCACCATCACCCAGACGTCGAACATACGCTGCTCGATCGCGTAGCTGCCGATGACGCACAGCACGAAGATGACCGGCATGAGCCGCTCACGCTTGATCGCCAGCACCTTGAGCAGGACCGGCGTCATCAGGATGCCGAGGATCAGGATCGCCACGGCGGCGAACAGCATCATCACGACGACGTCGTAAACGAAGCCGGGATTCTCGATCATGATGAGCGGGCCGGGGCGCACGCCGTGCAGGACCATCGCCGCGAGCAAGACCGCAGCCGGGGCGGAGCCGGGAATGGCGAGGGTGAGCACGGGGATCAGAGCGCCGGGCGGGGCGGCGCTGTTGCCGGTCTCCGCCGCCATCAGCCCCTCGACCGAGCCCTTGCCGTATTTCTCCTTCTCCTTCGAGGCGCGCCGCGCGGCGGCGTAGGACACCCACGCGCCGATGTCCTCGCCGACGCCCGGCAGCACGCCGATTCCGGTTCCGAGCACGCCGGAGCGGAAAATCGTGCGCCAGTAGCGGATCACCTCGCGCGGGTCGGGGATCACGTCGCGCAGCCGGGCGGTCGCCTGAACGACTTCCGCCCGCCGCGCATACATGACGCTGATGACCTCGGAAAAGCCGAAAGCGCCGACCATCGCCGGGATCAGGTTGATGCCCGACTGCATTTCGGTGAAACCGAAAGTGAAGCGGTCGGTCATGTAAAGCTTTTCCTGGCCGATCATGGCGACGCCGAGGCCGAGAAACCCCGCGATCCAGCCTTTCAGCGGATCGTCCGGCGCAGTGAGCTGGCCTGAGACCAGAATGCCGAACAGCGCCAGCCAGAGAAATTCATGCGTCTGGAACTGGAGCGCGTATTCGGCCAGCAGCGGCGCGATGGTGGCGAGAAAGAAGATGCCGATCACCGTTCCTAGGAACGATCCCGTAGTCGCGGTGCCCATCGCCGGGCCGGCCCGTCCCATCTTGGCGAGCGGATAGCCGTCGAGGGTGGTCGCGGCATTGGCGGGCGTTCCGGGGATATTGAGCAGGATCGCAGTGCGGCTGCCGCCATAGATCGCGCCGACATAAAGCGAGATCAGGATCAGGATCGCCTGGTCCGGGCTCATGCGGTAGGTGAGCGTCGTGAGCAGCGCCACGCCCATAGTGGCCGTCAGGCCCGGCAGCATCCCGATGCAGATGCCGAGCAGCGTGCCGCCGCCCGCCAGAAGCAGCATTTCGGGCGCTGCGAATTTGACGGTGGACGCCGCAACCAGGCCGCCGATCTGCGCCAGATATGCGAACAGCCCTGCGATGCTTTCCATTCGACTACCCTTGAGGCCGTAAAGCGTTGCCGCTCGAAATGTTTTCTCTACGGCAGCGTGACGAGGAACTCTTTCTCGAACAGATAGGTCACGGCCGCGGCGGTGATGACCGCCTGGATCAGCGCCATCGCGAGCAGCCAGAGATGCGGCGCCCGTTCGGCCAGAGAGCCGCCCGCGGAGGATTTGATCCGTCCCGCCAAACCCGGCCATCGGCGCTCGAAGCTGCGCCAGCGCGCCGCGCCGCGTTCCGCGGCGTCGGGCCAGTCGAAAATCACGATGAACGCGAAGACGAAAACCGCGGTCGCTGCTTCGTAGGGAACGCGCCAGCCGCCGATGCTTGAACCGATCAGCAGCGTCGCATAGACGGTGCATATCAGAGCGGTGAACGCCGAGCGCTTGACGCCGCTGCGCATCTCGCCGCTGACGGGCAGGCTTGCGCCGAGTTTATGGCCGCCTTGTCCGAGCGCGCGCATCAACAGTATCGCTGCGCAGATGGCTATCGCTATGCCGACGACGATCGGCACGCGTCCTGGCTCGCCGCCTTTCTCGATGAAAGAGACTTCGGCCTGTCCGGGCATCCCGGCACCCGCGGCTATCATGTAGACGCCGAGCAAAAAAAACATGATGCCGGACAGGAAATCGGCTTTCGCCATCCGTGAAGGGTTCGGCTGTCCTGTCGCCATGCGCTGGCTGCCTGTGGTCGGGCAGGGAAACAGCGCGGAAGACGTTTGCCCTCCGCGCCGCATGTTCTGCCTCAGTTCAGCGGCGGAATGCCGACCGTGTCCGGGCTGACGGCGGACTTGCCGCCCGCATGAAGCTGCCAGGCCATGATCTGGGTGGACTCGAGGCC